>PUNJ01000024.1 GCA_003551705.1 Chloroflexota bacterium | reverse complement strand
TGCCCATGCGGTTATCTGGGACATTTTCGAAAAGAATGTCGTTGCTCGGCAAATGAGGTGACCCGCTACCAGAAGAGAATCAGCGGTCCGTTGCTCGACCGCATCGACATCTTCGTCGACGTGCCCCCCATAGAGTATGGCAAGCTGGCAGAAATCGTGTCGGCTGAGAGTTCGGAGAGCGTGCGTTTGAGGGTGGAGCGCGCCCGGCAGAGACAGATTGACCGTTTCGCAGGTACCAGGCTGCTCTGTAATGCCGAAATGAACGCCCCAGAGGTGAAGGACTTTTGCCAGATGGAATCGGGGTGCAGTCGCTTGTTGAAAACGGCCATGGACCAGCTGTGTCTGTCAGCCCGGTCCTTTCACCGCATTATCAAACTTTCGCGCACCATAGCTGACGTTGACGGCGAGCCAGTTGTCCGTACTCATCATCTGGCTGAGGCGTTGCAGTATCGGCAAAGGGAGAGTTGATCAAAAAGGAATCATAATCCCTCTGCCTGTATTGGCCCGTAGGCAGGCGTTCCCAGATCGATTCACGCAAATCTCGAGTAACCCCATCGAGCTTTGCCCCAAGGTCCCTTCATAACTCTGCTTGTGTTCCTTCCGCCGCAAACTGCCAGGGAATATGACAAGGCGGACCCGGGGGGGGGCAAGGTCCGCCTTGTCATGCGTGAGCTATTAGTCAACTAGGAAAGAAATCCTAAGGGCACCCTCCGTCGTTTTCAGGCAATCGGAAGGTGGAAGGCACTGGCTTGGCTTCCCTTCCCAGCTTCTGCAGGGCGACGTCCCTTACCCGCTTGAGATATTCGTCGAATTGTGGCAGGTTGTCCTTTGGGATGGACGTTTGGACCATATCTGCAGCCAGCCCAAGCCCGATGGGCTTGACACGATCAAGGAGTTCCTTCCCCTTTGGGGTAATCTTTACTGTGACAACCCGCTGGTCTTTTGTGCTTCGGGTCTTCTTGATAAGACCGGTCTTCCTCATGCGACTAAGCTGTGCGGATACGCTGTGCTGCTCACGGAAGGTGTAAGATGCTATCTGACCTGGCGTTAGAGGCACCTTGCAGTGATCAAGGATCAGGAGCATATTCAATTGGGCCAGGGTCGTGTCGTGGCGGCCCAATTCAGACTCCACTGCCTTGTATGACGCTTCGAACGCTTCCGACATCAGTGTCCATGTATTCAAGAAGGGAAAACCATTAAGATTCCAGTCGTGCACTTGGACTCCTTTCTATCCTACCGGCAAGAGACTTTGCCTGGTGTATCCCTTAAATATGAAATTGGTGATAATAGTCTACCTGAACTTCTTGTACATTTTATGAAAGCCGGGGTGTACTCGCATATGGTGCTGCTCTCGAATTTATCTCGTGATAGTCTGGGCAAGCCTCGGCGCAAAACCCCATTGTTAATGGTGTTGCCTCCATGTGGACAACGGTGCTGACTCCTAGCATAATATAAGGCGAAGTTAATGGAATGGTTTTCATGCCAGGACCAGGTAGAATTGAGGAGGACCCGCAGCCGTGACTACCAGGGTATTGATAGTTGATGATGAACCCCTGTTCAGAGACCTTTTGCGACGAACCCTGTCATCAGAGCCCGATATCGAAGTGACGGGGATTGCGGGCGAAGCGGAATCGGCATTGCGATTGATCTCCGAGACCGAACCCGACGTCATATTGATGGACATCGAAATCCCGGGCAATATGGACGGGATTGAATTATCTCTGGAGGTTAAGAAGGACAGACCTCATATCGGTATCGTTATCCTGTCCGCCCACAGCGATCGACGTTACGTGACAAGTTTGCCGCTGGGCGTGAGCCGTGGTTGGGCTTATCTCCTGAAACAGACTGTTCCTGATATAGCTGCTGTAGTCCGAGCAATCGAAGGCAGCAGGGCTGGAATGGTGGTCCTGGACCCTGCCATAGTGGCAAACCTCCGGCCCAGGCAGGGATCATCCCTGGCAAAGTTGACGCCCAGACACCAGGATGTTCTGGAATTGCTTGCACAGGGCTACAGTAATGCCGCCATCGCTCAGAAACTCACCCTGTCCGAAAAATCAGTGGAGACATACATAAACGTAATCTACCAGGCCCTGAACGTCTCAAATGAGCCTGGTACCCATGCTCGTGTCAAGGCTACACTGCTTTACTTGGGCAATACACAGACTTCCCAGTAACTACCAGCGATTGCCTATGGGCAACTATCAAGTTAGCACTATGGCCCGTCTTCTGAAAGGCTGTTAACCTGACTGCATCGAGTCTGGGTTTGGCCTAAGGTAAAGTGTATCGAGTAGTCCTAGCGGATGATGAACCCGAATTCAGAACTTGGCTCAGATCCATCCTGGAGCTAAGCAAGGAATTCAACGTTGTAGGCGAAGCCGGCAGCGGAGCGGAAGCCATCCATATGGTAAACGCATTGCTCCCCGACGTGATTATAGCGGACATATACATGCCCGATCCGGACGGCCTTGAGGTAGTGAGGTTTGTACAAAGGCACTGTCCTTCCACCAAGGCTATCTTGATAAGCGCGCAGGAAGAGCAGGTCTATGAAATCATGGCCAAGCGAGAAGGGGCCTTGGCGTTCATACCCAAGACCAAAGTCTCCATTGATACACTCACTCATTTCCTGGCAGTTCAAAAATAGCATTGATCTTTGTACCCGAGCCCGGCGTACTGTTGATGGACCAGGTCCCACCTGCCACTTCTGCATAGTCCTGGATCATCAGCATTCCCGTTCCTGCGGACACTTGGCCCGGATTGAAGCCCTGGCCATTGTCACAGATCTCCAGTCGAAGCTTTTCTGCCGTCCAAGCGAGGGAGATGTTCACCCTGTCTGCCCCTGAATGTTTGACGATATTGTTCAATGCCTCCTCGGTTATGCGGCAGGCCGATAATCGTATAGTTTCGGGGATAAGTCTGCGGTCATCCCTCTCAGACTCCACAAGCGATTTATCAATGTTTAGATCGATAACTAGCGCTTTCTCGAATTGGTCACACAATGATTGCAGTGCGGGGACCAGCCCTTGGCGAAGTATCGACGGGAAAAGCCTGTGGCTGATGGGACGGAGATGATCGTTGAGGATGTCTCCCATCCTCTTGTGAACTTCTCTCAGTTCTGCAACAAGCTGGTTTCCAGGTGAAGCGCTCTCCAGTTCCCTTATCTTATGCATCAGCAGTATTATCCTGTTTTGGACTGACCCGTGAATCTCATTCGCTATCTCTTTCCTGAGTGATTCCTGCACCTTGACTATGCGTTGCCGTGATACGTTCAGGGCTTCCGCTCGAGCCAGGGTCGCGGCATGCATTACTCGCTCTTCCTCTGCCAGTTTCCTGCTGGTTATGTCCCTGATCACTCCCATGACCGCCGGTTTACCCTGGTACAGTATTCTGGCTATAGATACCTCTACGGGTTTCGTCTGGCCGTTCTTCTGTCGGATCTCGATCTGGTATGTGTTTACCATTTGCCTGCCCGTCAGAAGCGATCGGTAAAGGCCGCCGATCTCACTCCTTCTCGCTTCGGGCAACATGTTCAAGAAAGGTGTTCCGCATATCTCCTCGAGACAATAGCCAGAGATGTGACTCGCAGCCGGGTTGGCGAATTTGGCATAGTTGTCTTGCCAGATGATTACGCCGTCCATGGCGTGCTCTACTACTGCTGCATACTTTGCCTCGGATTCACGCAAAGCCCCTTCGGCCTTCCTTCTTTGTTCTATGTCTCGAGTAACGCCAAGGCATCCGGTTATTGTCCCATGGTCATCGCGGAGAAACGTTATACTGTTCTCAGTCCAGACACTGCCCCCGTCCTTGCGGGTCAATTCAGCTTCCACGGACATCCATGAGGGTAATTGATTGCCCCCGCCTGGGTCGTTGAGGTACTTGGCAATGATCTGCGAAACATCCTTGAGTGAGGTTGGGGTTAAGTTATTCTTCAAAGAGAGGGCCATGGCTTCCTCTTGGGAATAGCCTCGCAATCGCGTTACCGACGGGCTTATGTAGGTATACTTGTAGTCCGGACCCATGGTCCAGATTACATCCAACAAGTTTTCCGCAAGCAGACGGTAACGCTCTTCGCTCTCTTTCAAGGCTTTTTCTGCCAGGCGCCGCTCAGTGACATTGCGGTAATTGACCACGATACCGTTCACATGCGGTTCGTGCAAGAGGTTCTTGGCAGTACCTTCCAGCGTTATCCACGAGCCATTGCCGTGCCGAAAACGTAGCTCCGTGGAGACCACTCGATCGTTTTCGCCACTCAAGTGTGCGAGAACAGACTGAATGCGGTCCCGGTCCTCCGGATGCACGAATTCCATTACATTCCTGTTGAGGATGGTTTCCGTATCGTACCCGACTATGCGCTGGCTGGAAGGACTCTCATAGAGAATTGTACCGGCGGCATCAATGATCGCAATAGCGTCGGATGAATTCTCGATCAGGGTGCGAAAATGTTCCTCTTTCTCGATCAGGGCTTTCTCTGCCAATTTTCGAGAAGTGATGTCCCGAATGTTGGCTATGAACCCCCTTATGTTCGGGTCCAGCATCAGGTTTGTTCCCGAAGCCTCTATGTAGCGCCATGAGCCATCCTTGTGCCTGGAACGCAGCTCCATACGAGCACTCTTACCAGGCCTCTGCATTTGCATCTGGAAAATGTCGCGGGCATGAGCTTCATCATCAGGATGCACATTCGCCAGTATCGGCGTCCCAATACGCTCATTATGCTCATACCCGAGTAAGTCGCGATATGACGGGCTCAAATAGCGAATTGTGCCTGTATCGTCAAATACCATACAGGCATCGAGAGAGTACTCGATCAAGGCACGGAAGTATCGGTCCCTTCTATCAAGTTCTTCACGTCCCTGGTCCGTTGCCGACATATCTCGGACCAGTACGCGGACCAGGTTGCCCTCTCCAGCCCCCTGAGCTATAAGAAACAGCACTACTTGTTCATTGTTTTTTCTCTGCGCAGATACGTTGGTTTGGCATACGGAGTCGCTGCAACCCGTCGCCTGGCCAATCAGGTTCTTCACTATGGCACGGTCCTCAATTGCAAAAAGGTCGCTGAATGGACGGCCAATAATATGGGTTTCCGTTATGCCGAGTATGAGGCACAACGCATGATTGACCTTGCAGACGACGTGCCCGTCCAGCGAGGCATATCCATCTGACATATGCGCCGATAGAAAGTCCAGTTCCGCAATAGTCCGGTTGTGCCCTTCCGATGATCCCTGACCGGCGAGTTCCTTGTCGACTCTTGCGAGCCGTTGGCCCAAGGCTGGGATCTCCTCTTGTAGCGTGTCATGTTCAGGGGTTCCATGCTCCATAGTGCTAACCTCGTAAGCCTTTGGCTTATTTAATTAGCATGGAACCTGGGAGAAAGTCAATCAAGAAGTAAGCGCGAGCCCTGTCTGGCCTTCGATTGGCAAGGCGACTGATGGCAGTCTAACCAGTAATCAATCGTTCAATTACGGGAATGGCTACATCAGTGCTGATGGCGAAGCCGATACCTTCCGCCTGGTCGGCAATGGCCGTGTTGATTCCGACTACCTGGCCTGCCATATTCACAAGGGGACCGCCGCTATTGCCCGGATTGATGGCTGCGCTTGTCTGAATCGTGTTCTCTAACACAACGTCACCGTCCAGCCGTATGGGCCGGCCCAGGTAACTGATCACACCCTGCGTCCATGTTGGTCCGCCCGGCAGGGCAAGAGCATTGCCGGCGGCCAGGACAGTCTCCGGCACGTACAGGTTCCGGAGCGAATTACGGAGGAAGGGAGCATAAGTGAGTTCTTCATCAATCTCGATTACAACTACCGCCAGGTCTGTGGCTGTATCTGCCACCCAGTCGAGAGCCTCTACCTCGCGACCGCTGCACAAGCGAACGGTTATCGTCCTGGCATTCTCAACTACGTGGGCGTTGGTGACTATGTAGCCGGCGGGGTCGATTATGATCCCGGTCCCGGCACCTGTTTGGGGAGCCGGAAGGAAGCCGTCCGATGTCACGCGATCGATCTCTACACACACCATGGCCTCGGAGATGGCCGCTACGATGTCCTGCGCTTCCAATTCTGCACCGATGTCGTCTTCTACGTAGATGGGGTCCCAGCCGGTATCAATCGGGCCGCCGTTGCCTGGCCTTGTTTCCTGCATTTCAAACAGGCTGCAACTGCCGGTAACCAGGAGGCTTAAGAGAATGGCAAGGCAAGTCAAGTATTTCAAGAAGTACATGGCATTCTATTCTCATCTACATTGTAGCTACGATTTCCAGGTCTGGAGTGAGGACTGAGCGTCGTAATGATTTTGTCATAACTCTTTCTTCACTGGAGAGAACTGGTGAACATGCTGAATCTCACCGGATTGAGTGTCCTGAACTAAGATTCCCCTGTGACCATGAGCGTCCAGTGTTCAAACTCTTGTCATCCAGGACTTGCAGGGGCGGATTTTGTTTCTTGCTGAAGCCCGCCTCTTTCTAATATACTCATTACAAAATCGTCATCAAGGGTAAGCTATCGTGTCAGAGTTGATTGGAGAACTCGGCTGGAGACTACTGATAATCCTTGGCTCCGTTTTGGGGCTCTACCTTGTTTTGCATCGCACGCTGCCTGTCCTGATCAAGAGAGTAGTTCACGAGAGAAGTAAGGACAAGACGCCGGCCGAGATCGACGAGCATGCGAGCGTCGTCACCGGCATTACCCTGAGAATTGCTGACACACTGGTTGTTGTCGCCGGTGTGATTGCCATACTTCTTGAAGTTGGAATTGGATTGGGGGTGACCGCCGAGCAGGTCGGTAACTGGTTTGTAGACCACGGCATAAGGATCATCATCATCATACTTATAGCGATGATAATCGCTTACGCTTTGCGACGCCTTTTGCCGGTAGTTATAAGAAGAGCCGTCTGCGGCCGGGCCAAGGCGTGCGTTGAGGAAGAGGCTGAGCAGAGGGCCAAGACCCTCACCAATGTGCTGGTTAATATGGCAGTGATGGTATTGGGCATCGTTGTCATCTTCACCGTTCTGGCTGAGTTGGGTATAAACATAGTCCCGGCCCTGGCGGGCTTTGGTGTAGCGGGCATAGCCATAGGCTTCGGCGCTCAGAGCCTGGTCAGGGATATCATTGCCGGGATGTTCATCCTGATGGAGAACCAGTTCGCTGTGGGCGACGTGGTCCGGGTCGCCGATACAATGGGAGTCGTGCAGGAGATCAATCTACGGCGGACCATTCTCAGGGACCTGGACGGCGTGGTCCACACCATTCCCAACGGCGAGATCAAGGTGGCCAGCAACTTCACCAAGGA
>PUNJ01000071.1 GCA_003551705.1 Chloroflexota bacterium | reverse complement strand
TTCTGGAAAACAAAAGGAAGCGCTGCACCCAGCGTGGTAGCTGCGATTGAGATCAGGACCAGTGTCAGCCACACCACTATCATGATGTCGATCTGTCTTCCCAAGATGAATGCGTAGAGTAATACGAACAGGCCGACTACGGCGCCCAGGAGAAAACCGACTCCTATTTCTCGTGTCATCACGTTGAGAATCCTGCCAACGTTGATCTCTCCTGTGGCAAGTCCGCGGATCACCACGGTTGAGGACTGGGTTCCCAAGCTGCCCCCGGTCGCAATAAGCAATGGGATGAAGGCAGCCAGGATAACGACCTCGGTCAGCAACTCAGACTGTCCGGCTATAATGGTACCCGTTATGGCATTGGCCAGGGTGATGAAGAGTATCCACAGCCCCCTCTGCTGCACCACCTTCCATAGTCGTGCAGTGAAGTACCTGTGCTCGATCGATACGGCTCCGTACCTGTATATGTCCTCGGTTACCTCCTGCTCCATGATATCAACCATGTCGTCCCAAGTCAGGGTGCCCACCAACCTGGCCTCGGTATCGACTACGGGCATCAAGGGCAGGTCATAGTCCCGCATGGCCTTGCCCGCTTCTTCCTGGTCCGTGTTCGTGTAGACCAGCCTGGGATTAGGCGCCATGAGATCGGCTACCCTGCTATCCCGGTCCGCCAGTATGAGGTCCTTAAGGCTGACCACGCCCTTCAACCGCCTCTCGTGGTCGATTACAAAGGCATAATCGATATTTTCCCGGACTGTGCCCAACCTTCTTATGCGGACCAGCGCTTCCGATGCAGTCATGCCCTCCTGGAGGTCGACGAACTCCGGGATCATCCGGCGTCCGGCCGTACCAGGCTCATAACCCAGAAGCTCGAGGGTAGCTTGTATTTCGGCCGGCGGCAGCAGCTTCAGCAGGCGCCGGGCCACGGTGGCCGGCACTTCTTCCAGCAAGTTGGCGCGGTCGTCGGCGGACATGGCTCCGACGAACTCGCGGGCGCTATCCGTGGTGAACCCCTCCAGGAGCCGTAGCTGATAGTCCACGTCCATCTGTTCGAAGGCCCCTATAGCCAAGTCCTTGGGCAGTAAGCGAAAGGCCAGGACGGACTTGGAGGTGGGTATGGTGGTGAGAAGATGAGCAATATCAACACTGTTCATATCTGAGAGGATCTTTTGCAGTGCCTCGTATTGCCTGTTCTCGATTAAGGACTCTATTTCACTCGGGTCCATTACGTGATTCTATCATCCAGGCCCAGTCTTGCTCAATTCGAGCAAGGCTGGGCCTGCCGGAAAAGGATTGCGGAGGCCGGGATTCTTAGTCGCAGCCTCTACGCCAGCAGGACCAGGTAGGCTATACCGAAATAGATCAATACACCTACAATGTCCATTATCGTGGTAATCAATGGGGCCGATACTACGGCGGGGTCCTGCTTTATCCTTTGGAACAGGAAAGGCAAGGCCGCTCCTGCAGTAGTCGAGACCACCGAGATGCTGACCAGGGTGAGTCCCACCACAGCCACAACCCCTGTATCGCGGCCGAGGGCGTAGCTGTATCCCATGACCACGAGGCTCAGGAATATGCCGAGCAGGATGCCGACTCCGGCCTCACGGGTCAGAACGGGGATTATACGCGATGGGCTGACTTCTCCAATAGCTAGTCCCCGGATCACGACCGTGGACGACTGGGTACCCAGGCTGCCACCCGTGTCGATAAGCAGGGGGACAAAGGCAGCCAGGATAACAAATTCCTCGAGGAGACCTGTCTGGCTGGCTATAACTGCACCGGTCAGCGTGTTGGCCAGGGTAAGTATAAGGATCCAAATTCCCCTTTGTCTTACCACCCTGCCCAGGCGGGTGGCGAAGTAAGGGTGTTCGATAGGTACGGCGCCATACTTATGAATGTCCTCCGTTGCTTCGATCTCAAGGACGTCTACCAGGTCATCCCAGGACACGGTGCCCACCAGTCGCTCTTCGGCATCTACGATCGGGATGAGGGCCATGTCATAGTCCCGGGCGGCTTTCGCAGCATCTTCCTGATCGGTGTACGTGTAGATGAGCTTGGGATTGGGGGTCATCAAGTCGGCTACCCTTTCATCCTCGGGGGCCAGTACCAGGTCCTTCAGGCTGACCAGCCCTCGGAGATGTCTTTGATCATCGATCACAAAGGCATAGTCGATGTTTTCCCGGGCTGTGCCCAACCTGCGAATACGGTCAAAAGCCTGGCCGGTTGTCATGTTCTCCCTAAGGTCTACGAATTCCGGTATCATCAATCTTCCGGCCGTGCCCCTCTGATAACCGAGCAGTTCCAACGTGTCCTGCAGTTCTTTGGGTGGAAGCGTGCGCAGCAGCCGCCTGGCCACCTTAGCCGGCACCTCATCGAGGAGTTTCGCCCGGTCGTCTGCGGACATGGCCTGGATGAACTCCCTGGCGGCGTTCATGGTGAAGCCATCCAGCAACCTCCTCTGGTATTCGACATCCATTTGCTCAAAGGCCCCGATGGCCAGGTCCTTGGGTAGCAGGCGGAAGGCTACCACCGATTTGTATGGTGGGATGTGGGTCAAGAGTTGGGCTATCTCCACACTATCCAGCTCGGACAGTGTCGCCCGGAGTAATGCGTACTCTCTATTATCAATAAGAGACTCTATATAGTTTGGGTCCACGCGCGTTGTCCATTGAGGCATTCGTTCCAGGGGCATAAGCCTTCACCATGATACTAGTATCCACACTGCATTGTCGATGCAGCAGCTAGCCGGGAACGTGGCGGGAATTGTCTTATGGTTGAGGCGGAATCTACAGTGACGAAGGCTAAGGTATCGAGGCGCGCTTGTTTTCAAGCGTGGTAACGTGGGGGTGGGGATCAAGGTGTGTTCTTGGTGGTCCGGCGGACCATCGCTGGGGCTCTGAGCGTCCTGGGAAGCGGTTTGGACTTAATAGACAGGTCCGCAAGTGCCCCATCCCGCAATTTCTTGAGGAGGCAGTCGAGCTGCCCTATTTCGTCATCGGACAGGTTGTTCTTCACTATGCGGCGGCCGCCGGTGTACCGGGAAGCCATGACAGTGTCCAGAAGTTGCTGGCCTTTTGGTTGGATCATCACCCTGACAAAGCGGCGGTCGTTGGTATTCCGAATTTTGCATACATACCCCACTCTTTCCATGCGGCTCAGTAGTCCGGAAACAGTGTGCAGTTCACGGAAGGTAAGGGAAGCAATTTCACTGGGCGTCAAAGAGGTCTCGCTGGCGGCAAGCATTAAAAGGATATCCAGTTGCGGCAACGTGATGTTGTACGTTTCCAGTTCGGACTCTACAGAACTGATCATAGCCTCCCAGGTCTGCCGTAGCCGTACCCAGGTATTCAACGCTGAATCACCCATATCCCAGTCATACATGCTGCATTCTCCGTAGCGATGCGAAGAGAGCTGCTTACAAGGCCGGTCAAGTCCTAATCTGCCTGCAACAGGCATCGTGACTGTATTCAAGTAGATTCTACCAGAAATGCCATTCGTATTCAGGCCGCGCCTTCTGGGGTGGTGTGGTGAATATCCCGTTAATAAGCATGACGGCTGATACATTTTCCTCCGCTTAGGCTATGATTAGTTTGTTCCGCTCAGCCTGGCATTTTTTGACACTGGAGCGCCTCGGGAATTAATCTACGTAATGATATAGAAGCATCGTGAAGAAACAAGACAAGAATTCGCCTTCACCCCGAATCATACCATTGGGACCGGAGACCCTCTCCAGGCAAAGAGCATCCAAGATAGGGCTGGAAACAAAGAGGTCCGTAACCATCTCCAGGACCATTTACATAGCGGTGCCGTTAGACCAGGTGTTTTCGCTTGTTGAGAAACAATTGCAGGAGACCCCGGATTGGGACCCCACCATACTCTGGGTGGAGCCTATCTCCATCAAGCACGTGCGTGTGGGCTCGATGAGCCGGGTTACCTTCCGGCTGGGTGGGGTAACCGAAGAAGCTGTAACCATGGTCCGCTCCTACACGACTAACAAGCATGTCTATTGGACTTCCACGCACAGTACACAGTTGCAGGAGGAGTGGGAGCTTAAGCACGTAAACCAGGGAACCCTGGTTACCCTGACGGTCGGGTACAATCCGACCGGTAAGCTACTGGGCCGGCTGGGCAATGTTCTTGGAATGAAGGGCAAGGTTGAGAAGGAAGTGTCAAGCATGGTGGAAGGCCTGGCCACAAACGCCCAGCAGGTAGCTCGTCGCGATACGCAGTCCTTGTAACCTGCCGCATCTGTCTTCAAAACTCGCACAATACAAACAAATGGGTATAGGCAAATGTCTGGCGCCTGCTAAGCTTTAGAAACAATTGCCACGTTTGTGGAGGTGCCAAATGCAACACGAAGGCGAACCCATGCAATCAAGGCACGCAGAACCTGTCTACACGGCACAAGTGCCGTTCAACGTCGCAAACGTATCCCGTTGCCTTTGCCCAGGCTGTCCGGTGCAAAGTGATAGTTCATGTGTGGCCGAGAAGAATGACCATTTCGAAATGGCCCTTAAGCAGAACCCCCTTAACCCTGAAGAATTGCCGGCGGCATATTGTTCTTCGGGTGTGGCTCGGTGCAAGGACCTTGACGGCGATCGGACTTGTATCTGCGGCAGTTGTCCTGTATTTTCGGAATATTACCTGGCCAGCGGTGAACCAGCGGGTTATTTCTGCCAGTACGGCGCAACCAGGTAGAGTCCCCTGTTCTCCGCCTATTCTTACGAGACCTGGGATGACGGCGATGAGAACCCAATCCTCCGGGAAAGAATGATCGCGCCCAAGATCAATTCTGTCTCAACGTCTGTTATGTTCCGAAGGCCGGGCTAACGGTCGCGCCAATACTATCGGGCGGCCCACCCCGGCTATAGAGTCTGTCCTACTGGTGCTGGTATACTAGCGCAAGATGGACCTGGCGTCGCTTTTTGTGCTGGCCCTTGCCCTATCTGTGGACTGCTTTGCTGTCGCTGTAGGCGGCAGCTTGTCCATGCGCACCCTGTACCGGCGACAGGTCCTCCGGGTAGCTATCGCCTTCGGCCTCTTTCAGGCAGGCATGCTGATCGCCGGATGGTTGTCAGGCCATACAATTGCAGGTTACATCGAGGGCTACGATCACTGGGTGGCCTTCGGGCTGCTTCTCATAGTAGGCGTGCGGATGATCCGGGAATCGCTCGAGGCGGACCTGGGCGGCGCCAAAGGAATGGACATGACACGAGGCAAGACCTTGATCGTTCTTTCAGTGGCCACGAGCATCGATTCCCTGGCTGTCGGTCTGGGACTGGGGTTCCTGGGAGCGCAACTCCTGCTGGCGGCGGTGTTGATTGGCGGAGTGGCTTTTGCGGCTACAATAGTAGGGTTTGCGGTAGGCAAACGGCTCGGCATGTCTCTCGGTAAATGGGCAGGACTTGCCGGCGGTATTGTCCTGATAGGACTAGGGCTAAGGATACTCTTGCCCGAATTACTGGGCTAAGTCTGTTTTGTGCTTCCGGGTGACCTGGCTCTTTTGGGATCCCAGATAGACTTGTGCTGGTGAGATTCGCCGTCTATCAAGGATCGATGCCGTCTTGCTGTTCTCTGGTTGCAGCTTTGGCCTCATTCGCGGCCAAGCGAGCCTTAACGCCTTGCAGAAATCCATTGTTCTTCCTGCGGGCGTCTCGTTTCTCCACCAGACAAGTAATGCGCCGAGTACACTCGGCGCAAACATCTGCATAACCTTTGCCGGATTCTTCAACATTACACGATAGCATTTTTTTATTTTAGCATAATGACCGCTTCTGTGGCGCAATTCTTGTCACCGCAATTTTCTCAATGAGTGCAGATGCCCTGACCGCAATAACACCGTGTTTAGTCGGATAATCCAAATATTGGAAGGGGGAAGTGAGGCTGTCCTGCGATGGTTCCCGGAGGATGCAGGAGGTCCTACAGGCATATACCGTGTTCGTCTAGTATGCCGCGACAGGGTCGGGTACAATTGAAGTGTTGAGTCCGTCCGGCTCGCGCTGCATTCACGGCACTGTGGAGGGATCGATACTGCAACAGCTTTACGAAAACCACATCATCGTTTATTTGGACATAATAGGCTTCCAGGCCAAAGTGCATGATGCCCAAGATGACCACCAGAAGATCAAGAGTATTGCTGAAAAGCTGGGTGAGGTCAAGCAGATGGTTACTGACATAAACATGGTGGCTCGACGCTTGCCGGCTGTCAGGGCCCAGATGTTCTCCGACACAATCTTGCTTACGTACCCGAACCCCCGGGCCCGTTCTCTGGTTGCCATGGCCTCGCTCGTTTCGAGATTTCAGGCAAACCTTATGAAAGACGGCCATTTTCTAAGGGGTTCAGCTGTGATAGGCGACCATTATGAAGATTCGGAGGTCATGTTCGGCCCGGCCCTTATCCAGGCGACCGAATTGGAAAGTCTGGCGGCATGGCCGCGGGTGCTGGTCCATCCTGAGATACTAGAGAAAGCGGGAGAAGTCATGGCCGCCTGGTTGCGCCGCTACGCGGTCTTTCGCGATGAAGACGGGATAGCATACTTGAACTACCTTCAATACGCCTTCTTGATGTCCATGGTGCAGGAGTGGACGCTTGAATTCCAGGAAAAGAAGTCGATCGATCCGCCCAGCCTGGAATTGCTGACCGCGCACAAAGCAGCTGTGCTCAATGCGGTGCGAGGTCAGATGGACCTGAGCATCCTGTCCAAGTATCACTCGGTGGCCAGCTATCATAACCGGGTCATAGAGAGTCTTTACAACTGGTTACCGCCTGAGTTTGGGAAGAGGGAACTTGCCGGGCGCGAGGAGCTTGCGCGTTTCTACCAGGACGTGAAGACAGGTTTCGCCCAACTAGCGGATGCCATAAATGAGGACCGGCTGGAAGACTTTCTGGACAGGAAATTCAACGAACTATGCGAGCTGCGCCACGCCATTAAAGATGTCAGCATTGTGATGCAAGAGGCTTTCCCGGCCCTGTACGGTGAGCACGGTTGGTCCTAGGGCTCAGCAGCAGTACCGTACCAGAAGGACTTAATGACGCCGGCCAGTACCCACGCCGATACCATGCCGATCAAACCTGACGGTACGAAACCATAGAAGTCCGTAAAAGCTCCAACAAGTGCAACAATTATGCCTATACCGATAAGAAGAGTTATCGAGGCCCGTTTCATTCCTCGGGACATTGGCCCCCCATCTCAGAGACTTCTATTATATTCTACCACATTCTACCACTTCCCGTCCGGGTGGCAAGGCGGTATGAGGCCTTACGGAGTTGTTCGTGGCTTTGCTGGGCGCTTCACCGGTGGGC
>PUNJ01000062.1 GCA_003551705.1 Chloroflexota bacterium | reverse complement strand
GGCATGGCCCAGATAGGCAAGACCAAGATGCCGCTTTGGTTCGTGTCCATCCGGACCCAGCAGGTCTCGGGCCACCTTTAACCCTGCTTCAACCCACTTTATGCTTCTTCACCATGTAACTACTATTCACGTTTTTGATGACGAATTTTATGACTATTCAAGTCCTTATGGTTAATCTTTATACATGCCCAACCACGGTTGGGCAGCAAGCAGTATCAGCTCAAAACAGGCAATAAAGCAGCTAGGAGGCATGAAAATGGAGTTGGGTAAGATAGGCAGGCAAGTCCGGGATACTTTGACCGGGACCATCAAGGGCGCCGGAGATGTTGTCGGTACAACCATGGAAGTAACCCGGCAGAACGCGGTTAGTGCATTGCGGGCTGCCAGCGACGTGATCACCGAATCGGCAGGACTGGCAGCTGACACCGTTTCAGGTGCCATTCAGGCAGCCAGTCAAACAGGCACCGAACTCGGGTCGGCAACCAAGGGCGCTGTCATCGGGGCCATCAAGGGGGTTAGCGAAGTTACAACGGTCACGATCACTGCCATCAGCGACACAGTTAGAGCCGCCATCAAAGGGGGCGGTGACGTCGGCGGCGACGTCAACCAGGTTGCCCAGTCGGCCGCCGAGGGGGCAATAACCACCACCAAGACCGTAGCCATGTCATTGCAGGACATGGTCGTAGCAGTTCCCAGGGGTGCAATCAAGGGCGCAGCCGAGATCGGCCAGGACCTGGGACAGGTGGCCAAAGGCACCGTCCAAGGCGTCGTTAGAGGTGCCAACGAAACTGGGGCGGATGTGATCCAGGCCGTGCACGGTACATCAAGAGAAACGGTAAAGGCTACCGCAGAGGTCGGCGGAGACCTGGCTTCCGTGGCCAGGAACGCAGTGGTCGGAGCCATAGACGGAGCCCGGCAGATCGGGGTAAGCGCCGAGGAAGCAGCCTCAGCAGCGGCCACTGGCGCTATCGAAGCTGCCGAAGACATCGGCGGTGCTGCAGCATCAGCCGTCCGAAACGCCGCTACCGGCACTATCGAGGGAGTCAAGGTCGTAGCCAAGACGCCCTTCACCAGGAAATAGCATCCACAGACTCCAAGAACAACCTCGCATGCCGTATGTGAGATATGGCCTGGCGGGCTTTCCCATGGTCCGAGGCACAACGACGGCATGCGAGAATACAACCGGGCTCGATCGCGTCTTCTACCGGTTCCAAGCAGGTTACTAGTGTTAGACTTCGCAAAAGGTTTCGCCCGGCATGCTCGACAGTATTGGAAGGACAAACGGGTCTGGTTCCAGGAAAGGGTTCTAACCAGGCCGGCGACACGCCTGATCGTGGCCACCATACAGGGACTGAATGCACATGACGCCTCCCACTTGGCTGCCGGCGTGGCCTATTACGCCATGCTCTCTCTCTTCCCGCTCCTCCTGGGCCTGACCGCCATCTTTGGGATATTCCTGCCATCCGAAGAAGTGCAGAAAGAGTTGTTGGATTTCTTCGAAATCAACTTGCCGGGACTTGTGGATGTAGCCGAGGACAACATCGAGGGCATTATCCGGGTACGCGGGATCCTGGGAATCATAAGCATCATAGGCCTGATCTGGTCGGGCACCGCCATGTTTGGTGCGATCAGCCGGGCTGTCAACCGTGCCATGGGTATCCGCAAAGAAAGACCTTTCGTGCGTAAGAAGCTCCGCGACCTGGCCATGGCCCTCGGCCTGGCCCTGCTTTTTCTCCTCTCCCTGGGAGCCACCGCTGTACAGGCCGTACTGGCACGCCTCGATATTGCCTACTTCGCCATATTCGCCCATGCAGCATCCGTGATAGCCGCACTCGTGATAAACGGCCTCATCTTCCTCCTGCTATACAAACATGTCCCCAACATGAAGACCACCTGGCGTCTTATATTGCCTGGGGCCCTGCTTGCAGCAGTCCTTTTCGAGATCGCCAAGCGGGTATTCGTTTTCTATACAGGACAGCTAGCCAATTATGAGGCAGTTTACGGTTCGCTTGGTTCACTAATAGCTTTGTTGATCTGGTTGTATTTCTCCGGATTCATAACCGTATTGGGTGCAGAGTTTAACGCACAGTACCACCGCCTGCATACCATCGCACAAAGGCCGGACGGTGAGGAAACCTAGCGGCATCGCGGGACACCGCCTGCTCCGGCCTTCGCAGTATCGGGCAGCCCGTTCAATACCGCCGTGTATTGGGGAAGGGCGCCATGACGGCGGTACCCGCGCCACAACGAGGAATGCTCCAGACCAGGCCAGGCATCATGTGATAAGGTATGCTGACAAACAAATGGTCGGCACGGTGCTGCTGGCTCTTCCTCTCCGTATAGTCCATCAAACTGACATTCAACTCGCCGGTGACTATCGGGTAAGCCACCACCATGTGACAGGTCGACCCGGCCATCTCCACACGGGGCGGCCGTCCGCTCGAGTAGGTAGCCAGCGTCACCAGGCGACAGGCCTGTTCAGCGTTGCAGAGTATAACCACCAGATCAGGCATGATTTCCGCCTGGTCCAAAGGGGACATGACCAAATAGGGAGCTAAACCCTCGGGCGGAGGACTGGTCATCGCCATACACCTATGAAAGGCTGCCACGGAACTAAAAAGCTTCTCACCGTTCACGAGGAATTCCTTGAGCACCTTATCAGCGTCTCCAGCAGGACGGGGGACCAGCCCCAGATGCCAGTTGCCTCCCGGACAGCCCGCATTGTCCTTGCTCAGGTTTATCACAGCCCCACCAACCGCCTCAACAAGCGCCTGACAGGCGGCAAACCTGCCATCCAAAGCACCAGCAACCGGCGTCATAGCATATGTCACGGCCACCGGGACCCCTTCCAGGCCGAGCAGGTGACTTAAAATAGGCGAGTAGTCTCTCCATTCCATGCAATTCTCCTTTCATTCCCGCATTCAGTAATTATAAGTCTCCTTCCCTTCGCATATCATTTTAGTTTAGTTATTGAAAGATCACTTTCCATAATGGGAGAATCAGTGTAACCCAGAAATGTTTGAGGGGGCTTGGCCTTGACAGGGACAGGGTTTATACTAGGGAAGAGAATGCCAGTAGAGAGGGTCTTCCTGGGTTGGGACCGACCGTTGGCATATCTGGTAGCCAACCAGATATGTAAACTACCCGTTTCCATCTCGCCCATCGACTTGAGCAAGGAAATCATCGTCGTCCCGACCCGCCAGGCTGGACGGAGATTACGCCAGTCCCTGGCGGAGCACTGTGCTGAGTACGATACAGGTCTTCTTTCACCCCGGGTCGTGGTGCCGCCCTTCTTTCTGGCCCCAGAACAGGGCCCCCGGCCTGCCAGCCATGCAGAGGTAGCCACCATATGGGCCCGCCTCCTGATGAGCATCAACCTGAAGCATTACGAAGCTCTCTTTCCTCAGCAGCCGCCAGCCAAGGACTTCGCCTGGGGTCTGCACATAGGCAAGCTCCTGCAAGCATTGAGAGAAGCCCTGGCCGATGGAGGGTATTCAATCGGCGCCGTATTCCGGCAGTTCTGTCCAGTCCTGGAGGAAGAACGTCGCTGGCATGACCTGGCCCGTCTCGAAGAAGCTTACTTGCAGAGTATGGCAACCGTCCAGAAGGAAGACCCCTGTATCGCCATGCTGGAACATTCGCGGCGAGACCATATACCGGGGGTGGAGCGGATCACTCTGGCCGCGGTCCCTGACCCTACACCGCTCATGGTCCGCACCTTGGAGCAGCTTTCGGCGAATACCCCGATAACCGTGCTGGTACACGCTCCCGAAGAACTGGCTGACTGCTTCGACGGTTGGGGACGCCCCGTACCGGAGAAATGGAGGGACCGCGTCATCGACATTCCCTGCGCAGACAGGGACCTCCTGCTGGCCGGCTCCCCACAGTCCCAGAGCCGGCAGGTCCTGCATCTCATGGCCGAGGAAGCCTCTCACTTCGGGCCTGCCGATATCGCTGTAGGTGTCCCGGACAGGCATCTTTCACCCCTGCTAACCGCCGCCTTGGAGTCGCACGGGCTTTCCTCCCTGGACCCGTCAGGCAAGGGGCTGGACCAGCATCCTGTCTACATCCTCATCCAGTCATACACAGCCCTGGTCAATGAAACATCCTACCCGGCCCTTAGCCGTTTTTTGCGCAACGCCGACGTGCTGGACTTCCTGTGGAAGGACGCCCGAATCTCGCCAAGACGCCTGTTACTGGAACTAGATGAATTTCAGAACCAGCACCTGCCCGCCGGTCTCGGTGAGATTACCGCCCAACTCCAGAAAGATACGGAAAACAACGGCAACTTTGCCAACCTGCGAAAGGCTGTTGAGACCCTGAACGGACTCCTCCAGGCATTGGCCGGCAGGGATGTCGATGAGGACGTTCGCGGCTTTTTGAAGTGCGTGTATGACGTCCGCACCCTTCATATGGAGTTCCCTGACGACCAGGACTTCGCCGCTGCGGCGACGCTAGTCGATGAGACACTGGGCGAGGTCGCGGAGGTTGCTCGCTTAATCAACCTCGACAAGAGCCAGGGGCTTCAGCTTCTGCTGCATTGCCTGGCCAGGCAACGCTACTACCCCGATGTCGCAGAGGCCAGCGTCACCCTGGAAGGATGGTTGGAGTTGCCATGGAACGATGCACCGTTCATGATCGTAACCAGCATGAATGAAGGCATCGTGCCGTCCGGGAGGCTGGACGATATTTTTCTACCAGACACCTTGCGGGTGCAGTTGGACCTGCGGCATGATGAAAGCAACCTGGCCAGGGATGCCTATTTGATGACCACCCTGCTAGAAACAAGGCGGCACGCAGGCAGGGCTTCCTTCATAGCCGGCAAGACCACAGCCCAGGGAGACCCGGCCAAGCCTTCACGCCTGCTCTTTCGATGTCATGACCATGAATTGCCGGATCGAGCAAGTCGCCTCTTTGGCGATCCGCACGAAATCCGGGAAACTCCCCCGGCCGCTATCAGCTTCAAACTGGATGCTCGCCTTCCCGATGATATCGGGCCTGAAAAGCTGGACATGGCCCGCATGCATGTTTCCGCCTTCAGGGACTACCTGGCGTGCCCGTTCCGTTTTTACCTCAAGCACATATTGGGAATGCAAGCCATGGATGACCTCAAGAGGGAAATGGATGGCCGGGACTTCGGCACGTTGCTTCACCACGTCTTCCAGCAGATGGCGATTGACGAGGACATACGCCGGTCCGATAACGCCGGCACCCTGAGTGCGTTCCTGTATGGGGCAGCGACCACGTGGATCGCACAGCAATTCGGCCCCTCGCCCCCACTCCAGTTACTGGTGCAGTTGGAAGCCGCCAGGCACCGACTGTCAGCGGCGGCGCGAGTCCAAACCGAACTGGTCAAAGAGGGTTGGGACATTCTGTGCGCAGAGACTCTGCTGGAAGGCCAAATAGGAGACCTGCATGTGAGGGGACGCGTTGACCGCATTGACCTGCACCGGGAGACCGGAGCATTGCGGATTATTGACTACAAGACCTCCGACAGTATTCAGAGACCCGAGGACGCGCATATCGGCGGCAAACCTCTTGAGCATACTCCGGATTATGCCAGAGTCCAGACCGGCAAAGGGACAAGACGGTGGACAGATCTCCAGTTGCCGCTGTACCACCTCCTGTCTCCAGGCTTGCATCAAGTTGAAGGCGGAGAGGGCGAGATAAGCGTGGCTTTCTTCTGCGTGCCTAAGACAGCGGGCGATACCAGCTTGCTTGTCTGGGAAGGTCTTGACGGGGCCCTGCTGGACTCAGCCCGCAGCTGCGCCCTGGGCATCGTCAAGGATGTCCGGAGCAGGCGGTTCTGGCCCCCGACTGAAAAAGTGCAGTACGATGATTTTGCATCCATTTTCCATGGCCCCGTCGACGACTGCATTGAGGTTGAGACTTTTCTGCAGTCGCTGCAAGAGGGTGAATAATATCATGGAAGAGGAGCAGTCGACCATGCGAGACCAGATGATAGGGTCGTTCCGGCCCGGGAGATGGGACTGATGAATACGCCTGTAATAGGACACCAGGCTATATCGGCCTCAGCCGGCTCAGGCAAGACCTTTCAGCTTGCCCACCGCTACATTCGCCTGCTGGCAGGAGGCGTGACACCCGACCGGATAATCGCCCTCACCTTCTCCCGTAAAGCAGCTGGAGAAATCTTTGACTCAATAATCGAATACTTATGCAAAGCAGCATCCTCCCCTGATGATGCAGCCAAGACCGCCGCCTTGATACGAAGCCCCAGCATGACGCAGACTGATTTTCTGGCCTTGCTGAAGAAATTGCTGGTGGCCCTGAACCGCCTCCATGTGGGCACGCTGGATAGTTTCACCGTGGGCGTCATTCGTTCCTTTCCAATGGAACTCGGCATAAGTGCCGATCTGGAACTCCGCGAAGACGAAGGCCCGGCTGGTGCCGGCGCCCGGCAGGAGGTGCTCGACGCCATATTCTCTTCAAGGCGAAGCACCGGCCGGGACCTGATCGTTAATAGCGAAGCTCAGACCAGGTTTCTGGAGGCTTATCGCCAGGCCACCTTCGGACAGGAAGAGAAAGGCCTCGACCTCATACTGCAGAGAATGATCTCCGATTACCGTAATCATTTCCAACTGCTGTCCCGCCAGGAAGCATGGGCTTCTCCGGAACTCATCTGGCCAGGAGGGTCTTCATGGCTGGCCCCGCCTGGCAATATTCACGAAGCATGTCGTTGCCTGGAGCAGACCATGCAAGGTGAGGATGCGAAGGGCCGCTGGCGGGACTTCGCCTCGGCCTGCGGCACCTTTATGCCGGGCTCACCATGGAAGAGCGAAGTCAAGTACCTGTTCGCCAAACTGACCACGGTGCTGCAAGACCTCAGGAATGATTGCGCGAGCCTCAAGCTGGATAGACGGCCGTATGATTTGTCACCGGAGCAGTGTCGCGCCGCCCTGGTCCTCGTTCACCACCTTGTGCATTCTGAACTGATCGCAGCTGTGGAAAGGACCCGGGGTATCTACCGTGTACTGGAACAATACGACATATTGTATGAGAAGACCATGAGGGTGCGAGGAAAGTTGACCTTTGCCGATGCCCAGTACTTGCTGGCCCCATCCAGCCGGTACGGCCGCATGATCAGCCGCACCCCTTCGGAGGACGGCCGGTTATATATCGACTACCGCCTCGATTGCAAGCTCGACCACTGGCTCTTGGATGAGTTCCAGGACACCAGCGACATCCAGTGGGAGGTACTGAGAAACCTGATCGATGAGGTAGTGCAGGATGATAGCGGCCAGCGCAGCTTCTTCTACGTTGGAGACGTAAAACAGGCTATATATGGCTGGCGGGGCGGCAACGCCAAGCTGTTCAGCAGGATACTGGACTGCTATCAAGGCTGTATAGAGGAGGTGCCGTTAAGCACCTCTTACCGCTCCTGCCAGGCTGTCATCGACACCGTTAATGACCTCTTCGGCAGCCTGGGACAGGGGGGCTTGGTCCCGACCGGCACGGTCAACACTTGGGAACGGGCCTGGCAACAGCATCGGTGCGAAGCCGATCGCGTACCGGCGACCGGATATGCCGTCCTGCTGGAGCCGCCCTGTGGCGGAGGCGAAGAGAAGCCGTCAGAAGGCGACCGCTGCATGCTGGCCGCCCGCCTGATCCAAGAGATCAGGCCACTGGAACGCGGGCTGTCCCTGGCAGTACTGATGCGCACCAACATGGGTTGTTCACAGATGGTGGACATACTGCGCACGGAATGTCCCGGCGTAAAGGTAGTACATGAAGGCAGGGCCTCCATAAATGACAGCCCCGTCGTGTCCACCCTGCTCTCGCTCGTTAAATTTGCCGCGCATCCCGGTGATACCCTGGCCTGGCGTCATATTCAGATGGGACCGCTATCGGCAACACTGCCCGCACCCGGTCCAGGCAGGCACGCTCTGCCAGCCACCTTGCTGCAGAAAATGCAAGCCCAGGGCTACCGGGGATTCATCGCGTACTGGGGATCCATCCTGGCCCAACTCAGCCCGCTGGACGGCTTTGGTTCGAAAAGGCTCAAACTGCTGATCGAGGCAGCCGGTGAGTTCGATGCATCTGGAGGCGGCACCTGCGACGAATTCGTCCTCTTTGCCGGGGAATACCAGACCGCAGAACTGGCTGCCGATGACGCCGTCAGGGTCATGACCATTCACCAATCGAAAGGTCTGGGCTTCGACATCGTCATGCTCCCCGATCTGCAGAGCGGCAGCATGCAAGGAACGGAAACGTTCCCCCATTTGGTCGGCCGCCACCCGCAGACTGAGCAGCCCCTGTGGATACTCAAGGCCCCGCGTTCCGACGTGGCAGAGGTCGATGACGTCCTGAGGGAACGATTAGTCCTTGCCAGGGAAAATGCGGCCTTTGAAGAGCTCTGCACCTTGTACGTGGCAACGACCAGGGCAAAGCAGGGCCTCTATATTATCACCAGTTTCCCTGGCAAGAACGCCACTGCCATTACACCCGCGGCCTTCGTCAAATGCCAGCTTGCCGGAGACCCAAAACCGGTTGCCGGAGACCCCTTTATGGTGGACGGCGAGGAGTGTACATGCCTCTATGAACAGGGTGACCGGGACTGGTATCAGGGGCTGCGCATGAAGACTGCACCCTCTGAAACGGCAGTCGCTACGAGCAGCCTGCCGGAGGATTTCCGCGAGCGACCCTCCGTGCGCCAGCCCCTCCAGCGTCTTACGCCCTCCGGTCACGTAACGGGGAGCCAGCGAGCAAGCCTGCTGTTCGATATCGGCTACAGTGAAAGGCTCGACCTCGGCACAGCCGTCCATGAACTATTTGAAGCGGTTACGTGGTCCGGCGACATCGACGCAAGCGCGGTCATCTCGGAATGGACAAGGCGTTCAGGAGCCAGGTATGAAATCAAGCAGGAGGCCGTGGCTCAGTTCCGCCGCGCCCTGGAATCCCAAGAGGTCCGCCAGACACTTTCACCCCTCAACGACAGCAGTGAATTGTGGCGAGAGAGGCATTTCGAAGTCGTCCTAGGCGGCAAATGGGTTACAGGCGTCTTCGATCGAGTGGTCATCAATCGGGATACCAACGGCATTCCGGCCAGCGCCCTGATAATCGATTTCAAAAGCGATGACATTGCTAGCGGAATCGCTCCAGTGGCTGAGCGTTATCGCGGGCAGATGTCCCTCTATCGCCAGGCCCTGTCGAAGATCCTGCAGCTCGATCCCGACCGTATCACATGCAGGCTTGTATTCACCCAGGCGGCCAGGGTATATGACGTTGTGGACCGCGGGTCCACTTGGGAGGAAAACAAATAGCGCTCAGTGCGAACCTTGTGGAGACCCCAGAACACCTAAAGCCCCAGATCGGCCGACGATTCCTGCATCGCCTTGAGGCCCAGTTCCAGGAACTCCTCCAACTGCAGACCGATCCCGCCACACGCCTCTATCACGTCCCTCCTGGCCCCAGCGGCAAACCGCTTCTCCTTGAACCTCTTATGCAGTGTTTCCACAGTAACCCCGCTCAGGCTCTTGTCGGGTCGTACCAGGGCAGCAGCCGTGATCAGGCCGGTCAACGGGTCCGTGCAGAAGAGCGCCGTCCCCATGGTGGTGTCACAAGGCACACCATGGACTTCGTTATGGCAGAGGATGGCCCGGCACATTTCGTCCGGTGCACCTAATCCACGGACCATCTCAGCCCCCACCCGGCTGTGGCGGCTGAAGTCGTCCGCCGTCAACTCAACGTCGATATCATGCAGCAACCCCACCAGCCCCCAGGTCTCCTCGTCCTCTCCCAGCCGTCGGGCCAGGGCTTTCATGATCGTTTCCGTCGCCAGCATGTGCTTGATGAGGTTCTCATTACATACGTTGGCCCGCACAGCCTCGAGAGCCTTGTCCCGGTCCATCATAAAACCTTAATTTCGAGCAGGTCGACCAGCCCGTTACGCCACGGGGCCGATACCTCCCCAAGAGGCAGATCAATAGTCCCGTCGACGGCCAGCCTGGTTCCACCCACGGTCCCAAGCTTCTTCACATCGACACCATAGCGGTGAGCGTATTCTTGCAAGGCAGCCTCATCTCCGGCTGCGACAGAGACCACTATTCTCGACTGGCTCTCTCCAAACATTGCACCGTCGAGGCGTCCCTGGACGGTCCAACTCCCGGCAAATCCCCTGTTTCCTATGATGCAAGACTCCGCAAGTGCCACCAGCAGCCCGCCTTCAGAACAGTCATGGGCCGACTTCAAGATGCCCTGGCGGATGAGAAGGCGACAGCATCGCTGCAGTCTTTTCTCCAGATCGAGGTCTATGGACGGTCTGCCGGCGACGCTTTCATGAAACATCTCCTGGTATTCGCTCCCGCCGAGGTCATCGTCCGACAAAGCCCCCAGCAGAAATGCCGTGTCACCTTCGTCCTTGAACCCCGCCGTGCAGTGCTTTCTGACATCCTCCAGTACCCCCAGCATGCCGATAATAGGAGTCGGATAGATGGCAACGCCCCGCGACTCGTTGTACAGGCTGACATTACCGCTGACCACAGGAATATTCAACTTCCGGCAAGCAGCGGCCATGCCGCGAATGGATTCCTTCAATTGATAATAGACATCGTTCTTGCCGGGATCACCGAAGTTCAGGCAGTTTGTCATGGCCACCGGTCTCGCCCCAGTGCAGACCAGGTTCCGGGCAGCCTCGGCCACCGCAATGGCGCCGCCCCGGTATGGATCAAGATAGCATAGACGGCCATTTCCGTCGCTGGTAACAGCTATGCCCTTCTTGGTGCCTTTTATGCGCAGAACAGCCGCATCGCCCGCGCCCGGTGGCACAACGGTATTGGTCTGTACCTGATGATCGAACTGCTGGTATACCCAGCGCTTGCTGGCAATGGTAGGAGATGCCAGCAACTTCAGGAGCACAGGCCCACATTCTTCCGCCGAAAGGTCCGGTAAATCAGCAGGGTCCGTGGTCTGCAGGTGCTTCAACCAGGCCGGCTTGCGACACGACAGGCTATACAACGGCGGGTCTGTTAGAAGCTTCACCGGCGCCTCCGCCACGACTCGTTCGCCTTCCCTTATCCTGGCAAGACCATCATCCGTAACCTGGCCTATGATGTCCGAGCGCAACTCCCAGCGGTTGAAGAGATCCCTGACCTTGTCTTCGTAGCCCTTCTTGACAATCACCAGCATGCGTTCCTGGGACTCGGAAAGCATGATCTCATACGGCGTCATACCCTGCTCGCGTCGGGGCACCAGCATCACATCGATGTCCACCCCGCTTCCGCCCTTGGAGGCACTCTCCACAGAGGCACTTGTCAGCCCAGCAGCTCCCAGGTCCTGCATGCCGACTATCCAATCGGTCCCCGCCAGTTCCAGGCAGGCCTCAATGAGCAGCTTCTCCAGGAAGGGGTTTCCCACCTGTACGGCCGAACGAAGCTCACGGTCTTCCTCGAAGGTGCGTGAAGCCAATCCCGACGCACCGTGAAGTCCGTCCCGGCCGGTATCGGCTCCAACCAGCATGACGACATTGCCGGCCCCGCTGGCCACAGCCTTGACCAGCCGGTCATTCCTGGCCAGTCCAACGCACATGGCGTTCACCAGGGGGTTGCCGGAGTAGGTCTCGGAAAACACGATCTCGCCGCCGACATCCGGAATGCCCAGGCAATTGCCATACGAGCCTATGCCGCCTATAACACCGTTGAACAGGTGCCTGTTCTGACGGTCCTTTAAAGGGCCGAAACGCAGGGAATTGAGCATGGCTATTGGCCGTGCTCCCATGGTGAAGATATCTCGAACGATGCCTCCTACCCCGGTTGCCGCCCCCTGAAAGGGCTCTATGGCTGAGGGGTGATTATGGGACTCGATCTTCATCACGATACACTGCCCGTTCCCTACATCAATAGCGCCTGCATTCTCCTCGCCGGCTTTGGTCAGCACCCGCCGGCTCTTAGTAGGCAGAAGAGCAAGAAGGGGCTTGGAGTGCTTGTAGCCACAGTGTTCGCTCCAGAGAGAGCCGAACATGCCCAGTTCCACCTCCGTCGGCTCTCTCCCCAACCTCTCAACGATGAGGTTGTATTCAGCCCAGCTCAGGGCTACTTCATCCAGAACTTCTTGTGTAACAGGCATGGTACACTACTCCACTTGCATTAGAATGGCATATCGTGGCAGCGTCGCTGTGAGGAACGCTGTTATATCTCCAGCAAACCCTACTGCAGTCACAAGTCCCGCAATCGTGCAACTTGCCTCAGGTTGTAGCAGTGCTGATTCCTCCATGGGCCTTCCTGCCTATGCGACCCAATACAGGTACGCCAGCCAGGAGCCCGCGCTGCTCCCACCTAACCAGCAACTGGGCGGCGATGAAGATGGAACTGTATGTACCGGAGATGATACCCACCAATAGTGCCATTACGAAGGTCTGAACGGTCCCCCCGATGAAGAGGTAGACGGCGAGTACAGCCAGTATGGTGGTAACACTTGTATTTAACGACCTGTTCAGCGTGCCCGTCAAGCTGGCATTGACTACCTGAGGGAAGTCATAGTTCTGCCCTGCCCGGGTCAATGTCTCCCTGATGCGGTCGAAGACCACGATCGTGTCGTTGACACTGTAACCAATTACGGCCAAAACGGCCGTGACGAACATGGGATCGATCTGCCACCCGAAAATCCTCCCCAACAAGGAGAAGACGGACAGAACTATCAGCACGTCGTGGACCAAGGCAAAGATGGCGCAGGCGCCATACCGGAAGGGCTTGGGCATGCGCCGGAAGGCAAAGGTTATGTACAGCAATATGGCTATGGAGGCCGCAAACACGGCAATGGCCGCGTTTCGCACCGTGTCGGCAGCGATCATGGGTGAAACGTATTCGGAGCGTACTATATCTCCCAAGGCCGCCATCTCGGCCTCAAATGCGGATTTCTCCGCGGCACTCATCTCGCCCGTACGGACAAAGACATGGCCCTCATCTCCGAACTCCTGGACCATGGCCCCACCATGACCGAGTTCTGTGAGCCTGGTGCGCAGGTCAAGAATCGTCACCCCTTCACCAAGCTCGATTTCCAAAGAAGTGCCTGCCCTGAACTCAGTCCCGATATGTAATCCACCCGGACTGGCCATGGATATGATGCCTGCAGCGATGATAATCGCCGAAAGTATGAAGAACCAGCGCCTCTTGCTTACAAAATCAAACATTTTTCACCGCCACACCGAAAGAGCTTATGTGCCTCACCATCCAGGAACCCACCACCAATCGCAGCAGGGTACGGGTTACTACAATGGCCGTGAACATGCTCGCCGACACGCCTATGAACAATGTTACGGCAAAGCCCATCACCTGAGGACTGCTGACGATGCTACTGCCGAACCAGTAAAGAATGCCGGTAATGATGATCGTGGAAACGTTGCTGACCCAGATTGCAGACCAGGCACGATTGAAACCAGTCTCCATTGCTGCCTTAAGAGTGCGCCCCGCTCGAAGCTCTTCCTTGAGCCGTTCGAAGATGAGGACATTGGCATCCACCGCCATACCTATGGACAATATGAAGCCCGCTAACCCAGCCAGGGTCAATGTTACCGGTATCAATTTGAATATGGCCAGTACAAGACCCACGTAAAAGAGGAGTGCTAGACTCGCTACCAGACCGGGTATTCTGTAGAAGAATCCCAGGAAGAGCACGACCATCCCAATACCTATGCCGCCGGCCAGGATCGCCCTGTCAACAAAATCCGCCCCCAGGGTGGCGGACACAGTAGTCTCGAATATTGGAGTAAGCGCGACGGGTATGCGGCCGGCGTTCAGCAGGTTGGACAGCTTTCTGGCGTCGTTCAGACTCAGGCCACTGATCACACCGTCTCTTTCAATCTCTGCCCTCACAATGGGTGCAATGGGCTCCCCATCCTCACCCAAAAGGTGTTCACCGCCCAGAAAGATGCCCAAGGGCTCACCTATCATGCCTCCGGTAATCTGTTTAGAAAGCTCTGCCCCTATGTCATTCCAGCTGAAGACCAGCTCCGGTCTTCCATAATGGGCAGGATCTTGGCTGAGAGCAACGTAGGTATTGGCCTCGAAAAAGCGGCTATTGAGTATCTCCTCTCGCTCTTCTCCATCGACCGTGACTGTGCCCTCAGCCGGCACCCACTCTTCCGCGGCATGATCATACTTGCGAAACTCCAGAAGTGCCGTGGAACCTATTAATTGCCGGGCTTCATCGATATCCGTAATCCCGGCAAGCTGCACCAAGATCAGATTATCTCCCTGTTTTTGGATAATAGGCTCGCTCACGCCGAGAATATTTACCCGGTTCTCCATGACCGAGATGATGCCATCTACGACACCAGCCGGGTCATCGTGGCCTTCAAGATCGGCCTCATAGAGCAAGTGTATACCGCCCTGAAGGTCCAGACCCAGCCTCATACCGAGATCGGTCGTTTCCCTTGACAGCGCGGTGCTGCCGCTGGGTGTTAGCAACCATGTGGAAGTACCAACCAGGGCAAGTATCAAGAATAACACCCAGATAGTGCCTTTAATCCTTCCTAATTGACCAAAAATCGCCCCTAATATCCCAACTACGTGTTTCATTATCGCATCATCCTCTGTTGTTTCTGCCCGGCCAGGTATTTGCGAACGAACTCAAGAGCCTCTTCTCTGGTGGTGATATCACCAACCCCCTGGGCCTCTCTTAGCATCTCAAGAAGCCGGCCCATTTCGGGACCCGGTTCCAGCCCAAATATGTCGATAAGATCATGCCCGCTTACAAGCTTGGCAGGGGCGATCCTGGCTTTTTCACTCTCGTGTTCGGACCAGATGTATTCCATCATCTCACAGTGTTTCCGCCATTCGGAAAGATCGAGTTCCGGACCCCGAGCAGCCAGGAAGTCGGCCAGAGCCAGGAAAATGATATCTATACTAACATATTCCGTATCTCGAAAGAAGCGATATATGGCCCGCCGCGAAGGCCGGTCGCTACCCGTCTGCCACAGTCGCAGGTGCGACTCGATCATGGTATGTACCATCTTGATCTCCTTCGAACTGAAGCGAAGCCTGTGCATGATATCCGCTCCTACCGAGGCCCCTTCCTTCGTATGACCCAGAAAACGGGCGCGTCCTCCTGGTTCAACTGTCTTGGTTTGGGGCTTGGCTACATCATGCAGGAGCGCAGCCATCTTCAATATAACCAGCCTGTTGCAGCTACCGCTTGTCGGCTCGGCAAAGTACTCACGCAGACGAGGTATTCGTGGCAGTGATTTACGCAGTTCCTTACCGTCAGCCTCACTTTGCAGAATCTTCTCAATGGCCGCTACCGTCTCGATCAGATGATCAAACACATCCCAGTAGTGCTCCAACGGTTGCTCAACACCCCGGGTTTCAGCCAGTTCCGGGAACAATTCCACCAACAGGCCTATCTCGTCCAGGTACCGCAAAAAGCGGGATGCCTGCGGCGTAGCCAGCAACCGGCATAACTCTTCCCGGACACGCTCTCCAGCAACAGCCTCCAAAAGGCCGCCATATTCCCGCATCAGTCTTTCTGTGTCAGGCTCTATGGTAAGACCGTATTCCGCGGCCAGGCGCACTCCTCGCAACAACCGGGCCGGGTCATCCTTGAATACCGTATCGGACACCGCCCTGATAAGGCGATATTCCAGATCATTCCTGCCGTGGTGGGGATCAATAAGATCGTCAACAGTTGCTTGCTCAACCTGTCTCAGATCGAGTGCCATTGCATCAATCGTGAAGTCGCGACGGGACAGGTCTTCCGCTATACCGTGCGGGGCTGAGGAGAAATCCATGTACCACGGGCCCTCATCGTCCGTGAGCACAACACGTGCAACCTCGTTCTCCGCGTCGAGGAGTACGAATCTGCCGTCCATACCAGCAGCAATTATTCTGGCTACTTCGACACCCGAGGCAACGACGGCAAAATCAAAGTCCCTGCTGGAGCGGTCTATAAGTATATCGCGCAAGAACCCTCCGACGAGATGGCCTTCGATCTCATCCCGATCCAGCAGTCCCGCTACCCGGGCCAGTATACAACTTTCTCTCTCGTTTCGAACCAGTGTCACAAGTCTTGCTCTTCTTCATCCGCCTCTACACGCTGCAAGTAATCCGGGCTTTCCAGATGGTCAATATACAGGACCCCGTTCAAATGATCGATCTCATGCTCCAGAGCCTGACCCAGCAGCCCAGAAGCCTTCAAGCGGAATTCCTTGCCGTTCCGGTTACGGGCCTTGATAAGCACCGAATCGGACCTCTTGATATCCGCCTTATAGCCCGGTATGCTCAGGCAAGCCTCGGACACCAGACGCAGTCCAGACCTCTTGACGATTTCCGGGTTGACCAGTATTACTGGTTCATCCTCTTCGTCAACCTGTATGACAGCCAACTGCAGAGGGACCCCAACTTGCGGTGCAGCCAGTCCCACTCCATGGACCGCAGGCAGAGTCTCCAGCATGTCGTCAATCAACTTGTTAATCTTGGTATCTATCTTGGTTATGCGTGTCCCTTTCCTTCTTAGAACAGGATCGGGCACAGTACGAACGGTGAGAACTGCCACCTGATTATTCTTTCCTTCGGATCTCAGGCCCTATCGTAGAGTCAGCATGCACTCTAGCATTGGTATAGAATTGACGGTGCTCTTTATCTTTCAACCCCGGGCTCAGCTTCGTGTAGCCAAATTATAAACCCGTATTGAATGGCTCTGCAAATCTCTGCAGCTACGGCGCAGGTTACAGCAAGTATAGAGGGTCTATGTCTATTGTGCACCCCTTGGGCAATACGAGCCATGCCAATAAGCTGTTCAGATCCCATCCTCGTAATACAAGTTGCCACCGGTAATGCCCCCGCACCCTGCGGAAGAACATGGGCGCCGGCCCGATAAGCTCCACCTCCAGTCCCTGTGCTTCAATGACTGCCTGCAAGCGGGTCTTTATTTTCTCCGCTTCACGTCCACAGGCTGAATCGTTTACGTGTGTGTTTACAATCGAAGCCAGACGTGCGAAAGGCGGATTCCTGTGCTCTCGCCGGTATCGGATCTCGCGTTCATAGAACAAATCATAGTCTTGCTGTGCTCCATACTGGACGGCATAATGGTCCGGAGCATAGGTCTGCACAATAGCGCGTCCCGGCTTCAGACCGCGCCCAGCACGGCCTGAGACCTGGCAGAGCAACTGGAACGCCCGTTCGCAGGAACGGAAATCCGGAAAATTCAGGATGGTATCGGCCGAGATTATACCCACCAGGGTTACTTCGGGAAAGTCCAGCCCCTTGGCTATCATCTGTGTACCTATGAGGATGTCAGCCTCACGGTTGGCGAATTTGGCCAGCATTTCCCCATGACTGTCCTTGTCGCGAACAGCGTCACGGTCCCACCTGAGAAGTCTGGCCCCGGGAAATAACCGGGCAGCTTCCTCCTCGACCTTCCGAGTGCCTGCCCCCATATATCTGATACGCTTGCTGCCACATCCAGGACACTCCCCGGGGATACCTCTCCGGCGGCTGCATTGGTGGCATACCAGCGTCTCCTCAGATCCGTGATAGGTGAATGGAAGGTCACAGGAAGAACACCGCAGGACCGTTCCACAGTCCCGGCACTGTACAAACGTGGCTGTACCCCGGCGGTTAAGAAAAAGAATGGCCTGTTCCCTCGAAGCAAGACTCCTTGCCAGTGCCTCTCTCAAAGTACGGCTGAAGAGACTGCGATTTCCCTCCTTCAGCTCTTGTCGCATATCCACGATCTCCGGCGTTGCCCTTGATGTGTCTTCCCTGACAGCGATCCGGTACGGAAGCTGTAGCAGGCCGAACTCGCCAATGCATGCCCGGTAAAAGCTCTCTACGTCAGGCGTGGCACTGCCTAATACGACGGTGGCCGAAATAAGCGAGGCCAGTTTCAGGGCAACCTCTCGCGCATGATACCGAGGAGAATCGTTCTGTTTGTAGGTCCACTCATGCTCCTCGTCAAGGACTATGAGTCCCAGGTCCGGTTGAGGGGCAAACAGGGCGCTACGTGGGCCGATCACTACATCAAAGGTTCCGGAGGCTATATCCTGCCATACGTCGAACTGTTCTCGAGGGGTAAGCTGGCTATGCAGTACGGCAACACGCCCCGGGAAGCGGCCTGCAAACCGTTGTATGGTCTGAGGCGTCAAAGCGATTTCGGGAACAAGAACAATACACTTCTTGCCTTGGGCGATTGCCTCAGCAAGCGCACCAAGGTATACCTCTGTCTTGCCGCTTCCGGTAACGCCATACAGAAGAAATCTTCCACCCTCCTTGTCCGACTTGATAGACTGTCGGATAGACTGCATTGCAGATACCTGTGCCGTCGTAGGTACAGGCGGGAACGTCAATGGCAATGAGAGACTCGACAACAGGTCACGCCTTACCTCAACGGACTCAGTCGTGATGAGTCCCTGTTCCTCCAGACGCCTGGCAGCCACCCGGGTCGATCCAGACGCCTTCACTGCCTCATTGAGCTGCACGCTCTTTTGATCACCAGCCGTCAGAAAGCGTAAAAGCGCCGCTTGCTTGGTCGACTTCAGAGTAGCCGCAGCCTCAATAGCCTCCGCCGGGCTTACGCCCAACTTGACATGGCACACGATCTTCGGCTTCAGTCGAGCCCTGTCCAGCTCAGTGCAAACAGCTACCAAGCCCTTGCGCTGCAGGCTCTCCGTAGCGGCCCTCGTCCGGCGTTTGCCCAGCGATTTCTCAACAGTTGCCAGCGCTTGCCTGCCCTGCACAAGTTCCCGCAAGACCGACCTTTCATCAGGTAGCATATCCCGCAATTCATCGCTACTCGGGTCTCTCCCTGTGAGTTCCAGATACGTTACCAGCTTCTGTTCGAAACCAGGGGGCAGCATGAGGCTGATGGCATCGAAGATTGGCGACAGATATTGCTCACTTATCCAGCGGGCAAGATCAATCTGAAAAGCGGCCAGAAGGGGCTTCGGATCTATTATACCCGCCAGGTCCCGGGTCTGGTCCACGGCGGGAAAGTCCGTCAATTCCAGTACAATGCCTTGAATAACCCTGAGTCCAAAAGGGACCCATACTGCCTGACCAGGCACGATTGTGAGGCCAGGCGGAATGTTATAACTGTATGTCCGCCTTTGGGCTATGGGAGAATTGACTGCTACTTCCGCATAGCCCATAACCGCTTCTGATTACCGGCAAGCTAGTCTTTTGATCTGAGCTTTGCCCGACTGGCCTTGGCACTCATGCCTCGCAGGTAATAAAGCCTGGCCCTGCGCACACGTCCTTGCTGAATAACTTCGACTCTCTCTATTTTGGGCGATGCAAAGAAAAATGTCCGCTCCACCCCGATCCCATAGAGGACCTGTCTCACGGTAAAGCTTCCCGCAGTACCATTTCTGACCCTGATAACCAGTCCCTGGAAATTCTGGGTGCGCTCTTTGTCGCCTTCCTTTATTCGATAGCCGACCTTCACGGTAGCGCCAGGGGCCAGGGGCGCTATGTTTGGATTGGGCTCTTGGCTAACCAGCCATTTGAGATCCTTGCTCACTTAACCTCCCTATGACACCAGTATCCTAAATCTGATAAGCCGGGGGCTACTCACACGCTTCCTTGTCCTTCCAGAGCACCGCCTTCTCCAGAAGGTCAGGACGCCTTTCCCTGGTACGCTTGAAAGCCTGCTCACCTCGCCATCTGGATATTTCCTGATGGTTGCCCGACAGCAGTATTGCGGGCACTTCGTAGCCCCGATAGTTCTGAGGTCTTGTATATTGTGGGTACTCCAACAAGCCGCGGGCATGTGATTCTTCCTGGACCGCTGTTTCGGAACGTAACATGCCGGGCAACAACCTTACCACGGCATCGACCACCACCATGGCCGCCAGTTCTCCACCGGTCAACACATAGTCTCCGATACTGATCTCGTCCGTGATCACAGCTCTCACCCTCTCGTCCACTCCTTCGTAATGCCCGCATATGAGAATAACGTTACTATGTTTGGAGATCTCCTTGGCTACCTTATGTGAAAATAGCCGTCCCTGGGGACTCAACAGTACCACCGAGAACGATTCCCCAGGTACTCGCTCTCTTACTGCTTCCACAGCTTCAAACAACGGTTCGGGTTTCAAAACCATGCCGCACCCACCACCGTACGGATAATCATCCACGGTCCGGTGCTTGTCGTGAGCGAAATCCCTTATGTTGTGAATATTTAATTGGACCAGTCCACGATCGATAGCCCTCTTGATCATGCTCTCTCCAAAAGGGCCTTCGAACATGCCTGGGAACAGGCTCAATATGTCGACGCGCATGGGTAATAATCGCTAGTCCCTTCGAGCACACTCAGCGCTCTCGCCCCTGAGAGTCTCGATGGCATGTGACAGAGCAGGGCGAATAACCTCAAGCGACTCTGTAACAGCCTTGGGACTGCCGGGCAGATTAATGATCAGGGTATTTTGACGGACCACCGCCACAGCCCTGCTTAACATGGCCATGGGTGTTTTCTTCATGCCTTCAGCTCTGATAACTTCGCTAATGCCGGGCACCAGCCTGTCCGCTATGGCAACCGTGGCATCAGGTGTGATATCCCTCGGTGCAAGACCGGTACCTCCGGTTGTCAATATGAGATCCAGCCCCTCTTCAGTCCATTCTCGAAGTATGTCCATAATGGCTTGCTTTTCGTCCGGGACCACAGCATACTTCATCCATCGGATGCCTGCACCGTCCAGGCAATGCTTGATAACAGGACCGCTTTCGTCCTGACGGTCCCCCTTCGAGCCTTTATCGCTCGCGGTCAAGATTCCTCCAGTAAACATAAAGTGTATCATACCACACGGATCATATCAGGCACAATGTTATTCAGTGCTGAGGACTGAGTGCCGGGTAACGAATACCCATCACCTCAGAACTCCTTAACTCAACACTTCTATTTGCCTATGACGGTCGTTTGTGTTAGATTTTGCCCTGGAGATGAACAGAGTCATTCTTACAAGACCAAGGCTATAAACACAGGAGCCATATCTTGACCAAGTACGATGTGATTATTGTCGGCGGAGGCCCAGCTGGCATATTCGCTGCCCTGGAATTATCCCAGACAAAGGACCTGAAGGTACTTCTTCTTGAAAAGGGGAAAGACCTGGACAGCCGGATATGTCCGATCCGTGACAAGGGCAAGAAATGTCATTCCTGCGCTCCTTGTAGCATGGTAGGTGGTCTTGGCGGCGCCGGTGCTTTCAGCGACGGTAAAATGACCCTTTCACCAGAGGTCGGTGGCATTCTCAAGACTCACCTGGGACCGTCCAAGGCAGAGGACCTCATCAAGTATGTAGATGATGTCTACCTGAAGTTTGGCGCCAATTCCGCGGTGTACGGTTTGACGGACAAAGTGGAGGAGTTGGCGCACAAGGCCAGCCTCGCTGAACTGCACCTGATCCCCGTCCCTATCCGGCACCTGGGAACAGAGAATTGCCGGGCCATACTCGGTTCCATGCAAGAATATCTCAAAGGCCGGGTGGACATCGTCCTGCAGACCGCCGCTTCCCAAATACTGGTGGAAGACGGCGACGTCCAGGGAATCGTCACCGGCGATGGCACACGCCTGGACTGTCATCACCTCATTCTCGCTCCTGGGCGAGAGGGGATCGACTGGCTGTCCGCGGAGGCAGAGCGCCTCAAACTGACCTGTTATAATAATCCGGTCGATGTCGGTGTCCGTGTCGAGGTGCCGCATGTCGTCATGAGCGAATTGACCGATGCCCTGTACGAGGCCAAGCTGGAGTTCTTCACCAAGACTTTTGACGACCGTGTCAGGACCTTTTGCATCTGTCCCGGCGGAGAGGTCACCATGGAGTCCACCGGAGGCAGGGAACCGGTTATCACGGTGAACGGACATAGCTACTCCAACCACCGGACAGATAACACCAATTTCGCTCTGCTGGTCAGCACATCATTCACGGAACCATTCAAGGAGCCCATAGCCTACGGCAAATATCTGGCCCGGCTGGCCAACCTCTTGGGAGAGGGCGTGCTGGTGCAACGCCTGGGAGACCTGCTGGAAGGCAGAAGATCGACCCTCCAGCGTATTGAACGCGGACTGGTAAAGCCAACACTGACCAAGGCGACCCCAGGCGACCTGAGCTTTGTCCTGCCCTACCGCTACCTAAAAGGCATCATCGAGACTCTCCAGGCCATGGACAAACTCTGTCCCGGCGTAGCCTCCCGCCATACCCTGCTGTACGGTGTAGAGGTCAAGTTCTATTCCTGCAGGCTTGAAGTCAGCGAGAACATGGAGACTCAGGTATCGAACATGTACGCTATAGGCGATGGGGCCGGGCTGAGTCGCGGTCTCGTCCAGGCTTCAGCTTCCGGGGTTGTCGCCGCTCGCACCATTCTGCGCAGAGCAGGTGTCTCCGAGTACAGCCAACGCTTGTTGTAGGGAACTTCGCCAGTTTGCGTGGGTCCCGTTGATAACCTGGTCATGCGTAACCGTGTCAACTCATATAAGAATGTTACCGGGGGGCCGTTACCGCCTCTATCCTATAGATTGTTTGGTCCCTCTGGGAGACTCTGTGACTTTGGCCATCCTGGGCAAGTCTGATTCACTGCCGGGCTGCTCTTCACCGCCTTGGTTGGGAGGGGTGGGGGCAGGGGCCTTGCCACAATTTCTCCAACGCCCCATATATCCGCCGCCTTAGCTCTGGTCTTTACCCTCACTTAACACAGAGCGTGTTCGGCTAAAGACCCCCGGTGTCAAGTGTGTGCCAGGATGAGGCCTTAGCTGACGGGGGCGATCAACTCGATATACTTCCTTCGTTCATCAACCGTCATCCTGTCTTCAATCGGCATGTCCTTCTCAGTAACATTTCTAGCTGAGTGAACCGTTGCCGTCCAGTAACATTTTAAGTGAGTGAATACGCTAACTTGACGCTCACTTATGTAAGCGATACAATGTCTACGAATGGCCTAACAATAGGAAGGGGTGATGATTTTTGACTCGTGTAGCATCTGGTGAAAACGAAGGCTTTGAGAGCCTCTTGCGTCGCTTCAGCAAGAAGGTACAGCAGGACGGCATCCTCGCGGAGATTCGCCGTCGGGGTTCCTATGAGAAACCCAGTGTTAAGCGCAAGAAGAAGGAAGCCACCAAGAGGCGAAAAAGCGGCAGAAGCTCGAGAAACCACTCTTCCCCCATTCCTAGGTAAGGCAAGGCCCGCCAATGTCTCTATATCAAAGGCTACGGGACGACCTTGGTCTATATCTGAAGCAGGGTGACAAGACCAGAGTTGCGGAATTGCGTCTCGCGCTTTCCAACATCGCCAATGCGGAGAAGGCCAAGGGCGCGCCTCTCGAAGAAAGCGACATTTTTGGGGTCCTGTCAAAACAGGCCAAGCAACACAAGGAGAGCATAGAGGCATTTCGAGCCGGTGGCAGGGATGACCTTGTTGCCAAGGAGGAGCAAGAGTTGTCTGTCTTGCTTACGTATTTGCCCCAGCCCCTGAGCCGTGAAGAAATCGTCCGCATCGTGGATGAGGCGGTCCAGGAGGTAGGAGCAAAAGGACCCGGCGACAAAGGAAAAGTTATGTCTAAAGTCATGCCGCAGGTGAAGGGCAAAGCCGACGGCACTGAGGTCAATGAGGTCGTTACCGAAACCCTGAACCGTCTATGATGACCACACTCTCCGGAAGCTGCCACAGCCCCATCAGCAGTGCGATACAGGTACAGCCGTGAAATTTGGGGTCGTCTTCTTCCCCGGCACTTGGAGTGATACGGACTGTCACTATGCTGTGCACCATGTCCTCGGACATCCCGCAGACCATATATGGCACCGTCAGACAGATCTCTCGGGTTATGATTGTATCATCGTCCCCGGCGGGTTCTCCTACGGCGACTATCTTCGCCCCGGTGCCATTGCCCGCTTCTCGCCCGTTATGAACTCCGTTGAGCATTTTGCCCGTAACGGCGGCCTGGTCATTGGCATTTGTAATGGTTTTCAGATACTGTGTGAATCCCGCCTTCTCCCAGGCAGCCTCATAACCAATCATCATCTCCAGTACAGGTGCCAATGGGTGCACCTGAAAGTTGAAAACGCGTCGCTGCCTTTTACATCATGCGCCACCAAGGGTCAGGTGCTCCGCATTCCCATCTCTCACTATGACGGCAGCTACTATGCGGACCCAGCCACCGTACAGGAACTGGAAAATCACAACCGTATTGTCTTCCGGTATTGCGGACCTGATGGAGAGGTATCCAGCAGAACGAACCCAAACGGCTCCGTAAGCAACATTGCCGGAATCGTAAATGCAGGCGGCAATGTACTGGGCATGATGCCGCATCCAGAACGTGCCTGCGAAGACCTTCTTGGCGGCACCGACGGCACCTTCGTTTTTCGCTCGCTCATCGACAGCTTGGCACGCCGGTAGGCGCCAAAAAGCGAAAAGACCTCTCCTCCAACCCCACTCTGCCGCCTCGCTGAAGCGGCAGGTTGAAAGACGTAGCATAGCTACCGTGAACCTACGCATCATTACGCCCTGTCCCTATCACAAAAGACGCCCGGCTTGTGCAGCCGGGCGAGGTTTTCGGGTGCGAGTCGCTATGTGAATGGGCGCGATCCCGGGCACCGCCGGGACGCAGCCCACCCGTGATGCTCAGCCGGACAGAGTGTGCCGTGAATAACCTAGGCTACTTTTCACCTTCATACTTAAATGAGAGCCGTATCTTGGTACGATAGCTGATAACCTTGCCGTCATCTATTTGCATGTCCATTTCTACGACCTCGGCAATGCGCAGATCACGCAAGGACTTCGCAGCCGCCTCCACTGCCGCTGCCGCTGCTTTTTCCCATGAATCCGTGCTGGTTCCCACCAATTCGATGATCTTGTATACACTATCTCCCATGTGTCACCTCCTTTATCCGTGATTGCCGTATCGGCTTGATGCCCTGCCCAAGCTTCAGCATCGCGCCCGCAGATTATGGCACATGGCTTCGATTGACTGTCAATACCCACATTTCCTGATTGACAATGCTTGCACGAGATCGCATTTGATTGTAAACTGCCTGGGGCATGGAGGCACAGTTGCCGAAGGGGCAAGTGAACATGTTTTCAGTTCACAGGCTGCCTTAGGTCATTACGGCATCAGCCTCAAGATCAGTGCCCGATACACATCACGAGCGGACCGGCCTGAGCGCCCGCCACGAAAGGAGATACTTGTCAACCGCCGATATCTTGCAGGAATTCCAAGAAGACGGCATTGTTGCAGCGATCGAGAACAACCTCTTCGAAATCTGGGCCCTGCTGGGCAAGATACCCTCCATCCAGCTGGAGCAACGTCATGACTTCATTCGCTTCATCAGCGGCCTGGCTTCTCCCTTGTGCAACTCTGTTTTTCGGGCCAGCATTCAAAATGGCAATGTCGACCAGGAGGTCGAAGCAGTCCTGGATCCCTTCAAAGCCAGGAATCTGCCCATGTTCTGGTGGACGGGCCCGGCCACGCAGCCTGCGGACCTGGCAAAGACACTGGAAGCTCATGGACTAAGCCGGGCCGACAGCGCTCCCGGCATGGCCATGGACCTTTCCTTGCTTCAAGAGCCGAAGTGGCCATCCGAGTTTACCATCAAGCGTGTGGACAGCCCTGAAATGTTACACGACTGGAGCGGTCCCATGAGAAGGTCCTTCGAGATGCCTGACTTTGTAATCGAATTCTTCAACGAGGCTTTCACTTACCTGGGCTTCGATGAAGACTTTCCCTATCAGAACTACGTCGGCTACTGGAAGGGGGAAAGCGTGGCCTGCTCGTCCTGTTTCCTCGGAGCCGGGGTAGCAGGCATATACAATGTGGGTACCCTGGAGCAGGCCAGAGGGCAGGGTATAGGCACAACTCTTACTGCTTATCCCCTGCTTCAAGCCCGCAAAAAGGGGTTCCGCCTGGGTATCCTGCATGCATCAGAAATGGGTTACCCCATCTATCTGACCATGGGATTCAAGGAGTATTGCCGCGTAAACGCCTACCTATGGCAACCGGACGACGGTGTGGCGAAGCCTTGATCAGCACGAATACCCACCCGGGACTATCCATATGTTTACAGGAACTCCGAGGACTTGGTCTAAAGCAAGAGTGGCTTCCGAGGCCTTAAAATGTGAAACTCCCGTGTGTCCTGCCGGTCTCGAGCATAGCCCGAAAATTGGCAGGTTCAACATTGGCCGGAACACTACATCCGCTGCCCAGGATGAACCCTCCATCCCCGCCAATCTCGTCGATCAGTCTCCTGCAGTAGGCTGCAACCTCCTCGGGTTTACCCAGCGCCAGTAGTGAAGCCGGTACATCACCGTGTAAGCAGAGATGGTCTCGCAATATGTCCTTTGCCAGGAAAATATCCGTCTTGCTGTCCAGTTCCAATACGGCTGAGGCCTTGGGAAGCTGCTTGAAGTAGACGATATTCTTGTCCCAGCACTGGTCCAGGTGGAAGATGGTAACTATGCCCTCGGACCAGAAGGCGTCTACAATCTCCCGGGTATACGGCCACCAGAAACGTTCGAATATGGCGGGAGGATAAAAG
>PUNJ01000019.1 GCA_003551705.1 Chloroflexota bacterium | reverse complement strand
CGCTGCCTGAACCTGAGCGTGTCATATACCTGTATCCAGTGAGGACCCATGGGTATGCCGTCCCACCCCACCTGGTCGAAGATAAGCTCCTGGGGCTCATGGGCGCTTATCTCAAATCCGGCCCTGGTGTACTTGTCGCGCAATTGTTGCGCCGTGAAGTACCTGAACTCAGGACCGTGGGATGTCTGAAACACCTCTTCAATTATCTCATTGAGCTGGACGTCCTCCTCATCCTCCGCTTCCTTGATTACCGGGTCCATGGAAACCAGTGCACCTGCCGGCTTCAAGGTCCTGCGTATCTCCGCCAGTGCCACGTCGGGCTCCGTGAAATGATGAAAACTCAGCATAAGGGTGGCAGCATCAATGACGCAGGCCCGGACCGGCAACATCTCCGCCTTGCCCCTGATTAGATGGAGGTTCTCGATCTCCAGCTTGATAACCTTCTCCCGGGCCACCCTCAGCATGCCCCTGCCCGTATCGATTCCGGCGATGAACCCGTCAGACAGGCAGCTTGATAGCGCTATCCCCATACGTCCCGTTCCCGCACCCACGTCCAGTATCTTCATCCGGTCCTGGGGTTGCAGAAGGTTGACCAGCGCCCTGGTCAGTACACGCAAAGCCTCGTTTGCAGAAATTCTCTGATCATAAGCCCGGGCATGGTCATAGTCTTGATAGTCGGTTACATGTGACATCGCAACCCTCCCTGATTCTCAGAGGATGCAGCTTGAGGCCTTCCGGCTCCTGTAAGGACATTGTAGCACCCCGGAAAGCCTGAGTCAGCCTGTTCCACCGGCCAGGGGATTGTCTATACAGAGAGAGGATACTTGCCGTACTTGTGCGCCGAGTCGATCATCCATTCCAGTCGCTTCGGGTCCACGAACGGATGAGAATGACATGTCGAAAGGATGTAGCCGCCACCCCTGCCGGCATCCTTGATGGCCTTCTTCACGGCGTCATCGACTTCTTCCCGGGTACCACGCACCATCAAGTAGGAAACATCCAGGTTGCCCACCAGGACCAACTTGTGCCCCACCTGTTCCCTGACCTTCCCCAGGTCCATGCCCGCGGTTGGCTCCATGGTGATGATGCCGTCGAAGCCCCAGTCAACGAATTTATCCAGAAGCTGGTAGATATTCCCACAGGAGTGGAAGACGAATTTCTTGTTCTTCTCGTGGACCCGGTCAGCCACCATACGATAGCTATTGCCGTAGAGTTTTTCGATCAACTCCGGCCTCATCAATGGCCCAGTCTTCTGTCCCAGGTCATCGCCGCCCAGCACCACCTCCACCCCGGACTCCATGACAGCATCCAGGTACTTCATATATAGGTCCGTCTGGAAGTCCACGATTCTTTTCACGAAGTCCGGTTTCTGGTAGATCATCTTCGTGAAATTGACGAAGCCCATCGGCTGCCAGCTGTTCTCGAATATGCCCGGCGCAGCATAACCGATGGGGTATATCCGCTCGCCGTATTTCTCCACCAGCTTCTTGTGAAAGACCCGTACATTCTTGATCAAGGCCTCATATACAGGCTTCTTCTGCTCGACCCAGGCCTCCCACTGTTCTTCGGTCTCACAGAGGCCGCGAGTGTAGTTCACCGCCATGCTGCCATCCGGCGCCCTGCCCAATTCCCATACCCGCCCAAAGGGGTCGTGCCAGGCCCAGCCCAGAGCCGACTCCGGTTCCCGGTTGAGCTTCATGAGGGAGTAGATGGTCCAGTTAGCGTCGAAACCCAGCTTGATGGCGCTCTTGAGGGACCCGGCGAAGTTGCCATAGTACATCCGTCTCCAAAACCAATTGGTATTCATCAGATAACGGATGAGCAGGCCCCACACAGGCCTCTTCAGCAGACCGGCAAAATCCACCGGTTTCTTTTCCAGCACGAGGTTCACCGTAGTAGGGTCCATAATCAGGCCCATCACCGGCACACGATCAGCCTCTTCATGGTTCATGGCGGCCAGAATTCGCTCCCTGAAGTCCATTATCCGCCGCTCCAATTCCTTATTATGTCAATGCCCGTGATAGCGTCCTTGGCAAAAGCATCGACCCCCGCTGTTTCGGCAAACTGCTCCGTTAGAGCTGCCCCGCCGATGATGATTCTGACCTTCTCCCTAAGGCCGGCCTTTTTGAGATCTTCGACAACCTTGACTATTTCTCCATCGGTCGACGTCAGAAGGCAAGACATGCCCAGTGCAAAGGGACTGTTCTCCTTGACGGCGTTGACAAAACTATTCGCGTTGACGTCCATGCCCAGATCGATAACCTTGAATCCGGCGCTCCGGGCATAGTTGATGAAGATGTTCTTACCCAGGTCATGCAGGTCGCCGGCTACGGTACCCACCACCACGGTTCCCAGCCCGCCGGCGCCGGTCTCCATCAAGGGAGACAACAAACCCATAACTTCTTTGGCTATCTCCCCCGCATATACGAGTTCGGTCAGAAACCATTCGCCTTCCTGAAACCGGGAACCTACCACCTTCAAGGCTTCGGAAACGGCGGCAACAGCTTCCTCAACCGCCACTTGCCGGTCTTCCCTTACCATCCTGGCAGCCGCCAGTGCGCCTTCCATATCGAGCTCGAGCAAGCTGCTCTTCAACTGATTGAGAACGTCACCGGACATGCGGACCTCCTGCACTGTTATGACGGTTAATCGTTGGGTACGGACCGCGCTCGGCAATGGGAGCCCTTTTGCTTCGGCTGATCATACTTGACCCCTACAGGTATGTCAACTTACGGCCAAGGGCGAAGGACAAGGCGGAAGCTTGATGTCCCACAGTCCGGATATTGTCCCCTGAGCAAGCACACCGTGCAGGGAGGAGAAAGCCCTTTTGACAATGGCGAAATACGACATTATCATTGCCCCAAAACACTTGCCCGCTGCATGGCAAGGAGAAAGGGGCACTGCTCGCCACCGGCGCGCCGGACACCATGACCAAGTCCATGGAGACTACAAAGGAAGGCCGAGACTTTGACACGTCACATCCGCTCGACCACATGTTTTTTCCACGCTCCATTGCCGTCGTGGGCATATCCGCCGATCCAGCGAAATCCTGGATCAAGGCCTTCTATCTGGACTCGCTGGTCAGGACCGGATTTCCAGGCCACATCTACCTGATCAATCCCAGAGGTGGTGAATTGCAGGGCCTGCCCATCTATCGCAACCTGGCCGAAGTTCCGGGCCCCGTAGACCACGTGGTCATTTCCGTCCCTGCTCTGCACACCCGGGAAATCATGAAGGACTGCATCGCAAAAGGCGTGAAGGTGGTCCACATCTTTGCTTCAGGCTTTGCTGAAACAGGCGAGCCTGACCGGATAGCCCTGCAGGATGAAATAGCACAGATGGCCAGGCAGGCAGGCATCCGCGTGATCGGGCCCAATTGCATAGGCATCTATTATCCTGCCGGCGGCATCGGACTGGCTCCGGACTTCTACGGCGAACCCGGGCCTATCGGCTACGTGTGCCAGAGCGGCGGTAACGTCAACTTCATGCTGCGCCACGCTCTGACCCGCGGACTGCGTTTCAGCAAGGTCCTAAGCTACGGCAATGCCTGCGACATCGATGAGTGCGACATGCTGGACTACTTTGCCGCCGACCCTGAAACAAAGGTCATCGCGGCCTACATAGAAGGCACCCGCGACGGTCGCCGCCTGATGGATGTACTCAAGAAGGCAGCCGGCGCGAAGCCCGTTGTGGTGTTCAAGGGCGGCTATACTGCCGGAGGCCTGCGAGCTGCCGCCTCACATACAGGTTCTCTGGCGGGATCCGACATAGTCTGGGACGGGGCCATAAAGCAGGCCGGTGCCATAAGGGTATACAGCGTCGAGGAGATGGTCGATATCCTGGTAGCTCTGCTGATGGTCCGCCCCCCCAAAGGCACAAATGCCTGCGTAGTCGGACACGGGGGAGGCGCCAGCGTCATGGCCACAGATGAACTTGAACGAGAGGGATTGAGTCTGCCACCAATACCGGCGGAGATACGGGACAAACTAAAGGATTTCGTGGATTTGGCCAACTCCATGTTGCGAAACCCCATCGATGTCAGTCCCATGGCGGCAATCTCAGGCATGGAAAACCTTATGGCCATGGGAAACAGGCAACCTCACGAATTTCTGACTGACATGGCATCTGCAGGGCTCGCCGGACAATGGCAACGACTGAACAGCATCCTGGACAGTTGGAGAGAGGTGGACTTGATTGTATACCAGCACGGGTTCGATGTAAGCCCGACAGCAGTCGATGAGATCATGGGAGCCTGCATAGTCGGACCCATGGTCCTGGCGGCCAAGTCCTGCAAGTTGCCCGCAGTTCTCGTCCTGCACTCCTTCGGTAACGACAATACGTGGCGGTCCTCGGCAAGTGTACGAAAACTATGTGAAGAAGTCCGGGTCCCTTTATTTCTTTCCATGAGAGGGGCCGCCGGTGCCATTGCCAAGCTCATGGAATACAACATGCGGGAGCCGGAAAGACTTGCTGAGTTGCAGGCTTCCATCCCAGGCCGGCAGTTTCCGGCTGCTTGATTGCGGACGAAGGGAGGATATGTCCATAGTTGAAAGGGCGCGTGCTCTCCTTGATGAAGACCCGGTCTTCCTTGACACGGAGACCACCGGCCTTGGCAAGAATGACCAGGTCGTGGAGCTCGCCATCATAGACCGGGCCGGTAAGACACTGCTGGATACTCTGGTGAAACCAACCATCGTCATACCTCCCGAAGCCACGGCAATCCATGGAATAGACATGGCCGATGTGGCACATGCCCCTGCTTTCGGCGAGCTTTGCAGGGAATTGCGCAGGATGATCGGCAAACATCCCCTGGTCATGTACAACGCCCAATACGATCTCAGGCTGCTGAGGCAATCAGCCTGTATACACGGCTTGAGCCTGGACTTCAGTCCCAATGCCCGATGCGCCATGCTTCTTTATGCTGAGTATCATGGCGACTGGGACAGTCATCATCGCAATTTCCGCTGGCAACCCTTGGAAAAAGCCGCCAGGCATTGTGGACTTCCCGTACCGCCTGATCAGCACCGAGCTCGGGTCGATGCCGAGTTAACCCGAAAGATACTCATGTTCCTGGCAGGACAGGCCGGCAGTCCCTAAAAGACACCTGCTACTTGGTGCCGGCCGGCTGGACCAGCCCCAACACTCTCGCCGCTTTTCTGTGGGACAGGCCGCTTACCCTGCTATCTTCCTCCATGCGCCAGCAGACCACCATCTCGTTGGAGGAGCACTTGTCATTGAAACAGTAGCCGTTGACAACACGCATGGTACCCCGGCCCACCCCCGACTTCCGCTCTAGACCCTTTTGGCCCTGCTTCTTCCCAGCGAGACTCAGGGCTTTGCCGGTCAACCAGGTCCCGCAACGAGGGCAGATGCTTGACAGGTTTTCATCCAGTAACGGCACAACCTCGTCCTGCTTGCCAGGCTCGACCAGCCTGGTGGCCAGAGACAGGTACAGCTTGTTGAGCTGTGTGTTCTTGATACGGCAATATGCGGCGCCGGCTGGAGCCCGCTGGACAAATTCGTTTATATTGGTGGTCGGCCTCTCCAATGCGGTCGAACTGCCGCTAGACCTCTTCGGCCTTGGCGCCGCTTTGTCTATGCTGCGATATTTCAGAAACCTGTATAAGAAGTTCATCCTCAACCCCCTCCTGGCTACTTGGTATGTACCCGGTTGCTATAACTTTACCATTCTATATCATGACAGGAAAGAGGTTAAGACAAGGTCAAGCGGAGTCAAGGAATGGTAAATAATCGGTTACAGTACAGGCAGCCTTTGCCGCCTTGATTTAGCCATGGACCTCCCCGGGACAGTATACTACTTATTTCTCAACCGATTACCGATTTAGCAGTATTGTGCCGGATGGAGGGCACTGCATAGACTAAGCTTAGGTTATGGTCTATGCGCGGAGTCATGCGCATTGAGGACCACATTTGTGTGCGAAGGGAGGAAGGAACATGACTGCACCAAGAGCTACACGCAGAATGATGAGAGTGCATGATATTGCCGGATCAAAGGTGAGGAACCCCCTGGGCGAAGACCTGGGCAAAATAGAAGAGATTGTGCTCGACACCCATACCGGACAGGTGGCTTACGCTGTTCTGTCCTTCGGGGGTATCATGGGCATGGGGGACAAGTTATTTGCTATACCATGGCAGTCCCTGACGACTCGCGAGGGGGATTTTGTGCTCAAGGTGGAAAAGGAGACTTTGAAAAACGCCCCCGGATTCGATAAGGACCACTGGCCGGATGCCGAGGACATGGCCTGGCTATCCGAGATATATGATTTCTACGGGGTCTCGCCCTACTGGAGATAGGCGGAGCCCCGGTTACACGATAAGGGCACCGGTTGAAGGCCCTGCAGGTCAGCGCCTGCCATGAAGTATGCTGGTGACGTCGGCACAGGGTTGTACGATGTCTAGGTAAGTTTCCAGTACTTCGGGGCGCCTGGCTGCATTGTACAGGCCGGTGACTTCAACGTAGCGGGAACCCAGTAAATCGGGTGCCCGCAAGGCATGAGCAAAATAGGAATTGACGGCTGCGGCCATGGCATCGTATGAAAGCATAGCAAGCTGCGAAGCATGCAGGCGGATCGCATCCAGTTTTGTATCCAGGACCTGATCGATGCCCACCATAAGTACACGCTCTGCCACATCTGGCTCCTTGTAATAGAAATCGGGAAAGAGCCAGACAAAGTACTTGATGATCAGGGGTGCCAGTCCCTTCTCCAGCAGGCAACCGATAACCATGATATCGGTGCACCTGTGATCTGGATGCAGATCGCTCTTGCTTGGCAGGAAAACGACATCGGGATCATAGTCCGTCAGAATCCCGTCGATCTTTGCCTTGGCCGCGGCCTCCTTATCTTTGCTCAAGCTCTCAAGAGTCCCGTCTTCGATCCCTAGCTCGAAATAGGCTTCTATCCCCAGCAGTCTCCTTTCAGCAGCGGCCTCCTCTCTTCTGACTTTCACCAATTCGTCCGGCGGGATGGTCCTGCTCCCGTGTCTACCGTCGGTAACGTAGACGTACGACATTTCCATCCCGCCCTTAAGCAGCTTCTGGATGGTGCCGCCCAGGCCAATAGCGGCATCGTCCTGGTGCGGTTGAAAGAACAGTCCTCGCAAATTACCTGACATTTGTACCCGCCCCGTCTTTCTCACTTACATTATGGCCCGCCTGGGGTGCGGCTTCAACCGGCGGGTGTGTAAGTACTCCCACAAGCTTCGCAGGCAGTAGGGTGGGTTAGTCCGAATACCAACCAACACGTCCATCCCCAGTCACGCAGGGACGTAACCCACCTTCTACGTTCCTCACAGAAACGCCGTCAAGTAGGGTGGGTTAGTCCGAATACCAACCAACACGTCCATTCCCCATCGCGGAGGGACGTAACCCATCTTCTACGTTCCTCACAGAAACGCCGTTAAGTAGGGTG
>PUNJ01000136.1 GCA_003551705.1 Chloroflexota bacterium | reverse complement strand
CTAAGTATCGTGGGAGTTGCGATTCAGTAACAATACGGATTCCTGACGGGGACGTATTCGGTTACGATGGACTTAACATCATTCTGGCATACATGCCCGGAAAGGATGGGTGGACGAGAATGGAGTTGCATAGTACAGGTTTCAAGGATGGACGGCTCATACCCGAGCGTTACACTTGGGAAGGGAAGAACGTATCCCCCCCGCTACAGTGGGACAGGACGCCCGGAGATTGCCGAAGCTTTGTGCTTGTGTGTTGCTCCTCCAAGGAGGAAGAAAGGGGCGACTTTCGGGTCCACTGGTTATTGTACGGCATCCCCGGCAAGGCCAGGGGTCTACGGGAATCGTTGATATCGGAGGCCATATTGGCTGACGACAGCCGCCACGGGTACAATTCCTGGGGCAGGTTTGGTTATGAAGGCCCCTCGGAAATAGCTGAGGATGAGGTCTGCTTCAAACTGTATGCATTGGATGACGAATTGGAACTGGAACCAGGCATGACATTCGAAACAGTCATGAGCCAGGTCAGGGATTTGATCATTGATGAAGCGGAACTCAGGGGCGGATGCGCAGGCGCAGACATTGTTGTACCGGTCTAGCTTGCCGCAGCAGGGTACTATTTTGGTAAGGGGAGAGCCATGTCTTGCGAGAGTGCCAGCAGGGATTTAGACATAGAACAGGCAGTCCGGAGTAAGATATGTGCCGGGTCAATTGGGGCAAGGGTAGATGTGCGCGTATTTCAAGGCAAAGTTTATCTTTTGGGTACGCTACCCAGTCTGAAGGATAAGTTGTCTGCGGAAAGGGCTGTTCGCAATCTGGCTGGTATCAAGTGCGTCATCAATCAGGTCAGGATTATTCCAAATGCTGACCTGACCATGGCATGGCAGTTTCCGCTGGCTTCAACAGGTCTTGACGAAAACGGGGCTTGGGAAACGGGGCGCGAACTGACAGCTTCCGCGGCCTGAGTATGGTTCGCTACCACCCTGTTTCCCGCCATTACTATCCGGTAATCACAGTATGCCGTTCCAGTAAATCGTGATGGCTCCCAGTCCTGCCAGGCCGACGATGATGTAGATCAGCCGTGACAGCACACTGGTTTCACCGAATCTCATGCGGCCGGCTAACGTGGCTACCAGGTCCCACCTGAATAACCCGACGAGAAGCCAGTTGATAGCCCCGACGATGACGATACCAAGTGCTATTTGTTGCCACAGGTCCATTGTAACTCCTTACTTTCGCATGGGATGTGCTGGAACGAGTTGCTATTTGACTTTACTGCGGAGGCCGTTACGAACCAATAAGTAATCGCATTCACTGTCGGGGAAAAGGATACTTAGTCGAAAGGAGAACTACTTAATCTCGGTCTTTCAGGACGGAGATGGAGCGCAACTTGAGGCAGCGTATTTGTGTCGATCGGGGGGACAGGACAGGAGAGAAAGCCGGCTTGCGGAGTTTACGGTTCACCCGGTCCGTGTCACCAACATCAGCAGGCTGGCGGAAGGTCGAGACCATTCAGTTGCCGAGACAGGTCAATGGCTTTGGGAGCGGCGTCCTTGCAACAGGGAAGCCACACGGCTCATTACATCACCACACTCGAAGGGTTTGCTTATGAATTCATCTGCGCCGAGGTCCAAAACTCGTTGTCGCGTGTCCTCTTCGGGTCCGGCAGTAAGAACTATGAGAGGTATGTCGGGGACAGCGAAGCGCAATTGAGATAACGTCTCAAAGCCGTCGAGGTCAGGCAAAGCGATATCAATAAGGACCACGTCCGGGCGGTTTTCTACAACTGTTCGGAGTCCCTGCCGTCCGGAGGAACTCCATGTCACATTTGCTTGGGGAATGCTGACTCCAAAATAGAGGGCCAGGACCTGAACGGTATCGGGATCATCATCGATAATATGTATACGCACCGTGGTCATACTCCCTTTATAGCCTAAGCAGCGCGCACAATCCATACCGCGAAAGCTCCAATACAGTAGGCATTTTCCATTTGATGACTAGGTAAAATGGTTATTACGTTGATGGTTGGAGGGGCGCACCCAGGTGAGAGGTTGATGGAATTGCACATTCCTCTTTCGTGATGCTACTATGAAAACCTGTTTACCCAGGGAGGTTGATTGATGCACCCTCTATATGAGGAGTTCCTGGCGTACCTCACCCGGAAGGACAAGGCGGCCTGTGTCGATCTGGTCCTGGGCAGGCTCGCCCGTGAAGAGATAGACGTTGTAACACTGTACAGGGATGTCCTGGGACCGGCTCTCAGGTCTGATGCGTGCAGTGACGATCTGGCGTTATGCATCTGGGAGGAGCATGTGAGGACTTCCATCGTCCGCACCATACTGGAATGCTGCTACCCATTCATTATCAAGGAGCGCGACCAAGCTCATGCTGCGGCTGACCGGGGAGGGGTGCTCATTGTTTGTCCCGCTGAAGAGTTCCACGAAATCGGACCACGGATGGCTGCTGACTTCTTCACCCTATGCGGTTTCGATGTGGTGTTCGCCGGGGCGAACACGCCGCAGGAGGAAATACTGAATGCCATAGGCCGGCTGCGGCCCAGGTACGTGGGGATCGGGGTAGCCAGCAGTTATAACCTGGTTGCGGCCCGGAGGACCATAAAGAGGTTGCTGGCGGTCCGGCAGGATACCGGGGGTGACTTCGAAATTCTCGCCGGCGGCAATGCTTTTCGCCAGAACCCCGGGCTTTATCTGCGAATGGGGGCCGATATATATGTAGACACTTATGACGACGTGCGGGACCTGGGGTACGGGACATAGCATGTTGTCTTTCAGGCTGGCTGCCAGGTTCCTGAGTTCGGGACGTACACAGACCCTGCTAATCATCTCCGGGATCGCCATTGCCATCGCCGTTCAGGTATTCATAGGCTTGCTGATCGGCAGCCTGCAAAGGGGTCTGGTGGACAGAACGGTAGGCAATGCACCTCAGGTCACGATAGAGGCGGAGTTGGGCGTGGGGGCAACCATCAGCCAGTGGCAGACTGTGCTGGACGAAGTCAGGCAGGTGGACGGGGTGACTACCGCTTCGCCTTCCGCCGCCGGCAGTGCTTTTGTGGCGGCACAAGACCGGCAAACGCCGGCCCAGGTCCGCGGTCTGGACCTCGATGAGGCTGAGGGCATTTACGGACTGCGCGACGCCGTTTATGAGGGCAGTGTATTCAAGGAAACGGGAGAGGTACTGGTGGGGAGGCAGATGGCGGAGGCTCTTCAGTTGGAGCCGGGGGATACCTTGCGACTCCTTGTTCCCGAACAGGCTCCAACCGATGTCACAGTTGCGGGCCTGTATGATCTCCGGGTTGCAGAAATCAATGAACGTTGGGTCGTCACAGGTATTGCCACGGCGCAGTCGGTGTTCGCATTGGGCGACGAAATCACGGCCATCGAGGTGGCGGTGGAAGACGTCTTCGCCGCTGATGCCGTGGCGGAAAACATCGGAACCCGGCTGGGTCGGGCGGACTTGAGCATAGGCAATTGGAAGGAACGCAACCAGGAATTGCTTGATGGACTGGAGGGGCAGCAGATATCGAGTCTGGTCATCCAGGGTGCCATAATCGCTTCGGTGGTCATTGCCATAGCGAGTATCCTGGCCATATCAGTGCTCCAGAAGAGGCGGGAGATCGGGATTCTGAAGGCCATGGGCATCAAGGACCGGGACGCTAGCCGCATCTTCCTGTACCAGGGATTTCTCATTGGCCTGGTGGGTTCTATAGCGGGCATACTCTTGGGACTGGGACTCCTGTACGCATTCACCAGCTATCTTGCTCGAGAGGGCGATCCGCTTATCGCCTACGAGGTCGACCTGCAGTTTCTGCTTTTGTCATGGTTCATAGCGGTGACCGCTTCGACCCTGGCGGGTGTCATTCCGGCCAGGCGTTCGGCAAGGCTGAGTCCGGTGGAGGTCATTAATGAAGGATAATGGCCGGATACTGGAATTGAAGGGTGTGGACAAGGTCTATACAGGAACGGTGGACACCCAGGTACTCTTCGACATCAATCTCGAATTTGAAGCCGGTTCATTCAACTCCATTGTCGGGCAGTCGGGAAGCGGAAAAACTACCTTGCTAAACATAATTGGTACACTGGACAGGCCTACCCGGGGAGAGGTCATCATTGCAGGGCAGACCACCTCAAATCTGAGCAAGGACGAACTGGCAGTATTGAGGAACAGGAGCATTGGCTTTGTCTTCCAGTTCCACTATCTACTGCCTGAGTTCACGGCGATGGAGAACGTCCTCATACCATATCTTATTGGACACCGCAGGCCGAGTCCGGAAATCATCGCCAGGGCCGAGGAATTGTTGGATTTGGCCGGCATTGCCCAGGTCAGGAACAATCTTGCCAGGCGCATGTCCGGGGGCCAGCAACAGCGTGTAGCTATTGTCCGGGCTCTGATAAACAGCCCGAACATATTCCTTGCTGATGAACCTACAGGCAATCTCGATTCCGAGAGCACGGTGAACATCTACCGGGTCTTTCGCGACATCAATGAAAAGCTGGGCACCACCTTCCTGATCGTGACACACAACCGTGTAATAGCGGAGCAGACGGACCGGATTGTGGAGATGAAGGATGGCCGGATCGAGTTGGACATTCGCAGGTAATCAGGATCTTCCATAGACAATGTCTGGTTGCTGCCGAAGTGTGATAGTATCTTCTCACCGTCTGACAGCGACCAGTTTGCTGTTTTCACCTGTCACGAAAGGAGCGTTGTGCGCATGCTGTTCGAGCCCGTAACAGTCTCCTCGGTCGTCATCAAGAACCGGATCGTCATGCTGCCCCTGGGGCTTGGCTATGCTGAGCAGGACGGTCAAGTCTCTGATCGCCTGATAAGGTTCTACGTCGAGCGGGCCCGTGGGGGAGCCGGCCTGATATATGTAGTCTGCGGCTACAATGATTTCGGCCTCTATCTTCCCTTGCATCCCGGACTGGAGGAGGACCGGTTCATACCTGGCCTGAAGAGACTGACCGACGCAATTCACGAACATGGCGCCAGGATCTTTGCCCAGCTCATGCACATGGGGTCATCGACCTTTGCCGGTTCGGAGGGTGGGCAACCTGTTTCGGCGTCCGCCATACGTTCCGGACTGACGGGTATAGTGCCGCGGGAGATGACCTTGCAGGAGGTCCGGGAAACCGTGGCCCACTTTGCTGAGGGCGCGTGGCGTGCCAGAGAGGGCGGCTTCGACGGCGTGGAGATCGTTGGCACGGGCGGCTATTTGATTAACCAGTTCCTCTCCCCCCTGACCAATGTACGAAAGGATGAGTATGGGGGCGACGACGAAAGACGCATGCGTTTTCCCCTGGAGATACTGGAGGCAATAAGGAAGAGCACCGGTCCGGGTTTCCCCATTTCCTATCGCACATGCGGAGATGAATTCATGCAGGGCGGCCACGGCCAGGTCGAGATGCGAGCTATTGTGCAGGCAATGGTCCGGGGAGGCGCCGATATGGTCAGTGTAACGGCCGGCTGGCACCAGTCCTATATACCCTTGATAACCATGGACGTTCCCAGGGGCAATTTTGCCTATCTTGCCCGGGGTATAAAGGAGTCGGTGACCGTCCCGGTCGTAGCCTGCAACCGGATCAATGATCCCCGGCTGGCCGAGCGAATACTCCTGAGCCAGCAGGCGGATATGATCGGCATGGGCCGGGCGCTGCTGGCCGATCCTCATCTTCCAAACAAGGCCATGGAGGGCAGGCTGGAAGAGATCAGGCCGTGTGTGGCCTGCAACCAGCGCTGTCTGGATGCGGCTTTCATGATGAAGGAGGTATGCTGCACCATGAACCCGGCCGCTGGGCGGGAAGAGGAGTTCGAATTGGTTCCTGCAGAGAAGTCGAAGAAGGTAGTGGTGGTCGGCGGTGGTCCGGGAGGCATGGAAGCAGCCAAGACCCTGGCAATGAGGGGTCACCAGGTGAGCCTGTATGAGAAGTCAAACAGGCTTGGTGGCCAGCTCAACCTGGCGGCTGTACCCCCGGGACGGGGTGAATGGTCGAATGCCGTAAATTACCTGGTTGGCGAATTGGAGAGAGCGGGTGTGGAGGTGCACCTCAATACGGAGGTGAAAGCGGGCACGGTCAGGCGAAAGCATCCCGATGCCGTGGTGGTTGCGACGGGGGCGGAGCCCCTTCGTTACAACCTGCCCGGCATAGACCGGGACAACGTATTCTCGGCCGAGGACGTACTCCGGGGAAAGGCTGAGATGGGTGAGCGAGTGGTGGTGATCGGGGGTGGCGGGGTAGGTATTGAGACAGCTCTCTATGTGGGCAAGCAGGGCACCTTGACTGCTGAGTCGGCGGCCTTCCTGGCTTCCGGTGGGGCAATGACGGCGGAAAGAGCCATGGAGTTGACGAAGCAAGGCAAGAGGGTGACCATATTGGAAACGCTGGGCAGGATCGGGCCGGACCTCGGTGTTACTACCAGTGCCTCGCTGCGCTACCACCTGCGGTTGATGGGCGTCGAGGTAGTGATTAGAGCGCAAGCGCTGAAGATAACGGGCGAAGGAGTGGTCTACCGGCGCGACGGCGAAGAGATGCTGGCCAAGGCCGATACGGTCGTTATTGCCTGTGGTTCGAAGCCGAAAGACGAGTTGGTGGGAGAGCTTCACGGGGTCGTACCAGAGGTATACGGCATAGGCGATTGCACAAGTCCCAGGACTGTAAGCGAGGCCATCGAGGAAGCGGCGCTGGCAGGCAGGAGAGTATAGGGGAGAGATAGTTGCCTAAGCTTTTATGCGGCATGTATAATATCATGACCGTTGCAATTGCCCTGACAAGTCAGCGGCAAACCACGTAACAGGAACATGCCGGGACCAACTCTGTTCCTCGCGGGTCCCATTCCCGTCTTCCCTGAAGAAACGGCGGAGGAGTCGAATGAATGGAACGTTGAGGGGTCTATACACATGGACGGTCCTGCTTCTGGTATTGCTCCTGCTGTCGTTCAGTTACGGGCCGAGCGGGGCTATGGCGGCTTCGTCGTTACACTCCGAGGCAACCGACCACATTTCCACTCGCCAACCGTGTACCGGCCATCATGCAGGGCTCGCAGCTGCAACCGCTTGCGACCTGCGCCTGTTTCCCGGGGACCGTGCCGACCTTCACCATATCATACATCTGCCGGAACTGCCGCCGGGGGCTGTCTTCGGCCCGGTCGACATACTCTATCTGCAGGACGAGAGCTGGAGACACGACACCTTCGTAGCGGCGCTCAAGAATCAGTCAGGCACGTTTTTCGACGCCGTCAGGGAGGCGATTCCGGACTCACGCCTGGGTGTAGCGGGTTTCAGGGACTTTCCGGTGGCGCCCTGGGGCATGGCCGGCGACTGGCCTTTCCGGCTGGTACAGGACCTTAGCTTTGACAGGAACGATTTCTTGTCGGGTATGGACGGGCTTTGCACGGGAGAAGGGGGCGGAACCGAAGCCGGCTCCCACTACGAAGCGTTATCGAGGAGCATCAAGGAACCATCTTGGCGACCGGAAGCGTTGAGG
>PUNJ01000132.1 GCA_003551705.1 Chloroflexota bacterium | reverse complement strand
TTCTGAGAGGCGATTGTGAGAACTGGACTTCTTTACTTGAGCAATCTGTGAAATAGACCATCTTGCTTGAGACACACAAGCAGAACCCGCCTGTTAGTATTGAAGAACATTAATCATGACTTACCTAAAAAAGCGTGGAATCATTATATTCATAATGCTGGTCATGATCGCCGGTATCTTCCTGATGCGAGGGCCGGTGCTCGGGTGGCGTATGCATACCATTGTCTCCGGGAGCATGTATCCGGAACTACGAATCGGAGAGGTAGTGGTCACTCAGCAGGTAGAGGCCAGCCGAGTATCCACCGGCAGCATAATAGCCTTCTACTCACCTGTCGATGGGCAGTTGATCTGTCACCGTGTCATAGACATACTGGCCGCAGGAGACTTGCTTTTCAGGACCAAGGGGGACGCCAATGCATACCCGGACGTATTTCTGGTCCCTGCGGAGAGCGTTGTGGGAGAAGTGCGATACAGTACTTCGATACTAGCCCAGATCAGCGAAACCATCCGTTCACCATTCTCACCGTTTATGATCGCCATCTGATCGCGACTTCACTTTTCATCCTCCCTGGCCTTTCTCTGCAATTCGTAAAGCTTGTTAAGGGCTTCCAAGGGAGTAAGCGACTCCATCTCAAGAGCAAGCAGTTCCTGCAATACAGCAGGCGGCTGCCCGAAGAACACCAGCTGATACGATGCATCGTCCTGGGCGGACGGCCGGTTCCTGGACTTCCTGGATGGCTTGCCCTTGCTGCCGTTCTCCAGGCCAGACAGGATATCGCGGGCCCGATTCAAGACCGATTTGGGAAGACCGGCCAGTTGCGCCACATGGATGCCATAGCTCTTGTCCGCACCTCCCGGTACGATCTTGTGCAGAAAGACAACCTGGCCTCTTTCCTCTGTGACAGCTACATTGTAGTTCTTGACCCTAGGAAGAAAAGCAGCCAGGTCGACAAGCTCGTGGTAATGCGTGGCGAATAGTGTTTTCGAACCCAAACCCGGCTGGCTGTGCAGGTACTCCACCACCGCATGAGCGATAGACATTCCATCGTAGGTGCTGGTGCCGCGTCCTATTTCGTCCAGAATGATCAGCGATCGGCCAGTGGCATTATTCAGAATGTTAGCTGTCTCAACCATCTCCACCATGAACGTCGATTGACCCGCTGCCAGGTCCTCCTGAGCCCCGATCCTGGTGAATATGCGGTCCACAATCCCCAAGGTAGCCGACTCGGCCGGGATGAAGCTCCCCAATTGGGCCAGAAGCACGATCAAGGCAACCTGGCGCAAGTATGTGGATTTTCCGGCCATGTTCGGACCCGTGAGAAGAATGATCTGGGTCTCTTTGTTCGACAAATAAGTATCATTAGGGATGAAGCTCACGTCCTTCAGGCTGACTTCCACCACAGGGTGCCGCCCTCCCTTAATAGAGATGGTATCGCCATCCGTCAGTTGGGGACGCCGGTAATCATTCCTGACCGCCACCTCCGCCAGGCTGCAAAATACATCCAATTGGGCCAAGGCGGCAGCTGTGGACATCAGGTTATCACGCGACTCGCTTACCTGCCGGCAGATCTGTCGGAAAATCGATGACTCCAGTTCTGCAATCTTGTCCTGGGCATTGAGGATCAGCGATTCGTACTCTTTGAGTTCCATGGTGAAGAAGCGTTCACCTCCCACCAGGGTCTGCTTGCGGATATAATCATCCGGGACCGCAGCCAGGTTGGCATTGCTTATCTCGATGTAATAACCAAAGACCTTGTTGTAGCTGACCTTGAGCGATTTGATCCCAGTCCTTTCCCTTTCCTGGCGTTCCAGGTTGGCGAGAAACTGTCTGGCCTGTTTGGAAGCTGTACGAAGCTGGTCCAACTCTACAGAGAAGTTCTCCCTTATCGCGCCGCCCATATCGATGGTGGCCGGCGGGTCGTCGGATAGGCCGGACGCTATAAGCTCGACCACATCACTGCAATCGTAAAGCCCGACCCGCAACCAGCCCGGTGCTCCGGCATCCTCCAGAAGTCCTCTTACTTCAGGCACCAGGCCGAGAGTCCGCTTCAAAGAAACCAACTCCTTCGGCGAGGCCTGGCCGTTGCGGACCCTATTGGCCAGACGCTCCAGATCTGTTGCCTGGCGAAGCAAGGCAATCAGCTTCCCTCTCACCAGGTTATATTCGTATAGCATTTCCACTGCGTCCTGCCGCTGCACCAGGGCGGCCAGATCCAATAGAGGGCTGTTTACCCATTTCTTTAACAGGCGGCTTCCCATGGATGTCTGGGTCAAATCGATCACTGATAGCAGTGTCCCAAAGACAGTGCCGCGCCTGTTGCTGACGAAAAGGTCCAAGTTCCGGCGGGTCTGCAGGTCCAGTACCATATGCTTATCGGTCGAATATGTGGATAAGCTGGTGAGCAATGCCAGCGCCTGTTTCTGGTTTTGTTGGAGGTATTGCAGTATGGCTGAGGCTGCCCCCACAGCAAGAGGCAAATGGTCGCAGCCGTACCCCTCCAGAGTCGCTACACCAAAGTGGTCCAGCAGGGACTGGCGGCCCATTTCGGCATCGAACCAGTAATCGTCTACTTTGGTGATGGCCGCTACCTGCGCCAAATCCTGGTAATCGCCGCTCACGGGACATACCAGCTCGGAAGGAGTTAAACGACCGAGTTCGGAGAGCAGGTCGGAAAGCGGCAGCTGTGCAGTCGCGAACTCCGCTGTAGTTATATCTACATAGGCCAGCCCGGCCCGATCGCCTTCGATGAGGACGCCGGCCAGATAGTTGTTGGCCGTACCTTCCAGAAGGCCGGGCTCCACAATGGTGCCGGGAGTAACCACCCGGACAACGTCCCGTTCCACCAAACCTTTGCCCGGCGGGGTAAGTTGCTCGCAGATAGCCACTTTGTAACCGTGCCCAATCAGTTTGCCCAGGTAGTTGTCCAAGGCATGGTACGGAATGCCTGCCAGTGGCACCTTGTTTCCCTTGCCCATCTCGCGGGAGGTCAGGGTGATCTCCAGAATACGTGAGACCAGCACCGCATCGTCATCAAAGGTCTCGTAGAAATCGCCTAGGCGAAACAGGACGATCACCTCGGGGTACTTCTTCTTGATTCTAAGATATTGCTGGCGAATGGGTGGCGTCTTCACTTCTAAACCTTTGGGATATTGTACTATAACGGTCCTCATATGGGGAAAGACTACGCCGGATGACAACCTCGTGCAGCTGTTATCCTTGCACGATATCTGAAGGAGTTACCCTGATATGGAATAGCCCCCGCTTTGCAGCGGGGGCTTCTATCCAATTCTTGTCGCAGGTCATTCGCCCGAGGCGAGTTTCTCCACTCTCACAGCAGTGATCTTGAGTTCAGGTATCTTGGCCACCGGGTCCAGGGCCGTGTTAGTCAGCATGTTCGTCGGACACTCCGCAAAGTGGAAGGTCATCGTTACCACCCCAACCGGCGTAGCCATCGATGACTTCGCACGCGCCTTTACCTCGCCACGTCGCGATACCACTTTGACCCATCCATCATTCTCTATCCCCAGCTTCTCCGCATCCACAGGGTTTATTTCCACATACTCCTCGGACCTCAACTTCTTCAACCCCTTTACCCTGCCCGTCATCGTCGATGTGTGATAATGGAACGGACTCCGCTCCGTCGTCAACAGCAACGGGTACTGGTCATCCGGCGTCTCCGCGGGAGATTTGAACTCCAAAGGCACGAACTTGCCCTTGCCTCGCACAAAGCTCCCTGCATGCAAATACGGGGTCCCCGCATGCTCCTTCGTCGGACACGGCCACTGCACCGTCTCCTGCTCCAACCGCTCATAGCCGATCCCGCCATAAATCGGCGTCAACCCAGCTATCTCTTCCATGATCTGCTCGGGACCAGCATATTCAAACCCCTTGCCTCCCATCCGCTTGGCCACCTCACTCACTATCCACCAGTCAGGCTTCGCCTCACCCGGCGGCTCAACCGCCTTCCGCACACGTTGCACCCTCCGCTCCGTGTTTGTAAAAGTGCCGTCCTTCTCTGCAAAACACGCCGCCGGCAAGACCACGTCTGCCAACTCGGCCGTCTCTGTCAAAAATATGTCCTGCACCACGAAGAATTCCAGTTTCTCCAACGCTTCCTTCACGTGCTTGGCGTCAGGATCGCTCAGTACAGGGTTCTCACCCACCAGATACATGGCCTTTATCTTGCCCTCAAGCGCAGCAGGCATTATCTCGCTGAGAGTCATCCCGGGATTGGAATTCAGCTTCGCATTCCAGGCCTCCTCGAACTTCCTCTGCACCGAAGGCTCCCCCACCGCCTGATATCCTGGATATACATCAGGCAACCCGCCCATGTCACAGGCTCCCTGTACGTTATTCTGCCCGCGTAACGGGTTCACTCCCGTCGACGGCTTCCCTATATTTCCAGTCAACATGGCCAGATTCGCAGCCGCAAACACGTTGTTCGTGCCATGCGAATTCTGGGTCATGCTACAATACAAAAATGTCGACGGCTTCTGCGTAGCATATGTCCGCGCCGCTTCCGCTATGTCCGCCTTAACCACACCCGTTATCGTCTCCACGCTATCCAGATCAAAATTCTTAAGCGATTCCAAAAATGCTTCGTAATTCTCGCAGCGCTCCTTGACGAACTCCTGATCAACCAGTCCCTCGTCCACTATCACCCGCATCATCCCCATCAAAAGGGCCACATCCGTGCCAGGATTCTGCTGCAACCACAGGTCTGCCCTCTGGCACAGGTCTATCTGCCGCGGGTTTATGACGATCAGTCTGGCACCCTTGCTGAGCGCACGGTTTATCTCCAACCATACTACAGGATGGGCCGCCGTCGTGTTGCTGCCCATCGAGACTATGCATGAAGCATCGCCTATCTCTCTTATGGTATTCGTCATGGCACCACTGCCAAAACTGGCGGTCAGACCGACCAGGTTCGGAGCATCGCAAAGACGAGCACAATGGTCTACATTGTTCGTCCCCAACACGGCCCGAGCCAGCTTCTGCAGCACATAGTTGTCTTCGTTGGTGCACTTGGCAGAAGCTATCGTCGCCACATCATTTGCGCCGTACTTCTTCAAATTGTCGGCTACAAACTCCAGCGCCTCAATCCAGGTCACCTCGACAAAATCGCCGTTACGCCGTACCAGAGGTGCCTTCAAACGCTCGGGATGATGCACAACCTCCGTCAAGCCAAATTTGCCCTTCACGCACGCCTGACCATTGTTGGCAGGGCCTTCCAGACGGGGTTTGACGTTAACCACCCTCCCGTTCTTGACATGCAGGTCAAGCTGGCAACCGACACCACAATAGGGACAGACGGTACTTAACTCCCGGTCCGGCTTCCCCACCCAGCGATTGCTAAGCTCAGTCAGTGCTCCAACTGGGCAAGCGTCTACGCATGCCCCGCAGAACTGGCAATCGGTATCGGGCAAGAGCCGGTCCTCAGGCGGTTTAATGACATGACATTGCAGGCAGCGCAGCGCCTCGGCCATGGCTGTTTCACGATCGAATCCGTACTCGACTTCGTTGAAGGACTTGATGCTCTCTTCCGGTGACATATGCTTGAAGGTAGCTGCCTTCTCCTTCAGTTCTTCAACCGAAAGCCAGCAAGTAGCCTCGGCCGGATCGACCAGAGCTTCGGATATGTCACCTTTGCCCCCCAGGTACCGGTCTATGGCCTCAGCAGCCTTCCGGCCTCCGGCGATGGCCTGGACAACGGAAACCGGGCCGGTCTCGCAGTCGCCGGCAGAGAAGACACCCTGCCGGCTGGTCATCATGTTCGCATCTACGTTGATGGTATTACCCCGGGCAACCTCAACTCCAAAGGCCTTGGGAACTTCAGGCCTCTGGCCAATGGCCGCGATCAGGGTATCGAGTTCGGTCATGAACTCGCTGCCCTCGATCGGCACCGGACGGCGCCGTCCACTGGCATCGGACTCACCCAGCTCCATGCGCTGGCACTCGAGTTTGAGCACGCCTTTCTCACGAGAGACCCCGGTAGGCGCCACCAGGTAGACTATCTCGATCCCTTCTTCCAGGGCAGCGTCTATCTCCTCAGGACTGGCCGGCATCTCCGCACGGGTCCGCCGGTAGAAAATGGTCACCTTCTTGGCACCAAGCCGCAAAGGTATGCGGGCGGCATCTATGGCTACGTTACCGCCTCCAACAACGCCGACACGAGTGCCGACATCGACTTTCTCGCCCAGATTCGCACGCCGCAGGAAATCGGCGGACTCAATGACCCCCGGCAGGTCCTCACCTTCCACGCCCAGCTTCATACCCTGATGAGCGCCAACGGCCAGGACTATCGCTTCGTTGCCTTGAGCAAAGAGTTCGTCCAAGGATTCGACATGGGTACTGAGTCTGATATCAACACCCACACTTTTTATATAATCGATTTCATCGGCCAGAATGTTTCGCGGTAGCCGGTACTCGGGAATGCCTACGTGCATCATGCCACCGGCCACGGGCAGCAATTCGAAGACGGTAACCTTGTGTCCAAGCTTGGCCAGATACATGGCGGCGGTGAGCCCGGCCGGTCCCGCCCCGACCACTGCCACACTCTTGCCAGTAGGTGGCAACTTCTTACCCCGGCTCTTCCAACCACCGTTGCTGTTATCGTCCGCATAGCGCTTCAGCATCCGTATGCAGAGCGGCTCATCTATCTCCAGTCCGCGCTGGCAAGCTTGCTCGCATGGATGAATACAGACCCGGCCCAGCGATCCGGGGAAGGGGACCCTCTCCCGTACCACTGCCAAGGCGGCCTCCGGCCTTCCCCTGGCTATCAGACGAAGATATCTGGGTATGTCAATGCCTGACGGACAGGCATCATGGCACGGGTAAGCGAAGTCTATGGCTTTTGCTCCCCGGATCTGCTCACAGACGCGAACACAACGCTCGCAGAGTATGCACAGATTGTGGTCACGCACGAAGAACGGACTATCCTTCCTCAAGGGTAGTTTCTTTGGAACAAACGGCGGCAGTACTTCAACCCCGATATGGTCTGTTGCTTTCTGGAGTTCGCAGTTCTGGTTCCTGGGGCATATTACGCAGCGGTCTTCTACGGCAACGTGCCGCAAACAAATGTCGGTGGGTCCGCAACGATCGCGACGATCACAGGTGAGACAGGCATTCGGATGCCGCCTGAGGATGGCGGTAATATGCTTTCGACGTAGCTCCTTTACCTTGGATGACTCCGTCTGCACCGTCATACCATCTACGGCCGGAGTATGACAGGCTTGGACAATCTCTCCACCAACCTCAACCAAGCACAGCTGGCAGGCCCTGTCCGGAACTTCCTCAGCCAGAGGCGCCAGCCCCGGGTAATAACACAAGGCCGGAATATAAATTCCGGCCGAGGTGGCAGCCTTGAGGAGGCTATCTTCGCTACTGGCCTTAACCGCTCTTCCATTAATGGTCAAGGTAATCTCGCTCATATTACCTACCCTTTCCAACATCACTTGCTACATTGATCAAACGCACTCCACCCTCAGAGCAATCTTGAGTTAGGTATCTTGGCCACCGGGTTCCAGATACTTCACAAGGTGGGGCATCGTCGCTCCTTCCCCCCACTGGCGTAGCCTCGATGACCTCGCCCACGCTTTACCTAGGCCCTGATACCACCATCTCCCAAACATCCATTATCCTATATGCGCAGCTTCTCCGCATCCGCTCGGTATTCCATGAAGTAGGTAAATCGGTCAATTACTACGCACAAATCACCACAGTCACTACGTGCAAAATACCAAGTTTGTTCCGGCCGTGCAGGAAACCTACAAGGCCACGCATTGTAGTGAAGATTGTATCCATACCAGGCCCAGATCATCCGCTGTCAGTGAGCTTCTCCACCTTCACACTAGCGATCTTGAGTTCAGGTATCTTGGCCACCGGGTCCAAGGCCGTGTTAGTCAGCGTGTTCGTCGGACACGCCGCAAAGTGGAAGGTCATCGTTACCACCCCAACCGGCGTAGCCATCGATGACTTCGCACGCGCCTTTACCTCGCCACGTCGCGATACCACTTTGACCCATCCATCATCCTCTATCCCCAGCTTCTCCGCGTCCGCCGGGTTTATTTCCACATACTCCTCTGAACCCAACTTCTTCAACCCCTTTACCCTGCCTGTCATCGTCGATGTGTGAAAATGAAACCGGCTCCGCTCCGTCGTCAATAGCAACGGGTACTCCTCATCCGGTGTCTCCGCGGGAGATTTGAACTCCAAAGGCACGAACTTGCCCTTGCCTCGTACAAAGGTCCCTACATGCAGGTCCCGAGTTCCACCATGCTCCGGCGTCGGACAGGGCCACTGCACCGTCTCCCGCTCCAACCGCTCATAGCTGATCCCGCCGTAACTTGGCGTCAGCCCAGTTATCTCTTCCATGATCTGCTCAGGACCAGCATACTCAAACCCCTTGCCTCCCATCCGCTTGGCCACCTCACTCGCTATCCACCAGTCATCCTTCGCCTCCCCAGGAGGATCTACAGCTTTCCGGACACGCTGCACCCTCCGCTCCGTATTGGTAAAGGTGCCGTCCTTCTCTGCAAAACACGCCGCAGGCAAGACCACGTCTGCCAACTCGGCCGTCTCTGTCAAAAATATGTCCTGCACCACGAAGAATTCCAGTTTCTCCAACGCTTCCTTCACATGCTTCGCATCAGGATCGCTCAATACAGGGTTCTCGCCCACTAGATACATCGCCTTGATATTGCCCTCAAGCGCAGCAGCCATCATCTCGCTCAAGCTCAATCCCACATTCGGATTCAGCTTCACTCCCCAGGCCTCCTCGAACTTCTTCTGCACCGAAGGCTCAGCCACAGACTGATAGGCTGTGTACACGTCCGGTAACCCGCCCATGTCGCACGCACCCTGCACATTGTTTTGTCCACGCAGCACATTCACCCCTGTCGACGGCTTCCCTACGTTGCCCGTTAACATCGCCAAATTGGCAACCGCAAGCACATTGTCCGTGCCATGTGAACTCTGTGTCATACTACAAGATAGAAATGTCGACGGCTTCTGGGTTGCATACGCACGCGCCGCCTCCACTATGTCCGCCTTCGCCACCCCAGTCATCGTCTCCACACTATCCAGATCGAAATTCTTCAGGGACTCCAGGAACGCCTCGTAATTCTCGCAACGCGCATTTATGAATTCCTGGTCTGCCAACCCCTCGTCCACTATTACCCGCATCATCCCCATGAGCAGCGCCACATCCGTGCCAGGATGTTGCTGCAACCACAGGTCCGCCTTCTGACACAGGTCTATCTCTCGCGGGTTTATAACAATCAGCTTGGCACCCTTCTTGACTGCACGGTTGATCTGCAACCATACCACAGGATGTGCGGCTGTCGTGTTGCTCCCCATCGAGATTATGCACGATGCATCCCCTATCTCTTCTATCGCATTCGTCATCGCACCACTGCCAAAGCTCATAGTCAGACCAACCAGATTCGGCGCGTCACAAAGCCGGGCGCAATGGTCTACATTATTTGAGCCCAAAACAGCACGGGCCAGCTTCTGTATCACATAGTTATCCTCGTTCGTGCACTTGGCCGATACAATCGTCGCCACTTGCTCAGAACCGTATTTCTTCAAATTGTCCGCAACATACTCCAGGGCCTCCGTCCACGTCACCTCGGCAAATCCACCATTGCGACGCACCAGTGGCGCCGTCAGACGCTGCGGATGATGCACAACCTCTGCCAACCCGAACTTGCCCTTCACGCACGCCTGGCCCTTATTGGCCGGGCCGTTTGCCGCTACGACATTGGAGACTTTTCCATTCCTGATTTCCAGATCAAGCTGGCAACCCACACCGCAATAGGGACAAACGGTAGTCGCAATGCTGTCCACTGGCCCGGCAAACCTATTGCCGTGTTCGGTCAGCGCTCCCGTGGGACAGACGTCCACACAGGCGCCGCAGTACTGGCATCCAACATCACCCAGGGGATTATTGAAAGCTGTGCCAACCACTGCCTCGGGACCGCGGAAATTGAAGGCTATGGCCCCGCTGCCCCGTATCTCCTGGCAGGCCCTCACACAACGACCACACAGGACACAGAGGTTGAAGTCCCGATCGAAAAAGGTACCGTCTGTTTCTACACGCAAGCCTTTATAGGCATAAGGAAGATTGGACTCATCAAAGCCAATGTAATTAACGACTTCCTTGAATTCGCAACGCCCGTTTTTCGGACACGTGACGCACCTCTCAGTTACAGCCACGTTTCGAAGACATATGTCCATGGGCCCGCAGCGGTCCCGCCGCTCACAGGTGAAGCAGGCATGAGGATGCTCGCTCAATATCAGCTCTACTATGTTGCGACGTAGTCGCTGAATCTGAGGGGTGTTTGTCTTTACAACGTTGCCTTCGCCGGCAGGCGTAGTGCACGCCGTAGTCAAACGCCGCATGCCTTCCACTTCTACCAGGCACAGCCGGCAACCACCATATGTGGAAAGATTTGGATGATAGCAAAGGGTGGGGAGATACACACCGGCCACCTCAGCTGCCTGAAGCAAAGTATAGCCTTTCGGCACCTCAACCGGAATGTCGTTAATCGTTAATTTAATTAAATCCATATCCTACTTCCTCAGAATCTTCTTCCAAAGAACCCGCTGGGCGCTTACTCCTCTTTATTCGACTGAACCGGGACCGGTTCGTCAGGTACATCGATGGTCTCTCCCGACAAACGGACTATAGCCGAGAAACGTGGTGGACAAGTATCCTTGCAGGCACCACACTTGGTGCATAGATCGTGTTTCACCACATGCACCATCCTTTTGCCGCCAACGATGGCTCCTGTCGGGCACCCCTTGGCACATATGCCACAACCCTGGCATTTGGTTGGGTCAATATAGTAGTCGATCAGCTCCTTACAGCTTCGCGCCGGACACCGCTTTTCATATATATGTGCCTTATACTCGTCCTCAAAATACCGTAGCGTAGTAAGTACGGGGTTGGGGGCCGTACCTCCCAAGGCACAGAGAGCGCCATCTCTTGCGGTCTCCGCCAGTTTCATCAATTGATCGATATCGCTTGGCACTCCCTTTCCTTGAGTGATGCGCTCAAGTACCTGAAGCATCTGCCTGGTACCCACCCTGCAAGGTACGCACTTACCGCAGGACTCACTCTGGGTGAAGCTCAGAAAGTAACGGGCCAGGTCTACCACGCACGTCTCCTCGTCGAGCACGATCATGCCTCCAGACCCGACGATGGAACCAGCCTTGGCCAGTGATTCATAATCTACAGGTGAGTCCAGGAACTGGGCGCTAAGGCATCCGCCCGAGGGCCCGCCTGTCTGCACGGCCTTGAAGGTCTTGCCTCCCAAAATACCACCACCGATACCATAAATTATGTCACGCAGGGGGATACCCAGGGGGACCTCCACCAGACCGGACCGTTCGATCTTCCCCACGAGAGCAAAAGTCTTACTGCCCTTGCTGCCCTCCGTACCGACTCCGGCAAACCAGTCAGCACCTTCCTGCATGATGGCAGCCGCGTTGACCCATGTTTCCACGTTGTTAATGTTGGTGGGTTTGGCCCATAGTCCTGAATTGGCAGGGAAGGGAGGGCGGCTCCGGGGCATACCCCTGGCACCTTCGATGGACGCCATCAGAGCAGTTTCCTCTCCACAAACGAAGGCTCCAGCCCCTTCCTTGATCTTGAGACGGAAATTAAAACCGGAGCCCAAAATACTGTCACCAAGCAAATTGTAGTCCTCCATCTGCTTCATCGCCAGCCTGAGCCGCTTCAATGCCAGTGGATACTCCGCCCGGCAATAAATGTATCCGTAGTTGGCACCAATAGCATAGGCACCAATCAGCATGCCCTCCAGGAGCGCGTGGGGGTCGCCTTCCAGTACAGAACGGTTCATGAAAGCGCCAGGGTCTCCTTCGTCGGCATTACATATGATGTACTTCTCCGTACCGGGGGCATTGCGGCAGAACTCCCATTTCTGTCCTGTGGGAAAGCCTGCTCCACCCCTACCGCGCAACCCGGACTTCTTCATCTCGGCGATCACTTCTTCCGGAGTCATAGTAAAGGCCCTGATAAAGCCGCTGTAGCCTCCCACGGCGATATAGTGGTTTATGTTCTCCGGATCTATGAAACCACAGTGTCTGAGAACCATGCGGACCTGTGGCTTAAGTGTGGGCAGTTCGTAGAAATTTGGTATGCCATCGATGTTTCCAGCCCCGATCGTGCCCATCGCCAGATCGGCACAGGGATCACCCTTAACCAGATATTCCTCGATCAACCTGGGGACGACTTGAGGGGTAACGCTCCCGTAAGTGATTCGAGGCTGCCCGGGTTTCACGATATCCACCATGGGTTCGGCATAGCAAAGGCCAATGCATCCGACATGAGTGATGTTGGCTGGTATATCGTGTTTCGCCAGTTCAACCTTGATGCTATCGAGCACTGCATCAGCTCCGGCTGCCATTCCACAAGTTGCCGTACCGATCAGGATGCGAGGTTCCGGGCTATGCTCCAGAGTCTCCCATTCCATGACGGCTTGACGGCGAATCTCATCAAAAGTCATAACCTACCTCATTACCAGGCTTTATTCGAATTCTTTCAGAATATTCTTGACTTTGCTTGTACTCACCCTGCCGTATACCTTGTCGTCAACCACAACTACGGGTGCCAAGGCACAGGAACCGAAGCAGGCTACACTTTCGACACCGAACTTGTAGTCAGGTGTGACGTCTTCCCGGCTATCCAACCCCAGCTCACGCTTAAAGGAGTCCATGAGCAACTCGGCACCCTTGACGTGACAAGCAGTGCCAAGGCATATCTTAACACCATGGTCCCCTGGTCTGGAGAATCTGAACTGGGCATAAAAAGAGGCTACTCCGTAGACTTCGCTATGCGAGATCCTCAAAAATCTCGCTGCGAGAGCCGTGGCCTCTTGCGGAAGGTAGCCGAAGGTTTCCTGCACTTTCTGCAGTATTGGGATTATTGCACCGCGCTCGCCTTTATAAGGAGCGAGTATTGCTGCCATTTGTTCGCCAAAATTCTCTTGCAAACAATCACCTCCCTTCCAGACAGACATTGTATCACTGTTATGACACAATTCTCAACTTCGCACGACAACATGAGCCACTAACGGCATCCCATGTCAGGAGGATCTACCGGTTCCAGACATCTCCAGCCATGAACATCCATGTCCCAATGGATTCAATCCTTTCCATAGATATAGGCCAGACCGTGCGACTTGATTGATGCTTCAAACCAGTTGGCCGACGGCCCTCCCTCGTCAACGGAGGGGTCAGTTTCTCAGAGGCCCGGCCTCTGGGAAGCGCCGCCCAGGAACCCGTTTCTTTGCCATGCATGTGCGGTTATGATAAAATGTTCTGTTGGGATTATGCATGGCAGGAAACCGCCGCAGTTCGATACTGTACATGTATTTCAGCAGGGATTGGCCGGGAGATACAAGAGGTTGGTATAATCTGTGACGGTGCGGTGTTCCGCCATGAGAGGCAAAGTCGAATTTTTGGATGACCCGCCGAGATCTTAGCTAGGCAAAGAGGCTACCCATAGCAAGCGGGTGGCTTTTTTCTTGGGCGATGATGGTTCGTGCATACCCGTCTCGGACAGCATTCCTCCCACGCCAAGATCCAGGAAAGCATCGTAGAAGGTAACCGAGAGGGATGAGTGCAAGACTATGGCGCCGAGTATGATTCAAGTACCGGCTGATATTCCAAGTACAAGGAGGAACTAGGGACTGTGCCGCGAGAGACTAACAAGGTTATTCTGGCCAGGTTGGAGGAATGGAAGAAGCAAGATGCACCCCTACCCCAATACTTGACCGTCTATGCACAACTGCTGCAAAGGGAAGTGGAAATGGAGTCGAGCCTGCTTCCTGTTGACCCCCCCTTGACCAGCGAGCAAGCTGAGCAGCGCTTAAGACAGGGTCAGTCACTGCTGGACTTCGACGCAATTGCATTTGACTGGAAGGTTGTGCACGAACACTACCGGGCCATAGTGGATGTAATAGATTCCAACCTGGCGAATGAAGACGATGAATCCCACAGAATGACGCAGATTGCCGACAATTTTGAGTTGTTTCGCCAGATTATTGAAGACTGGTACAAGAACATTCCCCTCTCCTCCATTGCTATTGAGGCATGTGTCCCGGAACAATTGCTGAATGCCACCCTGCAAGCGGTTATGAAACCTTTTTTGACGGTGCATGCAGAAGCAATGGCTGGGCTTGTCAAGCAGGAATTGTGGAGACGAAGGTACTGCCCGGTTTGCCATGGCAAAGCAGATTTCGCTTACCTGGACAAGGCACGGTCCTCCAGGTGGCTGGTCTGTTCACGCTGCGATACTGAATGGCTGTACCAGCGCCTCGAATGCCCCCATTGCGGGACCCAGGAACAAACCCACCTGTCATACCTAACCGACGAGACTGAGACCTACCGGCTCTACGTCTGCAAAAACTGCCACAAATACATCAAGGCCATCGACCTCGCCAAAACTAACGAGGTTATCTTGATGCCACTGGAACGTATTATGACGCTTGACTTGGACCGGCAAGCTAATGAAGCAGGTTATCAGCCAGGATAATTGGACAAGTACTTCACCTCTTGGAGTACAATATACTGGACTTATGTCAAAAGCAGGTAGCTTTTTCGAGGAAATTACGGCAAGCCGGAGTACAACTCTGTCTCCCCCCAGGCGGATTGGAGGCCGCTCTAGGCGCCCCTCTGCAAAGCGTCTCCACTCCGAAATCCCAAGACAGTGGTTGCACGCACCGAGCCCGGCCAAACCGGATTCCCTTCAGATCGGAGGTAGAGATGAACCCCTTTAGCCCATGGCAGATAGCACTTATAGTGCTAGCAGTCATTCTGGTGTTTGGAGTGGGCAAACTGTCACAGGTGGGTGGTGCCCTTGGGAAAAGCATCAGAGAGTTCAAGAAAGAAAAGGACTCCAAAGACGATCCACCGCAACTTTCCTCCAGGGACACGAGCGAGGACGGAATCTCCAGAAGCGAATCCGAATACAGCGAAGAAAGCAAGAAGTAGAGACCAGTACCTTGCCCGCCTGTCACCAGGGAGATGGATAACCCCGCACGCAGGTGAAATCGCTAAACTGGTATGGAATTTCTAGGATTCGGACTCTGGGAGATACTGCTCATCCTTTTGGTCCTGCTTATCGTGGTAGGCCCGGCCAGGTTGCCTGAAGTGGCAGCCACCATAGCCCGTTACATGCGCACCATTCGCCTGGCCATCGCCGAACTTAACCAGGAGTTGCGAGTAATGGGTGACGACGTTAAACAAACCGGGGAGGATGTCAAATCGTCAGTCAACCCTGATGAGACCGATGATATGAAAGAGACTATGCAGGATGTTCAGAAGGCTGCCAGGACAGTGGCAAATCCACGCGGCGAGTTGATGAACGAGGTGAAAAGCATGGCCCGGGAGGTCAGGGAGGCCTTCGAGGGCGATGACCTGACCAGCGATGTCAGAACAATTCGGAAGGAATTCTACCCAACTAAAAGGGATCGGCAAGAGCCCCCTGATGTCACTTCGCAACAGGATGAGCCAGCGAAAGAAGAAGGCGATTCTGACAGGAATTGACCCGGTTGGTACCTGAATGTATTTCTCGATTTTTATCCTAGTTTCCAGGTTCAAGCCTCTATCAACTTTGGGCGAGCGGTGATGGACGTTCCATGGGAGTGATCACGCTTAACAGAAGAGCGGCAAAACCCAAGGAAAAAGACCTCTCTATCAGGGGGCACCTTGAGGAGATAAGGCAACGCCTTGTCAAGTCCGCCATCTTCATCGTCTTGACCACCATCGCTTCCTTCGTCTACGCCAGGCATATCTTCGATTTCTTTACCTCACGTGCCCCCGAGCACGTCAATCTCGTGCAGCTGCAAGTGACCGAGTTGATCGCCATCTACATGAAAATATGCCTGTATTCCGGCATAGTGCTTGCCCTGCCATTTCTCATCTATCAATTCGTCATGTTCTTGAACCCAGCCTTGACCGGCAAGGAGAAGGGCTACCTATACCTTCTTCTACCTGGTGTATTGTTATGCTTCTTCGCTGGAGCTTCCTTTGCATATTTTATCTTCCTGCCATCGGCTCTCAACTTTCTGCTTAATTTCCCGCTGATGGACGGCGTCGACCCCATGATCAGTATCAATAACTATATGTCGGTAGTAATCAGGATATTGGTAGCCATTGGACTGCTATTTGAATTACCGGTACTCTGTTTCTTCTTTGCCAAGATCGGCATGGTAAATCACCGCCAGCTTGCCAAGTACTGGAGAATAGCCTTTGTCGGTGCTTTCGTTGTGGCAGCCTTCATAACACCTACAGTCGACCCCATAAATCAGACGCTTGTAGCAGTCCCCATAATAATCCTGTACGGATTGGGCATAGTCCTGGCGTGGTTGGCACGCAGAAATGTCGAAACTGCAGTATAATATTTCATTGCGTGTCTGAAACCGTTGCGGGAGCGAGTGAGTTCCGGTGAGCTCTGCGGACTTCAAATCCGTTGATGGGTGCCCCTCGGTATCCATGGTGGGTTCGACTCCCATTCGCTCCCGCCATATATTATTCTTGCCAGGTCGGGAGCCAGAAAGCGGCGTATCGTTTGGCATTCGCTCGTGTATTCGGCACTAAACAGATCGGGGATCCATCGAGCGTGGTTTCCTCACACGCTCCCATTCAGGAATCCCTCGCAGGTAACAAACCTGCCCTACACGTTTCGCATCAGGGATTCCTCTTTTGCCAGGCAAATGCGAAAACAACGGGTGGGTCGGGTTTTGGCCCCGGCCCCTTACATGGTTTCGCCAACAGCACTCAGTAAATCCCGGCTCAGGGCAACGCAAGAGGCGGAGACGAAATCAGGGTCCTCAAGCCCTTCAACATGTCGCACAACCATGCGAGTACCTATTGCCGCTGCATGCCCGAAGTGTTCCTGGAAGCATGACATGGCCTCCATGGCGACCGCAGCAGAAATGTCCGATTCCAGCATGACCCTGACCCCGCCAGCAAGTCTGGTAGTGTCAATCGCCCGGAGGACCCGATAGACATCGAATGCATCCTTATCATCCTGGCGATGCACGGGACCAGAGACACGCTCCACAATTTTGTGAATCTTGGCCACGATCAGAGCGGACGGCCCGGCCACCTCAATTGTGTACGAACGGGGATCGTCATTATCCAGGGCCTTTATGCAAACCGGACTATGGTCTATCAGAGCGCCTTCCAGTCCCCGCACCTTCATGGCAGTTCCTTGGCCGTGGACGCCAAGCCGGGCTCCTCTTCGGCCTGCCCCACCTAACACCCCAGGCACGAGAAGGTCCACTTGAGCACCATCGCTCCTTGAATATAGCCCCGGTTGTCCCCTGAGGCTGAATCCGGCACCGGCCATGAGATCAAGTATGTTCGGTTCATCAGCCAGGCTTCGCGGGTCTATGGCCAGGTCCGCATCGTAAGTGAAGGGAGAGACGGCAAAATCGCCTCCGCCGGTATGGGTATAGATTGCTTGCGCACCTACGAGGGTGATCGACTTGCGATGGTCCCCCAGCGCCTCAAGCGCATCCAACAAGGCGCACCTGGCTCTTATATACTGGGGCTCAACGAAATCCGCCATTCATGCTCATTCTCCCTCATCCACTTGATCAGGCTTTCCGCCTCTGCCGGACCGCGACCGGGTCCTGTGAGAAGGTCTATGGCGACCTGGGTCACACTTACATACGTCACACCTTCAAACGACACAGTGCGATCAAAGACCACCGCATCAAAGGGCAGCGCAAGAAGGACATTGCCTCCTGTGTCCGCCGGGCGGAGTCCCAGTGCCTCGGCTACAACCTCCGGGTCATTCACGTATACTGCAACAAGCCGAGGCTCCGCCACCGGGGCAAAACGTGTTGAGGCAAACGAACCGGTTATGGCGTAGCAAGACTTTGCCTCGCGCAGTTTGCTGAGCAGAGCACGCGTACCGCGCGGCTCGAGCCATGAACTGACATCGTTGCTCTTTGAGAAAGCATAATCCAGAACCCACCTGCGTAGCAGCCGCTCCCAGTCAACGGTGAGGATACCACCCCTGGGCACTTCCCGAGTGAGAATGGCTTCTCGCTCCAAGAGATCGGCCACACGAGAGACCGAGGCGGCAGAGGTCTGAGTCACACCTGCAATCTCCCGTACCCCGAAGGGCGGCTGATAATCGAGAAGTGCCCTCACTACACGAGCGGTGCCTCGTCCCCTGAGCGAACGTAGAGGCACATTCTCCCTCCAGGGATTCTTGTTCGCGCCCTGTGTTTCGATAAATACGGCCGGGCGACTCAGGGCAAAACGAAGGTTCCCGGTCAGGTCCACAAAGCTTATTCCTTCCTCAGCCAGTCGCTCCCTGGCCGATTGTCCCAGATAGGGTGAAACGACCATGAGGTTATCAATACCTTCACCGTAGGCGACCCGCTGGTCTCGAACCGAGCGGGCTCGACGCCAGGTATCCGCCAGAAGGCCGACCAGCCTGGCTTCAAGTGGTTGGCGTTTGATTTCCACCCGTACCAGCGCCGAATTGCCCTCAGGGTCCTTCAACTCCAAGACCGCGTCAGTGCGGGCTCCGGCCAGAGACTGGTCTTGCTGAAGGCTGCGGCTCAGCAGCAGCCAATCAGGGGGGAGACGTCTTTGAAGCGCCTCCCTGGCAATCCTTAGCAATGTTTCATAATTACCACTGTTTCGCATACCACGAAACATACTATTATGTGGAACACCTGATTGTCAAGTAACCGATACCGAGTAACCCGTTGTCCCGGCATATCGTAGCTAACGCCTGCCTTGGTCGCAGTCAGCCTCTCACCTACCACCACCCCTACGAAGGCCGGGGTCCAGAGAGAGGGAAGTTTCGAATGCAATCGTTTTTCTGGCTACCAGCCTGCACTGGTATGGTACAACGAAGAGGCGGACTTGTCAGGCAGCGGCACGAGCGAGCGGGGCCGATTTTTCCCCTCCGCCTCCTCTACCCCATCCCCGCGAAAGCGGGGACCCAGTTCCAAACGATAGGCATTCCCCTCAGAGAAATCGGGTAGGTCGAGTTTTGGTCCATGCGTGCTCCTCTGTTCACAAATCGCAAGGCGCAGTATCGGACCGGACAGGCATGGGACTAACCTGACAATGGGTGAAGTGGGGGTGCTGCATGGCTCATCCCGGCTCAGTAGTGAACAACCGCTTCTCCGGCTGGCTGGGCAACCTGCACCACGGTGATGGGGAAGATGCGGTCTGCTTCGGCAAATAGGAAGGTCGAAAGCAGCAGTCTGAAAGACGGTCAGGTAACCCGGCTCGCCCTCCGTCTGCTTGCTGCGCTGCCCCGGCTGGCAGAAAAGGACAATCCGGGGCCAAACCTGACCTACCCGTGTCAGGAGGACTGAAAGACTCCCCCTCTACCTGTGTCGCAGCCAGCTTCCCGCCTACCACCACCCCGGCGAAGGTTTGCAGCAAATGGCAACGGCTTCCAACTTGAACTACGCCTTGCCATCTGGTTCAATATCGCATGCATCTTGCCAATGGTAACAGATGAGAATCGGCAACTGTGACATTAGAAAACTCGGCGCCATCTGCGGCATCGCAGGTCCTTCCATCTATTTCGTCGTTGTCGTTGTCCTAGGCTTCCTGTACGAAGGTTACAGCCACAAGACCCAGACCATGAGTGAACTGGGCGCTTACGCGGCCCCGCATCACCTTGTTATGAACGTCGCCGGCCTTGGACTGCTCGGCGGCACTCTCATCATCTTCGCCTTCGGGCTGAATGCAGGTGTAGCCAGGGGAGCCGGCGCAAGGCTCTGGCTCATCCTGATGTCAATATCAGGCTTGGCCCTGGTCCTGACGGCCATATTTCCCACAGATCCCGGCGGGGCCGACAACACGACTACTGGAGTACTGCACAGCATCTTTGCCACTATCGCCGCCATTGCCATGGTAGCGGCCCTGCCTTCCATGTTGTTCAGACTGCACAAGGATGATCGATGGCGTCATTATTCCAGTTTCACCCTTGCCGTCGCCGGCCTTGCCCTCCTCATATCCGCCCTCTTTGGGTTCAGCTTGATATCCGGCTGGAACGGGGTGCTGCAGCGGGTCTCCATGGCCCTGCCATTTATCTGGGTCATGGTTATGTCCATCCGTCTCTTGCGCCTGTAAGGTGACTGCGGAGACCCTCTCGCCAAGACCAGCCATCATTCCGGCGTGGGCCATAAGCTTGTTGCCCCTGTGTTTTCTCCTGGGGGCGCTGTGATGGCTCTTGTTACCTACTTCGGCAGCCAGGGCCATGGCTGCTTTCGTGGCCCTTTTCCCCAGTATCACGGTGCATAGGTTACCTGTTCATGAGATTCGCTTGATCTGGACAAACCATGTCAGGCTTTCCCTCAGGCCGTGGATTTCTGCCGGCTGCAATTGGACAACCAGGGCAACTTCTGAAATACTGTCCTGGGATAGATGAATGGCAGATGATCACGAACCGGTAGTTGTCTTCTCCGGAAGTATTCTGGAGGCGGACATGATGAAGAACATCCTGGGATCCGAGCAAATCAGGGCTTTCCTGAAGGACGAGACCCTGGGCTCCCTGGCTCCCTTCATGGCCTCCGCCGGAGGCAGCGGCGCGGTCAAGGTGGTCGTAGCCAGGCGTGACGAAGCCCGGGCAAGGGAGATCGTCAATGACTTCCAAGCCGGGGCAGACGCAGGAGAGATCACAGACTGGGAACCGGACGACCGCTAACTCTGCCTTGAGCACTTGATGATGCCAGGCTATCGATCAGGGTGGTCCCTACTAATTGCCCCGGCAAATGACCAGCGACATGGCATGCCCGCTATCCGCCTTTTTCCGGGTATCCGCCTTGGGATTCCGTACTGCCTCGAACTCCCGGTAACCGGCCATGCCGTCCCGAAGAGACAGATAGAGACCCATGGCCGTAGGCGTGCTGCAATTCTCAAGGGCACGCAGAGCGGCCCGTATCTCACCTGCAGTCAGTCCTTCCAACGTATACTGTCCTTCCTGATTGCCGTCTTTCACCAGCCTCATCTCGTCTCCTTTCCAACCTTTCCCAAAAAAAGGGGAAGAGACTCACCCCCCTAGCAGTCTCCCCCCTTTGTACCCGCCCATGAGACGGGTCATCAACTTCGGCTGTCCATCCTTGAACCGGCAGGCCGGGCTAGGAAACTCACCTGCCACAGCACACTCAGCCTAGCAGCCACCCGTAAACAACGGGTAACAGGCCGGTGTGTAGCAGGTAACAAACCGGTTCCAAGTAGGTTACTGTAAGTTAAGTACTCTGGCCGAAGCGTGGACTAGGAAAGCAGATGAACACGCACCGCCTGGCGGAGCGCAGCTATGACCACGAGATCGTCCTCGCAGGGAACGGTACGGGGGTCGAGAAGTAGTGCGTGACCTTCAATCCTGCCGATGACGGCAGGTCTGTGCAAGCGTAACTCCCGGGCCATACGCTGGACTGCACCACGGTCCCTCCCCTTTTCCGGGGCCTTGATGGCCAACAGCCTGGTGGGCAACGTGCTGCCCGGCAAACTGCCACCGCCGACCACCGACTCCCCCTGGACCACCGTGGCCATGCCATCAAGTTGGCTGGACCATGCCCTGGCACGCCTCTCTACTTCTATCAGGGACAACGAGATCATTTGCCAGATGGGTATCTTCGCCTCAGCTTCGTCCTTCAGATAGTGCAGGAGGGTGGCGGCCAGTCCCGCCAGCCGGACCTTGTCTATGCGCACGGCCCTGGCCAGAGGATGCTTGCGCAGTTTGGCGATCGGGTCCTTCTTGCCCAATATCAGGCCTGCCTGAGGCCCGCCCAGCAGCTTGTCGCCGGAGAAAAACGCCAGATCGACGCCGGCCGCTACGCTTTCCTGTGCGGTGGGTTCATAGGCCAGCCCGTACTTGGCGGTATCCAGGAGGCACCCGCTCCCCAGATCGTCCAGCAACAGGAGGCCATGTTCACGCGCCAGAATCGATAGTTCTTCCAGGGCCACCTCTTGTGTGAAACCCACGATCTTGAAATTGCTGGAATGGACGCGGAGGAGGGCCGCCGTCCTCGGGGTTATGGCCTGTTCATAGTCCCTGCTATAGGTGCAGTTTGTAGTACCCACCTCCACTAACTTGGCGCCGCTCTGCCTCATGACATCCGGTATGCGGAAGCTGCCGCCGATCTCCACGGCCTGACCCCGGGAAGTGATCACCTCCCTGCGCCTGGCAAGAGCCGTTAGACCAAGGAGTACTCCGGAAGCATTGTTATTCACCACCAAGGCGGCTTCGGCCCCGGTAAGCCGGCAGAGGACCGATTCGATATGGTCCTGGCGGGAGCCCCGCTTGCCGGTTGCCAGGTCATACTCCAGATTGTTGTAGCCCCTCGAAGCAAGCTCCATGGCCGCCAGTGTTTCGTCGCTGAGGGGAGCTCTGCCAAGGTTGGTGTGCAGAATAACGCCCGTAGCGTTAATCACCGGCACCAGGCTCGCGTCTCCAATGGCCTTGGCCCTTTCGATTACGGCGTCTACGAGACCTGCCACAGTCGGTGGCGGGTTGCCCTGGGCTATGGCTTCCCGGAACTCCTCCAGAGTTTCGCGAGTGGCGGACAGCACCAGAGAGCGCGAATAGTCGGACTCCAGCATCCGGAGACGCTCATCCGACAGGAGCTTGTCTACACTGGGCAATTGACGAAAACCGGTTTCCATGGCTTTGGGTGATTTCAATGTAGCATAGGCTTCAGGCAGAATCAAACGCTGGACGGCCCTGCGATCTGCCGGTGGGTACGGGAAAAATCGCCACCACTTGTGTATGGTGGTAGAATTAGACAGGATCAGGCACGCCCTTCTGCGCGTGCATCAGGCCGATATTCATGTTTGTTCTAGGCACTGCAGGCCATGTAGACCATGGCAAATCAGCCCTCGTCCATGCCCTCACCGGCATTGACCCCGACCGCTTGGACGAAGAGAAAGAGCGGGGCATGACCATTGACCTGGGTTTTGCCTGGATCAAGCTGCCCAGCGGCCGTGAGGTGAGCCTTGTAGACGTACCCGGCCACGAAAGGTTCATCAAGAACATGCTTGCCGGCGTGGGAGGCATCGACCTGGCCCTCCTGGTAGTGGCCGCCGACGAGGGTGTCATGCCGCAAACCCGGGAACACCTTGCCATCCTCGACCTACTGAGAATCGAGCGAGGCATCATAGTCATCACCAAGAAGGACCTGGTTGACGATGAATTACTTGACCTGGTTACCATGGAGGTCAGGGAGACGGTGGAAGCCACCCTGCTGGCTGAGGCGCCCATAGTCGCCACCTCAGCCATATCCCGGGAGGGCCTGGTGGAACTGGCTGGCTTGATAGACAGCATGCTCGAGGTTGCCGTGCCCCGCAGAGATATCGGCCGGCCAAGACTGCCCATAGACCGGGTCTTCACCATAGCCGGTTTCGGCACTATAGTCACCGGCACCTTGATAGACGGCCGTTTGACACTCGGACAGGAATTGGAGATCGTTCCCCAGCGGACCAAGGCACGCCTACGCGGCCTGCAAACACATAAGATGCGAGTCGAATCCGTCGGCCCGGGCAGAAGGGTCGCCGTCAACCTGGCCGGTATTACAACTTCGGACCTTCACCGGGGCGACGTACTGACGACTCCCGGATGGCTCGTGCCGAGCACGGCGGCCGATGTGCGTATTAGACTCATTTCAAGCCTTGGCCATACCGTGCGGCATAACACCATGGTCACATTTCACAGTCATGCCGCCGAGGTGGAGAGCCGCATCAGACTGCTCGACAAGGAAGAGATCAAGCCCGGAGAGAGCGGATGGGCCCAGCTTGCCCTGGAGCATCCGGTGGCGCTGGTCAAGGGTGATTTCTTCATTGTACGATCTTCGAAAGAAACGCTGGGGGGCGGAGAAGTTGTCGACGCCTATCCCAGGCGCCATCGCCGGTTCCACGCCGGCACCCTCAACAACCTTGCCTCCAGAGAGAAGGGAAGCCCGGACGAAGTGCTGGTCGCCATCCTGGAGACCAAAGGACCCCTCTCCATGGACGAACTCCTTCGCCGGTCCAGCCTGTCGAGCGCTGAGGCGGAAACCCTGTTGAACACGCTAACCTCAGAAGGCCGCGTAGTGGTGGTGGGTGATAAGGGGCCGAAGGCACTGGTGTTTTCGGCCGGAGGCTGGAACCGCCTGGTTGAACAGGTCCAGCAGGCAGTCGGCGAACACCACCGCCGGTTTCCATTACGACCGGGGCTGCCCAAAGAGGAGATCAAGAGCAGGCTGAAGATATCGGCTCAGCTCGTTCCCGCCGTCTTGCGGCATATGGTCCTCACCGGAGCCCTCGCCGAGGACGCCAGGGTGGTACGCCTGCCGTCCTTCAATATGGAATTACGTGGCGAGCAGCAGGCGAAGGTCGACAGCTATATCAGGATGCTTTCCAGGGACCCCTACTCACCCAGCAGCGAGATAAGCCTCGAACCTGAACTGCTCGACTACCTGGTCGCTCAGCGCAAGGTGGTCAAGCTCGCCGACAATGTCATATTCGCCGCCCAGGCCTATGACACCATGGTGCAGAAGATAGTGGACCATATCAAGGCCAAAGGCAAGATAACCGTGGCCGAAGTCAGGGACCTGTTCCAGACCAGCCGCAAGTATGCGCTGGCTGTGATGGAGCACCTTGACGAGATAAGAGTAACCCGTCGCGTCGGCGACGAGCGCATTCTGCGCTAGAGTCCTTTCTTCCCCGTCAGAAGTACTAAATCCAGCAAGAATGCCCTCCAGACCTGTTTTGGATTATTCCCGGGCATAGTATAATAGGCCAACGGCAGCCAAGGCTGCCGGAACATACTCTCACCATACCAGTCCCTGAATCGTCACTGCAGGAGGTCTGCCAATGGATAATCACCGCTTCGGTCGCCTTTTCGAGCCCCTGACCATCAAGAGCATGACATTGAAGAACCGCATCGCCATGGCGCCCATGGGCACCCTTATGGCCGCTGAAGACGGTACTCCCAGCGAGCGACTGATCGACTACTATGAGGTCAGGGCCAGGGGCGGTGTCGGACTGATCATGGTGGAGGACGTGGTCATTCACCCCAGCCTGGCTTTTGGCATGGGTGAGATAGGCTTGGGCGCCATGTTCGACGACAACCTCGTTCCCGGATGGAAGAGGTTGACGGACCGGATACACCAGGCCGGCGCCAAGGCCAGCGTGCAGATATGGCATCCCGGCCGGCAAGCACCCTCCATGGGGCCCGGTAAATCGCCCTGGGCTCCCTCCCCGCTCCCCTGCCCCTGTCCCAACTGCCAGGACATGCCTCACACCATGACCATACCGGAGATTGAGAAGATCGTCGATTGCTATGCCCAGGCGGCCCGCCGCGTGAAAGAGGCCGGGTTCGACTCAGTGGAGATCGGCGGCGCTCACGGATATCTGATAGCCCAATTCATGTCCGCCTACAGCAACCGCCGTGCCGACAGGTATGGGGGCGACTTGAGGAGCCGGCTACGCTTTCCTCTTGAGATTCTCCAGGCATGCCGCCAGGCTGTGGGCGAGGATTTCCCCATCATCTTCCGGTTCAGCGGCGACGAGAGGGTACCGGGAGGCCGCAACCTGGACGAATCGGTAGCCATCGCCCCATGGCTGGTAGCGGCAGGAGCTGATTGCCTGCACGTATCCACCGGCGTCTACGTAAACGCCGAGACCTATATCACCGCGCCCATGGCCGTTCCCAAGGGCCACCTGCTCCAAGCCTCCGAGCAGATCAAGCGGGCGGTCAACGTGCCCGTTATGGCTGTCGGCCGTCTCAACGACCCTGTAATGGCGGAGCAGGCAATCGCCCAGGGAAAGGCCGACCTGGTCGCCGTCGGCCGGGGTATCTACGCCGATCCGGAGTGGGCCAACAAGGTAGCTGCCGGGGAGACGGAGGATATACGCTGGTGTGTGAGTTGCGACCACTATTGCCTGCACAGTCTGATGACAGCCTACACGACCCGCTGCATGGTCAATCCCGAGGTGGGCAGGGAGGGTCAAATGGCCATCACCCCCTCTCTCGAGCCCAAGCGCGTGCTGGTGGTAGGCGGCGGTCCGGCAGGCATGGAGGCCGCCCGTGTGGCGGCTCTGCGCGGCCACGACGTGACCCTATTGGAAAAGGAACCTGAGCTGGGCGGGCAATTTTTGATTGCCTGTATTCCTCCCACCAAACAGGAAATCATACCCTATCTCAAATATCAGGTCCGGCAGTTGGACAGGGCGGGGGTCAAGGTGCGATTATCGACCCAGGCAACTGCCGGGCTCATTCAAGAATTGCGACCCCAGGTTGCCGTCATAGCCACCGGCAGCACACCCCTGGTCCCCGATATCCCCGGAGCGGACGGACCAAACGTGGTTACCGCCCGGGATGTCCTTACCTTCAAGTCGGCCACAGGCCGCCGGGTGGTCGTGGCAGGCGGCGGCATGGTGGGCTGCGAGACGGCGGACTTTCTGTCCTCCTACGGGAAGGATGTCATTCTGGTGGAGATGCTGGCGGACATTGCCGGTGATGTGCCTCCCGGCCCCAAGCACTTCCTGCTGCAGCGCCTGGCCGAACAAGGGGTCAGGACCATGACCTCGGCCACGCTCAAGAGCATAGCAACCGGCAGCGTCGTGATCGGCAGGAACGGCTCCGAGGAGCGCATCGAGGGTGTGGACACAGTTGTGCTGGCGCTGGGCTCCATACCGGTGAGCGAGCTTGCCGGCCTGGCCCAGACGGGAGTCGCTGAGGTCTACGTGATCGGCGATGCCGAGCAACCGGGGCAAGCCACGGAAGCTATTACTGCAGGGGCACGCATAGGCAGGGCCATCTAGCCCGTGTTTGAAATACGGGACTTCACCCACCGTACTCGTCTGCATCTCACG
>PUNJ01000190.1 GCA_003551705.1 Chloroflexota bacterium | reverse complement strand
GTCTTCACCCAGGAGCAGATCGGCCACCTTATGGAGCAGTTCTAGGCCCGGGCTTCCAGCCTCAGCCACGTCACTACCCCGGCCCTTCACGCTACCCCGGTGAAAACTGTAAACCCGCCTTGGAGGGCCGGGATCCAGAAGAACGGCTGCCCCGCAAACCATGCCGGTGCAGATCGAATATCCTCCTCTGGAGCACCGGTATCAGGAAGCAACTGGACCTGTGACGATGTCCGCATAGTCATGAGTCAAGTCTGGCCACAACGCCAACCCCGTCACCAGCCCAGCTCTCTTTACGCCACCCCGGTGAAAACCGGGGTCCAGGAACGCTGGTCCAAATAAGACGTTGGTATAGCCCCCTCCGGGGCCTGTACCGGCCTGCGGCCGCCCTCTCTTCTGGGAGGCGAGTGTTCTCCCTTCACGATGGCTGCTGGTACCGCGCCTTCCCCTGACCATTTCTCTGCGGCTGGCCTCTCGCCGCATGTTCCGGCTATAATCGAACCTGGAAGAACTCCAGCAAAGAAGAGGAAAGCAGAATAAGCAAACAAACCTATGAGCTTATAGATACCCATGCCCATCTCGAAGACATGGAGGGCTTGGACGACGTCCTGGGAAGAGCCCGGCTGACCGGTATAACGGCCATCGTGGCGGTTGGCTCCGACTACGAGTCCAACAGTCAGGCCCTGGACATCGCTTCCCGGTACCCCGGGTTCGTCTATCCAGCGCTCGGCCTGCATCCGGGCAGGCTGGGCTACCTGCACGGGTCGCTCGATAGAGAGATGGCTTTCATCGAGGACAATCTCAAGAACGCTGTCGCCCTGGGTGAGATCGGCCTCGACTATCATAAACGGGCAGTGGCAGGTGCGGCAAAGGACAAACAGAAGGAGGTCCTGTCCCAGATCCTGGTCATGGCCAGGAACGGCAACAAGCCAGCCGTCATTCACTCCCGTTACGCCTGGAAGGACTCTTATGCCGCCGTGAAGGAGGCGGGGGTGCAGCAGGCTGTTTTCCACTGGTACACCGGGCCCCGCAATGTGCTGGGGGATATACTGGGCGACGGTTACTTCGTTTCGGCCACTTTGGCGGCAGAATACCACGCCGAACACCGCCGGGCGGTCAGAGACACTCCTCTGGACCTGTTGCTCCTGGAGACCGATGCCCCGGTAACCTATCAGGGCCACCGGGCCGAACCTGCCGACGTAGTTCGTTCGCTGCTGGCCTCCGCTGACATCAAGGAGATGAAACCGGAAGACGTGGCGGCCGCCACCACGGCAAATGCCAGGCGCCTCTTCGGTATCGGGAACGAGTAGCCCCACACGTTCTGCCTCTGCAGCCACCCCGTCACCCCATCCCCGCGAAAGCGGGGACCCAGGAAGGACCGCCTGCGAAGGCGTTCATCGTCCCCTGCCACCCCACCGGGCAGCCGACAGGGGGCTGCCCCTACGGGAGGACGCGTGGCCGCCGGTGATTGCGGTTCCCAGCTCCATTTACCGTATAATGTTCTTCGTGTCCACCCGGAAATCTGATCAGCCACGATACATCGAACTATCTCAATCGGGCGAACTGGAAACGCGAGCCCGGCTGCTGGAGGCGCGCCTGCACTCCTGCGACATCTGCCCCCGCGCCTGCGGCGTAGACCGCACCCAGGAGGCCGGCGGTTTCTGTCATTCCGGGCACCTGCCGGTGGTATCGTCTTTCTGCACCCACCACGGCGAGGAACCCGTCATTTCCGGCTCCCGCGGTTCCGGGACGGTCTTCTTCGCCAACTGCAACCTGCGCTGTGTCTACTGCCAGAACCACCAGATAAGCCAGAACTGGACCGTCCAAAACAGGGCGCTGTCCGATTGCCGCTCCCTGGCCCTCAAGATGCTGCACCTGCAGGAGTTGGGCTGCCACAACATCAACTTCGTCTCGCCCTCCCATTTCGTTCCCCAGATCGTCAGGGCCCTGGTGGAAGCGGTACCCATGGGGCTCCGCCTGCCGCTCGTCTACAACACCAACAGCTACGACAGCCCGGTCACCCTCCGGCATCTGGACGGCATCATAGACATATACCTGGCCGATATCAGGTACGCCTCTGATCGCTGGGCCAAGAAGTTCTCCCAGGTCTCCGATTACGTCCCGTACTGCCGGGCGGCCATCAAGGAGATGTACAGGCAGGTGGGACACCTGGCACTGGACGGAGATGAGATAGCCGTGAGGGGACTTCTGGTACGCCATCTTATCCTGCCCAACGCACTGGCGGGCAGTGAACAATCCCTGCAATGGCTTGCGCGCGTGATAGGCCCGGAGACGGCCATAAGCATCATGGCCCAGTACTCCCCGCAGCACCGGGCGGGTAGCGTCCCGCTGTTGTCCCGGACCATATCTGCCGCCGAGTACAACGAAGTTCTCGAACTGGCGTCCGCTCTGGGAATGGAGAACGGTTTCATCCAGGACCTCGACTCCGTAACCGAATACCTGCCCGATTTCGACCGGGAGGGCCACCCATTCGTCTCCACCCCAGATAGCGAGAAGGCCGGATGAGTCGCAGCCAGTCGGTGCGGCAGCCCTGGACAAGCCTGGACATGGATGACCAGAGTAGAGATGAGTGAGCGCAGGGTAGTAGTCGTTGGGGCTGGCGCCGGGGGGCTGATGGCCGCCAGCCGGGCGGCCGAGATGGGGGCCGAGGTCCTGCTCCTGGAGAAGATGGAGCAACCCGGTAGAAAGCTCCTGATCAGCGGCCGAGCCAGGTGCAACCTCACCAACGCCCGGGAACTGGATGACTTCATCGCCATGTACGGTCCCAATGGCAGATTCCTCTACCGGGCCTTCAACCGTTTCTTCCGGCCCGAACTGCTGGCGCTGCTGGCCAAGTATGGTGTAAGGACCAGCCAGGAGCCTGACGGGCGCATATTCCCGGCCTCGGGCGATGCCCGGGATGTCCTGGCCGCCCTGCAGCGCTATGCCGGCCCTGGCCGGGTGAAGCTGTTGAACGGCAGCAAGGTCACCAGCATCGAAGCCGCCGGTGGGGCCGTCAAGGGTGTCTGCACGGGAGACGGGGTGTTCCCAGCCGGGGCCGTCATCCTGGCTACTGGGGGAGCTTCCTATCCGGGCACAGGATCGACCGGAGACGGCTACCGCATGGCAGCCGGCCTTGGCCATAGCATAGTCGAGCTTCGCCCCGCCCTGGTCCCCCTCAAGGTCAGACAAGAAGACCTGGCCCGCAGTCTGCAGGGGCTGAGCCTGAGCGGAGTTCGCATGACATCCTTCAGAGGTCCGGCCGCTCACATCGACCCCAATACCAGGCTGCGGGGACAATGGGGTAGGGGACTGGGCCCAGGCAAGCCGCCGGCAGGTGTCATAGAGAGCCGCATCGGCGACATGGTCTTCACCCATTTCGGTGTCAGCGGACCCCTGATCCTGCTGCTCAGCCTGGGCATCGTGGATGCCCTTAAGGAGGGGCCGGTCAGCGTGGCCATGGATATGGAGCCGGCATCCAGTCATGAAGAGATCGATATCCGGACCAGGCAGGTCCTGGAGGCCCACGGCAGGCGCACCTACCGGACCATAATCAAGGAAATGCTGCCGCCGAAAATAATCGAACCCTTTCTGGAACTCACCGGCATACCTCCCGGAAAGCCTGCGAACCAGATAAGCGCCGGTGAGCGCGAGATCACGGTCCAAACATTGAAATGCCTGCGCCTGGACATAGCCGGACCCCTGCCCCTGGCCTCGGCAACGGTGACCGCCGGCGGCGTCGCCCTAGACGAAATCGACCCTTACACCATGGAGTCGCGCCTGGTGAGAGGACTGTTCTTCTGCGGCGAAGTCATGAACTTGGACGCCGATACCGGGGGCTACAACCTGCAGGCGGCCTTCTCCACCGGGTATGTCGCCGGAGAGCAGGCGGCAACAGGGACTGGGGAAGCCGGCCGCTAGGGGACTGCGACCATCGCCGCGACCCCGGACCTTCGCCTCAAATCGGAAGCCACAAAAGCTTGTTAGGGACCGAGGGATACTCGCGATGCGCGGTCTTGCCATCCACGACTACGTCCAGAGTGCTGCTGTAGACAATGCGCGATGCGCCGCCTACCAGGTACTTCTGGGACCGTGTTGTGCGGGACTCGTTTGATTGATTCTTGCTCTGTCCCCCCTTGCTTCCTATAGTGTCCACCATCCTGTCGAGATGTCCCCGGGTACCGTAATCAGGGAGGCCCAGGCGGTAGGTGCTTCCTTGTCAAGCCCTGTTACCGGCCCAACGTGGACGCCGATCGCGCAATCTTGACACACCCGTGGCTTGCTGCTAAAATCAACTTCAGTTGTATAAAAACAAGTGTACTTTAGCGTACCGGCGCCGGGTTGCTTCTAAAGGCACTAAAGGCCAAACAGGCCATTCGCAAGATTGGCCTGAAGCTTATTGGAGGGAAGAAGCATGATACTCAAGAAACAACCTGCTGTGGCTGGCTCAGGCATACCTGGCCACGCTAGGCGACAAAGTGGCAGGTTCGGCCGTTGCCGCCGGTTCTTCATTTCCGGACTGGTCCTTCTGGCCCTGCTGGCGGTCACTGCCGGAGCCGCATGCTCAGACGATACAAACGGTGCCGGCAATGGCGACACCAATGACACGTTCTCGCTGACCGACGCCACCGGCAAGGTGCACGAATTCGCCGCGCCTGTAGACACCATCATCAGCCTGGCGCCCAGCATCACCGAAATCCTCTACGCTATTGGGGCCGGGGACAACCTGGTGGGCCGCACCGATTTCTGCAACTACCCGGCAGCGGTCTTCGAAGTAGACAGCTTCGGTGGTTACCCTGAGCCAAGCTGGGAGATGATCGTGGCCGCCGATGTGGACGTGGTCCTGGTCGCTGATCTGACCACGGATGACAAGGTGGACTGGCTCCGAGACCATGGTGTCCGTGTGTTCAAAACGAAACCGTTGACCTTTGATGACGTCATGACCGACATCCTGGCCATCAGCAAGATAGCCGGCTGCGACGCCCAGGCTGCTGAGCTTGTGGACGGGCTGCGGGACAGGATAGCCCAGGTGCAGACAATCGTAGCAACCATACCTGCAGATGAGCGCCCGAAGGTACTCAACATGAGCTGGCACGATCCCATATTCACCGCCGGACAGGGCACCTACATAGATGCCGCCATCACCATGGCCGGCGGTATAAATGTTTTTGGCGATCTGCCCGGACACCCTCAGGTTGATACGGAGGCAGCCGTAGCCGCCGATCCCGACGTCATCACGATCTTCACCTACGATATCACCCAGACAAGCGTTGCCTACGAATGGGTAACCTCGGCTGATTCCCATTTCAAAGAGACCCAGGCCTACCTGAATGAGCGTACCTTCGAGATCGATTCCGATCTGGCCTCCAGGGGCGGCCCCCGGCTGGTCGACGCTCTGGAGGAGTTCGCCCGCATTCTGCATCCGGACCTTTTCGACTAATGGACTAACCCATGCTTGAAGGCACGGCTGAGCAACAACCGCGGGCTGCGGAGATATCCGCAGCCCGCCTCTTCCAACGCCGGGGCAGGATCATCGCCCTGGCCATCCTGGCGGCCCTGGTCTTCCCGGCCGTGCTCCTGGCCGTCAATATCGGCAGCACCGATATTCCTTTTTCCGTCACCGCCAAGATCATCCTGAACAAGTTACCCTTCGTCTCCTTCCCCATCACCTGGTCAGGACCGGTGGAAACCGTGATACTGGACATCCGCATGCCGCGGGCCCTGCTGGCCGGCCTGGCCGGAGCAGCCCTGGCCGTGGCCGGCGCCACCTATCAGGGACTCTTCCGTAATCCCCTGGCCGACCCCTATCTGATCGGTGTGGCCCAGGGCGCCGCCCTGGGCGCCGTGATTGGGTTCACCTTGAGGTTGGGGTGGGGGAGCTGGGGATTCTCCCTCGTCTCCCTGCTGGCCTTCGCCGGCGGGATCGGCGCCGCCTTCTTCGTCTACTTCGTGGGTCGAGTAGGCCGCACCCTGCCCATGGCCACCCTGATCCTGGCCGGGGTTGCCCTCGGTGCCTTCCTTTCAGCCATCACTTCCTACCTGACCCTTACCTCCGGCAGCACCATCCACGGGGTCTTTGCCTGGCTGCTGGGAGGATTCTCGTCACCCACCTGGACCCAGGTGCGCGTGGCCCTGCCGCTGGTCACGATAGGCGTAGCCCTCATCTGGCTCTACGGGCAGCGCCTGAACATCATGCAACTGGACGAGGAGCAGGCCCAGCAACTGGGTGTCAACGTGGAACAGACCAAGCGTATTCTCCTGTTGCTGGCCACGCTTATTACGGCCACCGCAGTGGCCTTCGGCGGAGTGATAGGTTTTGTGGGCATAATCATTCCCCACGCGGTTCGGCTGGTCTGGGGCCCAGATTATCGCTTTCTTCTGCCCCTGGCCACCGCGGCCGGGGCCATCTTCCTGGTTCTGGCGGACATCATGGCCCGGACGGTGATGGCCCCCAATGAGGTGCCGCTGGGCATAATCACCGCCTTCCTGGGGGCCCCCTTCTTCCTGTATTTGCTAAGACAGCGAAAAAGGGCGATATTCTAGAAAGGACTTGAAGGCATGAGTACTCTTGAATTGCACGGCGTAAGTCTCGGCTACGGGCAACACCTTGTTCTGGACAGGGTAAGTCTGCAGACCAGGCCCGGCGAGGTCCTGGGCATCGTGGGCCCCAACGGGTGCGGCAAGTCAACCCTGATCAAGGGTGTTACTCGGGTCCTGCCGCCCAGGGAAGGCCGCATCAGCATTGACGGCCGGGATATCACCCGGCTGGGCCGGACGGAACTGGCACGGTTGGTAGCTGTGGTTCCCCAGAATCCTGTATTGCCGGAAGCCTTCACCGCCTTCGAAGTGGTACTCATGGGCCGCACGCCCCACCTCGGTTTCCTGGGATACGAAAGCGCCAGGGATGCCGGCATAACCATGCATGCCATGGAGGCCACGTCCACGCTGGACCTGGCAAACAGGCGCGTAGGGGAGCTTTCCGGCGGGGAGCGACAGCGGCTGACCATCGCCCGCGCCCTGGCCCAGCAACCCAAGGTAATCCTGCTGGACGAGCCCACTGCCCATCTGGATATCAACCATCAGATCGAGACCCTCGACCTGATCAGCGGCTTGTGCAGCCGGAACGGCATGAGCGCCCTGGTGGTAGTACACGACTTGAATCTGGCCGCCCAATACTGTCAAACTATGATTATGATCAATCGAGGCCGCATTCATGCCTCCGGTACTCCGCGTGAGGTCATCACGGTGGAGAATGTCAAAGATGTCTACGGTGCGGACATCTGCATCTGCCCTCATCCCCTGAATGACCTGCCGGCAATACTTGTCACCGGGAATGGTCATGTCAAGGAGAGAAACCAATCGCCGCAGGCACCTCTCAAATTCATCACTTGACAGCCCAATGACTCGAAAGGAGCATGATGACTGAAGAGAAGAAGAGCCCCCTGGGCAAGGGTTTCGTGCAAGTCTATACGGGAAATTGTAAGGGAAAGACCACAGCCGCACTGGGCCTGGCTTTCCGGGCCATGGGGCGCGGGCTGAAGACCTATATAGGGCAATTCATGAAAGGCCAGGTCTATGGTGAACTTGAAGCGGCCAGGATGGTGGCACCCTATATGACCATCGAGCAATACGGGCGGGATAGCTGGGTCCATGTAAACAAGCCTCCCAATCCGGTTGACGTCAGCCAGGCCCAGGCGGGTCTGGAACGGGCCAGGGAGGCAATGGCCTCCGGGCAGTACGACATCGTTGTTCTCGATGAGATAATCACCGCCGTCTGGTTCAATCTGATAAGCGTCGAGGATATTCTGGACACCATCAGGATGAAGCCCGACGGGGTAGAGATGGTCTTGACCGGCCGTTATGCTCCGCCTGAGATCATAGCCGCCGCTGACCTTGTCACAGAGATGCTTGAAGTCAAACACTACTTCGACCAGGGCGTCCAGGCACGCTGCGGCATAGAGAACTGAGGGCCCAGCCTTGCATCCGGTCAGGACACGAGATCCGGGACTAACCGCAAAGGGGCGGGTCCGGGAGTAATGCCTTACAGACGCCCAACCCCGAACGACGCTTGCAAGCCCTGTATCCGACTGCGGCACGGGTGGAAGGCCATACCGTGAGCGCCAGGACGCTGATGATACAGGGCACAGCCTCCTCCGTGGGCAAGAGCATCCTGGTCACCGCTCTCTGCCGTATCTTCCACCAGGAGGGACTGCGCGTGGCCCCCTTCAAGTCCCAGAACATGACCCCCAACTCCTTCGTAACGCGTGACGGTCTGGAGATAGGTCGCGCCCAGTCCGTCCAGGCCGAGGCGGCAGGTATAGAGGCGTCGGTGGACATGAACCCGGTACTGATCAAACCCGGACCGGAAAAAGGGTCGCAAATGGTGGTGATGGGCAGGCCCGACCGGATGTCCGAGACTGGAGACTATGGCGAGCACACACCCTATCTCCTCCACACTGTGGGCGCGGCCCTGGCCCGCCTGCGTGCCGCCTATGACCTGGTCATCATCGAAGGAGCCGGCAGCCCCGCAGAGATAAACCTGAGGGACAGGGAGATAGTCAACATGCGGGTGGCTGCCCTGGCGCATTCGCCCGTCTTGCTGGTGGGGGATATCGACCGGGGAGGGGTTTTTGCTTCGCTGGTGGGCACTATGGCCCTCCTGGAACCCCATGAGCAGGAAAGGGTCAGGGGTTTCATCATCAACAAGTTCCGGGGTGATGTCGCCTTGCTGAAACCCGCCCTGGACTACCTGGAAGAACGTACCCGGCGGCCCGTCCTCGGCGTAGTACCCTTCATTCATGGCCTCGACATAGCCCAGGAAGACTCGGTTTTCCGGGACGAGGAGCCTTTCCGGCATGAGCCCCTCGATGATCTTCAATCCGGGCTGGTGGAGAGGAAGGGACCGCTTTCGAGCGACAAGGACCGGGAATACAACAGGCTGGCCGCCGTGGTCCGTGAATGCCTTGACATGAACATGCTGCGCTCCCTGATTGAGTAGGTCTTGTTTGGGACCATCATCAGACCTCTTCATTGGTGGGTGTCGCTCGGCACCCCGGCAAGCAACACCCGTCTACATTCGCTGCCTCGCTTTGCCGCACCTATAGGGTACACTCGATTCTGGTGATGGTGTTCAATGTAGATGAGGGGGACCTGGGTCCCTACGCAGACGTCACATTTCTGGGATCGCCAGTTGGCCACCCTCCCCGCATATTTTTGATCTTTGCCAGCCAAGGAATACGGCGGCCTGGGCCAAGCGCTCAGGCACGGTGGTGTAGACCGAGGCGTTCATTGGATCCCCCCATATCTTGACCGTCATGGATTTTCTCTGCTATTATAGATGCATAGTTGCGCATATAAGCTTACAAGGAGCCCCATGAGAGACCTAATAAAGTCCTTCAAGGCCCTGTCCGACGAGACCCGGCTCAGAATGCTGAACGTCCTGCTCGAGCGTGAATGCTGTGTCTGCGAGATCATGCAGGCCCTTGATATCTCCCAGACCAGGGCATCGCGAAACCTCATGGCCCTGTACGACGCCGGCTTCCTCAAACTCAGGAAGGAGGGACTGTGGTCCCTCTATTCCATCGACGAGGACGGTCCGGAGCAATACGCCCTCCTCATGGCTGCCGTCAAGCAAGGACTGGCGGGTAACCCCACAGCAGCCTTGGACCTGGAACGCCTCAAGACAGCCGCCAGGGTCGGCACCGGCTGTGCCCGGAAGCCGCCGGTGTGAGGTCTGGAATGATGAGCACCAGTTCAAGAATGGGGCTTACAGCAACAATACAGCCTTCTTCGCCGGCCATCCCGGCGGACAGGCTGTGTCGCAATGTAGGAAAGCAGGAGCAAGATTGTACCCCTGGAAAGGCATTGACGAAGAGGCTATGCGTATCTTCGTGCTACCATACCGGCGAAGGCCGGTATCCAGGAGACGAACGCCATCGAAGGCGGTGCTCCCTGGACCCCGGCTCTCCGCAAGCGAGTCTGCGACTTTCGCCGGGGTGGCGTACTGAGTCGGGGTGTGAGTCGGGGTGGCGTGGTAAACCAGGTTATTGTACACAGTCTGGGAAGACGGAATCCAGAGCCTGAAAGCAAATGGAAGGAAGTAAGGACAACCGGTAAATGGACTACTTCGTAGACCTGCTCCAAGGCGGGGTCGACGGTTTACTCGAATACCTGTCGGCACACGTTTTGACCTGCCTCGTGCCCGCCTTCTTCATCGCCGGAGCCATAGCCGTGTTCATTTCACAAACGGCAGTGCTGAAGTACTTCGGTCCCAGGGCGAACAAGTTCCTGTCCTACAGCGTGGCCTCCGTCTCCGGGACCATTCTCGCCGTCTGCTCGTGCACCGTGCTGCCACTCTTCGGGGGCATCTACAAGAGAGGCGCCGGCATCGGCCCGGCCGTCGCCTTCCTGTTCTCCGGACCCGCCATAAACGTGCTGGCCGTGGTCTTCTCGGCCAGGCTCCTGGGTTACGACCTGGGGGCGGCCCGGGCCATCGCCGCGGTAGCCTTCGCCGCCGGCATCGGCCTGGTCATGGCCTTTATCTACCGGCGCGACGAGGCAGGGCGGGACGCCGGGGCTTTCGCCATGCTACAGAACGACCCCGATGCCAAATCCGTGCTGCACCAGGCCGTCTTCTTCGCCGTCCTGGTGGCCATTCTGCTGGTTACGGCGGCCCAGATATGGGCCGGCACCGCAGCCCTGCTGGCCATCCTGGCCCTGGTCCTCTGGCGCTGGTTCAGCCGGGGGGATATCGCCCAGTGGATGCGGGAGACCCTCCACTTTGCCCGGCTAATCGTACCCTGGCTTCTGGTGGGCGTCTTCGCCGCGGGCATGCTGCGGGTGGCCTTGCCCGAGGACGTAGTCTCGAACTACGTCGGCGGCAACACCCTCTCCGGCAACGCCCTGGCCTCGGTGATGGGCTCACTCATGTATTTTGCCACCCTCACGGAGGTACCCATAGTCCGGGCCTTCATGGACTTGGGCATGGGCAAGGGTCCGGCGCTGGCCCTGCTGCTGGCGGGTCCGGCCCTGTCTCTACCCAACATGCTGGTGATTCGCAGCATCATGGGTACCCGGAAAACCCTCGCCTACATTTGCCTGGTTGTCATCATGGCAACCGTAACCGGATACATCTTTGGTCTTATTCCGGGTTAAGTGCTAAATTTGTGAAAGGAGATCACCATGAGGATCAAGGTTTTGGGCACCGGCTGCGCCAAGTGCCATCAACTGGAGCAGACGGTCCGTCAAGTGGTACAGGAGTTGGGGATAGAGGCAACCATTGAGCCGGTAAAGGACATGAAGAAGATCATGGAATACCCTGTCCTCACCACCCCTGGACTTGTCCTCGATGAGGAGGTTGTCTGCTTTGGCCGCGTACCTTCCAAAGCAGAGGTCACCCAGTTCATCATCAATGCACAAGCCAGGGCCGAGCAACAGTAGCCCGGCCGGGCAAGGACCGGAAAGGAGTCGAATGACCAGCAAGAGTCAACAGACCATTCAGATCACCTACTGCCGGGAGTGAAACTTCCTGCCCCACGCCGCCGGTCTGGCGGCGAAAATCGAGAAGGAATTGGGCATAAGAGCCCAATTGAAAGAGGGCAGCGGTGGCATCTTCGAGGTCAGGGTTGATGATCGCGTGGTGGCCGATAATGCAGAGCAGCGGGGGATTCCCGGCCATGAACAGGTAATAGCCGCCATACGACAGGGCGGGCAAGCCGGTGAGGCGGAGGCTGGTCGGGCAACCGACGGGCCAGCCCAGAAAGGGTGCGGCTGCTCCGGGATGCCGGATGCCTCATCCGGGCAGCCTCAACATGACCATGGAGGGGGAACGTGCAAGTGGAGCCGGGCACTGGAATTGCGACTTCCGGACCACAGGGATTCCGGTCCGCCTGCCGGAGACGCGCTGCAGCAGTAACACGCTCAGGGACAAGACCGCTCTTGGGAACACGGAGCACGGACGCCGGTTCCGGCATCCCGCACCGGCGAGATACGGATATGCCGTCCGGTTGCGCCCATAAAACAGAGGATGGTCTCAGAAGGTAAGTGAGGATGCAGGACATGAAGAAGGTGCTTTTCGTTTGTCTACACAATTCCGGCCGCAGCCAGATGGCTGAGGCCTTTTTCAACCAGATGGCCGACGGCAAGGCGGAGGCGGTCTCGGCCGGCACCGATCCGGCGGTTACCATTGATGCTACGGTGCTTGAGGCAATGCTCGAAATAGGTCTGGACTTGAGCCGTAATTCGCCCAAGATGCTCCATGCCGATATGCTGCAGGAGGCGGCCATGATCATAAGCATGGGCTGCGGCGAGGGGGTCTGTCCAGCGAGTTTCACCGACGCGCTGGAATGGGACCTGGAGGACCCCAAGGGCAAGCCGATACATGAAGTAAGGGAGATCAGGGACGAGATCAGAAAGCGAGTCACCAGACTGCTGAAGGCGGAACTGAGACCTGTCTAGCAGGGACTGCATCCGGCAAAGCTGGTTTGTTACGTTGCCCGCAGTACCGTGATCTGAAGCCCCCTAACAATTGACATCTGGTCGCCATAGACTGTAAAAAGAGTGTGGCATAACCGCCTGAAATGGAGGGCTGTGTGCAGCACTTTAAGCGCCTGGCAGAAAATACCTGGTTGGTGACCGTATTCAGACTGGCCCTGGGTACAGTCTTCCTCATTTCCGCAATAACCAAGCTGCAGAACCAGGCGCTGTTCGTAGATACGGTGGTCAGATATGACCTGCTGCCCGTAGGACTGGCCGAGGTCTACGGCCATGCCCTCCCGTGGGTCGAGTTTGTAGTCGGTGCCGCTTTGGTGCTGGGCGTCTTCACCAGGCTGGCTGCCGGATTGAGCATCTTGATGGCTGTCAGCTTCATCATAGGCGGCATCTACAGCCTTTACCGCCCCAATGTGGAACTCTGCGGCTGCTTTGGCGATTTGCTGGCCCTTACCCATGCCCAGGCCATCGCGGTAGATGTAGCCATGCTTGGCACAGCGGCGTTGCTTATCTGGCAGAGGCACAAGGCGGAAATCGCCGGGATAGGCTTCCTTTTCGGACGCAACGTCAAGGATACCAGGGCTGGGATGAAGACTGTGCTTGCCGCCCTGGCCTTATGTCTGGTCGTGGTCATCTCCGCCCCCTTCGCTACCGGCGCCGGAGGCCAGTTGCTGCCCGATCCTGAAGACGGCAAACCCGAGCTGATAATCTTCTGGGACGGATGTGACACCTGTCCCTTTGATTGGGATACCTGGGAGCGGCTTGAAGCAGAATACGCCGACCGCATCCATTTCCGCCAGGTCAACTACCTGGAACAAAAGGGTTTGGCTGCCGTCTTCGAAATAGACACCAAATACTATACCACCGTCCTTGTAACCGGCAGGGGTACGGACCAAATGGAGGTCCATCACAGATGGGGCGGCAACTTGGACATGGACTGGGCCAGCGAAGTATTCGATGGTCTGCTCGATCAACTGGAATAGGTGAACCCGCCCCCGCTGCCGCACCGCCATGAACGTGATAAATGGTGGGTTCCGCTCGGCACTGTACACTCTAAGCGCCGTCGACCTGCAGCCCTACCCCCGCCAGGTTCATACCTAAGCCGCTAGCGCCTTGCTCAACACCACCCTGCGTGAGCGTCCTGGCGCTGTTGCATGTGACGGGGTGAGACGGCAGTAGGGTGGCGTAGAGGAGCGGCGCGGTCCGCATTTAGCGGGTAGCGAAGGACATCACGGTATCAGTCATCGTGGACTGTGATGGCCCGGAGCGACGAAACCCACCATCTGCGCTTGCCATAGGAGACGGCCCACACACGGTAAACGCAGTCAAGACCGATCCAGTCGCAAGCACTTGACGGACAAAGGGGGGTTGGCGTGGAGCAGCAATAGCGAAGGCTGGGACTCTGGGACAAATACAGCGCGCTTGACTCGGTATCCACCATCCATGCCCATGTGCCAAATGGTTACATAATCTTGACCCGCCTATCAATCTAACTGCAGCCGTTAGCTCTATACTTAGAAGAGAACAGCCGTCGCGAAAGTATGCATAACAGGCTGGCAAGGTAAGACGGCACTGTCACTTTGCGCCCGCAGCACGTAACCAAGCATGCAGGACAGCGGGTTCATGTTTCTTGCATCCGGACGCTAAGGCTATATATCAGTGTGTTCTTTTGACAATCAGGTATACCGGTTCCATTCATTACTCGGATACTTCTGCCGGGGAATACCGAAGCCGGAAACTGGGCCTGACCTAGAAAGGAGAGGAACATGCATATTGCCATGCTTTCGCCCCTGGAGATGAGAGTCCCGCCTACAGCTTATGGGGGCACCGAGTTGGTCGTAAGCCTGCTGACCGAGGAATTGGTACGGCGGGGTCATGCTGTAACCCTTTTCGCCAGCGGCGATTCAATAACTCGAGCCACGCTGGTGCCTGTTTGTGACCGCTTTCTGCGCGGCTCTGATAGGAACAAGAACGTCTTGAACATGTTGAATGCGAGGGCCTGCCTGCTGAGGGCCGCCGATTTTGACATAATACATAATCACACACTACTCGAAGGCATGTCCCTGGCCGGGTTCGTCCGCACCCCTATGCTTACAACCCTTCATGGTGCACTGGAGGGCGACTGGGCATTGATGTTCCGGCAATATGAGGGCTGGTATAACACCATAAGTGAATCGGCAAAGAGGCTGCTAGCCCCCAAGAGAAATTTTGCTGGCGTGATCTATAACTCCATAGACGTCGATTCTTACCCCTTCAATGACGGACCGCGCCGGGAGCATATGCTGTTCCTCGCCCGTTTGAGTCCAGAGAAGGGGCCCCATCTGGCTTGCGCCCTGGCCAGAAAGCTGGGACGTCCGTTGATAATAGCGGGCAACGTGGATGCGATTGACCACGACTACTTCGAGGCACAGGTCAAGCCCCAGGTAGATAACCGCCTCATACAATACATCGGAGAGGCTGATAACAAGGCCAAGCGGGAGTTGCTGCCAGCAGCCCACTGCCTGGTTGCCCCCATTACCTGGGATGAACCCTTCGGTCTTTTCTTTCTCGAGGCCATGGCATGTGGCACTCCGGTCGTCGTCTTCAATAGGGGCTCGGCACCGGAGGTAGTGAAACACGGCGAAACGGGATTCGTGGTCAGCGAAATGGCTGAAATGGAGAAAGCCATAGAGAACGTGCACCTTATTCATCCGGGCCTCTGCCGGGAGCATGTTGCGAAGAACTTCAACATCTCACGAATGACCGATGGATACCTTGGAGCCTACAAGCGCGTCATGCAGTTATCAGGCAGGGAAAGAGTTGTAAGCCGGCCTGCCAGGGCGGCCATCCAACCGGAGTTTAGGGACTGGGACAAGACGCCGCCTGGTCATGCTACTGGCCGAGGCAACGAAATCCTGATATGACACCAGCGAGAGACATCAAAAGAATGGGTGAGCGCTCCGCCCCCGCAAGGAGGTCAATCTTAGAGACGTTCCAGGGCTCTTTTAACTTGATTGTGGCTTCCGATTTCATGTTAGACTAACGAGGTTCAGCCGTGAGTGCATTGTCAGATACGGAACGCCTTATTCCACATGGCGAGCCCATCGGGCTCGACGATATTCGCGACGCCCTCGTCATCAAAGAAGACAAGCTCTTCCTGATGACAGACCAAGAGGGCAACATGCCTGCCGGCAGTATGGCAGGCTACGGATTGTACAAGGACGATACCAGATATCTCTCCGTGTTCGACCTGTCACTGGACGGTGTGAAGCCGATGGTCCTTCTTTCCTCGGCAGAGATGGGCTTCGGTTCAGAGCACCAACTGACCAATCCGCATATGTCGGACCGGCAAGGTCGTGATCTGCCAAAAGACAGCGTGGAGATTATCCGCCAGCGCATCATAAAGGGTTCCTTCCTGGAGATTGTCCAGGTCACCAACTTCAATATTTTTCCCATCGAAATAGGCCTTCGCTTTCACCTTAATGCTGACTTTGCCGATATATTTGAAGTGAGAGGCGAGCGCAGACTGCGCCGCGGGCAACTTGATTCGCCCAGGGTCTCCCCCTCCGGGGTAGCCTACGGCAGGCAGGGATTGGACGGGGTGCACCGTACCACCACCATAACGTTCTCCCCACAACCCGCCAAGGTATGGAACAGCGGGGCCTTGTTCTATATCAAGCTCAGGCATAGGGAGAGTCTGACCTTCACCCTCAGAGTTATCCCCGGCCAGGTCCCGCAAGAAGAACATTTCTTTGCCGAATTTGAATATCTCCAAAGGTCATACCGGGACTGGCTCGATAGGTGCACCAGCATCTTCACTGACAATGAATTCTTCAATGCCATGCTCGACCGGGCCCTCAAAGACGTCCGAATGCTGGTCACTTCAGACCACAGCGGCAGTTTCATAGCAGCCGGGACACCGTGGTTTCAAGCCCTGTTCGGACGGGACAGTCTCATAACCTCCCTGCAGATGCTGGCAATGAATCCCGACCTGGCCCGGACGACACTGCGTATCCTGGCTAGCTGGCAGGGACAGAAGTACGATGACTGGCGTGATGAGGAACCTGGGAAGATACTCCACGAGCTCAGGATGGGAGAAATGGCCTCCATGGGAGAGATACCCATGACTCCTTATTATGGGTCTGTTGATTCCACCCTGCTTTTCATCATGGTGGCTACTCAGTACGTCGGCTGGACAGCCGATCTCGACCTGATACGGGAACTCGAGCCCAGTATCATGACCGCGTTCCAGTGGATCACCCAATACGGGGACCTTGACCGTTGCGGCTATGTCGAGTATTCCCGCCGATCTCCCAAGGGCATCCTGAACCAGGGATGGAAGGACTCCAATGACGGTATAGTCAATGCCGACGGCACCATGGTCAAACCGCCCATAGCCCTGGTAGAAATACAGGCATACGTGTACGCTGCAAAAAGGGGCATGGCATGGCTCTTATATCTGCTGGGCCACACCGCGGCCGCCCGGCGACTGAACCATGATGCGAAATGCCTCAAGGGCCGGTTCAACACTGATTTCTGGATGGCTGAAGAGAACTTCTACGCCCTAGCTCTGGCCGGCGATAAGTCCCCGGCGGGCAGCATCACCTCTAATCCAGGCCACTGCCTGTGGACCGGGATAGCAGACGGAGACAAAGCAATCATGGTGGCGGAAAGGCTGTTTGCTCCAGACATGTTCTCGGGTTGGGGAATAAGGACGCTCAGCTCAGCTTCGATACGCTACAACCCCATGGGCTATCACCTCGGCAGTGTTTGGCCGCATGACAACGCCATCATCGGTATGGGCTTCAAACGTTATGGCCTGATCCCGGAACTCAATGAGCTGGCCACGGCCATCTACGACTCTGCACGCACCTTCGATTACTACAGGTTACCGGAGTTGTTCTGCGGCACACCCAGGTCCCTCCATAACAAGCCTGTACGTTATCCGGTAGCTTGCCGTCCGCAGGCTTGGGCTGCAGGTTCCATTCCCATGCTTCTGCAAGCAGTCCTGGGGCTGGTACCCAACGCCATGAACAATGAATTAGTAATCGTTGCCCCACAACTTCCCCACTGGCTCCGAGAGGTCGAGGTACGCGGCCTGAGGCTGGGACAGGCCACCATCGATGTATTCTACCAGAAGCGCAACGGCCGTACCGTCGTTTCCGTACCCAAGGGCTGCACAGCCAAGGTGACACTGGCCCGAAAATGGCCGACCAGGAAGATCGCTTACTAGCCCATTCGCCAGGCCGACACGCCACCACCCAGTCCGCTCCTTATGGAGGTCAAGCTCACACTGCGCATCCTGCTACCCGGTTCAGCACCATCTTGCCGGCCTTGGGCCTAACCTTAGCGGCAAATGAAACGTTATTCTTCTTAAGCGTTACTCTTTCAGGAGGTCTGTTGTACCTGATGTGAACATCTGGTACGATCGAAACATGGGTATGCTGCGGGAAATATCCATCCTGGTCATCCTACTGGCGCTGTGTTTCACAAGCTGCGCCGTGACGGAACCCGTAAGAACGTTCTCTTCTGACCCAACAAGAATATATGACGACCTTTCCCCAGACTGCCAGGTTCTGGTCCGGGATTTTGAATGGGAATATGCCGACCAGACATGGTCAATGAGGCTTCACATCCCGGCCGCCCTTTACGATTACTATTCAAGCAGGGAACGGGCGCCGACCGAGAACTACTCCGTTTACGTTACAGACCCGATGGACGATAGCTTGATCGAGGATCTCGCCGGCAAACTACGACGCACAACTGGTCCAGAGGGTCTGTCAAGGCTCGAATTACTGAGATTCGTCATAGCTTTTGTCCAGAGCCTGCCGTATGCCTCTGACGCCCTGACTACGGGTTACGATGAATATCCTCGCTATCCCGTGGAGACCCTGGTAGACGTGGGGGGCGATTGCGAGGATTCCTCAATCCTTATGGCTGCCATCCTGCAAGCCATGGGTCATGACGCAGTCCTTATCAGATTACCCGAACATATGGCAGTGGGCATACTCCGAGAACCGGGCATGAATGGCGCCTGCTATGACCATAACGGGCGCTGTTATCTATACCTCGAGACAACAGGCAAGGGGTGGCAAATAGGCGAAATTCCTGATCAATACAAGGACGAGACAGCGACCATCTATGAGATTAAGCCAAAACCCATCCTTCATCACACCTGGGAGGCTACCAGTCGCGGTTCTGAATACACGATCAACATCGACGTATCAAACATGGGTACGGCAAAGGCGGAGAAGGTCAACGTCCTAGCTGGCTTCGATGCAGGAGACGGACAGCTTCTGAATGCCGGGCAGACCGAGGAATTTGACTTGGAGCAGGGTTACGCCATCAATTTGACCATCGTTCTCACCTCACCAGCGGACAAATATACACGTATTTCGGTGCACACCATCTGTCAGGGGTATACTGTCTACGAAAGCCATTCCACGTGGTTCAACACCTGACCCGTACTATTTGGCCGCCCCGGCAGAAGTGTTAAGCGGTCCTGGCAAACTTTAATCAAACTGAGACTTTCGAAACGTTCTTAACCTTATCGGCTTTCGCCTGGTTACAAAGGGGAATATTCCTCTTGGAACGTGCCTGGCCGGTGAGTCCCAGGGCCACATTTCTTTGGGAGCCGGTATTGACAAAGCCACTTATGTAACGTTGACAATATTATGGCCATCGAGTAAAAACAATAGGAATTCAGGCGGGACTCCTTGCTACTCAAGGTATCACCGCCAGCCAGCGGGTAATGAAACATAACCTCTTCATGGCTTCCGGGCGCAGGACGGGAATCGACCATTTGGGTGATGTCCAAAAGGCCGGGCACTATTGTCTCTTCTACCGTACAAAGGCCGATCTTCTGGCCATTCTCGTACCCTACTTCATCACCGGCTTGGAAGAAGATGAATTATGCAGGTGGATAATCCCCGCCTTCTTGGACAAAGCGGAAGCCAGGGAGGCGCTGAGCGAGGCCACAAACCAACTGGAGCGGTATTTGGCCAGCGGGCAGATGTCCATCCTCACTACCGATGACTGGTATATGACCGGAGGAAGGCCGGACCCGAAACGTCCAATGCGGGAACTAGTCAAAACCTGTCACAGTTGCCAGGGGAGGGGCTTCCGGGGCGTCCGCCTTGCCGGTGATCCCTCCGGCATCGTAGGACTGCATTGGAAAGACATTCTAGCCAACCGGAAAGAGGCCGACGCCAGTCTCGATACCTGCCATATTCTGTCCATTTGTTGCTACCGGACGGACTATCTGGCAGCACATGACGTGGTAGACATTGTCCAGTACTATCAGTCCGCCTTGTTCAAGGCGGAGGGCCAGTCGGGGCGTGTAGCCCCCAAAGACCTGGATGATACCGAGAAAGCCCTGGAGGAGCGCGAGGACCTCTACTACCAGTGGTTGGAACTCTCTCCCGATCCGGTCTTTATCTACAGCGAAGGCAAGGTCCGCTATGCAAATACTGCCGGAATACGTTTGGCGGAGGCCAGGCAACGCGAGGATGTCATAGGCAGGTCTGTGCTTGACTTCGTGCCTGCTGAAGACAGGCCGCTAGTTGAAACCCGTCTCCCAGACCAGTTGCTACTCAACGTTCAGAGGCAAGAAATGCGTTTCTTGACTCTCGAGGGAAAGGTGCTCGATATTGAGTTGGTAGCCGGCCCAGCGACCTACATGGGTATGCGAGCCAGGCAGGTGCTGATTCACGACGTCACCGGCATCAAGCAAGAACGGGCCGCTCTCGAGGCGAGTGAAGCAAGGTATCGCCTGCTCGCCGAGAACATCACCGATGTCATCTGCATCATGGACCAGGACTTGTACCTGACCTATGCCAGCCCGTCTATCAAGCTGGTTACCGGCTTTTCGCCGGAAGAGGTCATGGGTATGAACCTGGCTGCCCTGGTCCTGCCGGACTCCTTTGAGCTGGCCCAAAAGCAGTTTGACCAGTATACAGCCTTACCCGGCGTTTCGACTTGGATAAACGATGTTGTAGCCAGGTGCAAGGACGGCGGCACCGTATGTCTGGAAGCCAGGATCAGCCAACTAAATAATGCCAGCGGGGGACCAAACGGTTTCATAACCATGGCCCGGGATGTAAGTGAGCGGCGCCGCGTTGAAGCTGAGCTTGTTAAGAGCGAGGAGCGCTTCCGTACCATCTACGAAAAGTCCCCTACAGGCATAGCTTTGATGGACAAGGACGGCTACCTGACAAGCATGAACAGGGCATTCAGGCAGTTATTCGCCTTCCCGGTCAATTACGCTCCAAGGAATTACTCCGTTTTTGGCGATCCCAGTATTAGCGTCAGTGTCAAGAAGAAACTCCGCAAGGGCGAGCCCGTCGCTTATGAAGGGCCCTTTGACCTGGCTACCAGCAAGGTGCGAAGCAACTACCAGACCCTCAGGGAAGACATGTATCACATCTCAGTGACCATCACTCCTTTGAAGGGCGAGACGGAGGATAACCTGACCGGCTACTTGCTCCAGTTGGAGGATATTACCGAACGCAAGAGCGCTGAACAAGCACTGCGTGCCAGCGAGTCCAGATACCGTGCAATGTTCGAAAACACATTGGACGGTAAAGTGGTCATAGAGAAGAGCACCAGATCGATAGTTCTGGCGAACCAGGCCATGGCCAGGATGCATGGGTTTACCTCGCCCCGGGAACTTGTGGGAATGGACCCGCTTTCCTTGGTCGTACCGGAAGACCAAGAAACCCTGGAACTTGTTATCAGACAGATATTCGAGGACGCATCAAGTGGAGTAACCCGGTTTCGCACACAGACCAAAGGAGGTAAAGAGCTTTGGGTGAGCGCCATAGGCATAAGCACCGAGTTCGAAGGCAAAACGGCCGGCTTCATGTCCCTGCGTGATATAACGGACTGGGAGAGGTCCCAGCACAAGCTCCAGGACCTTTACAGGAAGGAGAGGCGTTTACGCCACGAGCTTGAGGAGGAAATGCAGAAACGGGCCGACTTCCTGCGAGCCCTCGTACATGAACTCAAGACACCCCTTACTCCCGTGCTGGCTGCCAGTAGTGCCCTATTGGCCAATCTCCCGGAAGGGACCAGCCAGGAACTGGCCCGCAACATCTACAGGGGTGCCTTGCGACTAAACAGCAGGACCGATGAACTCGTTGACTTGGCCCGGGGAGAAATCGGCTTGCTGGAACTGGTCTGCGAACCCGTGGACATTCTGGAAGTCCTCGAAGAGGTCTCAAAAGACATGGACCCGGTCTTTGCCAGCCGGGGCCAATCACTGGTGTTCGTCTTGCCCATCGACCTGCCAAGAGTGCAGGCAGACCAATATCGTTTGAGGCAGATCGTCCTTAACTTGCTCAACAATGCCTGCAAGTACACCCCCGATGGCGGCAAGATCACAGTCCAAGCATCGGAGACGGAAAGCGATATAGTGGTGCGCATATCCGATACGGGAACAGGCATACCCCGGCCTATGCGAGCCAGGCTTTTCGACCCCTACCAGCAATTGGAAATGGGCGACCGGCGTTCGGGGGGGCTGGGTACAGGACTTGCACTAAGCAAGCGACTCATTGAGCTTCACGGTGGACGCATTTGGGTGAGAAGCCGGAAGGGTGAAGGCAGCACCTTCGTCTTCTCGATCCCTATTGCCGGCCCAGGGGATAACCGGGCACGACGCAGGCCCTCCAAAGCCCCGCAGGGGGACGGCTAGCCGCCAGCGCCCACCCAAGCGTGGGCACCCTACGGCAAAATCTCGAATGATTCCCCACCAAGTTTGGCCTCCAGAAATGCCGGTAGCATACCAATGGGAAGCCGCACCTGTTTCAATGAATCCCTGTCCCTGATTGTGACCTCATGGTCATCCAGAGTCTGGAAGTCAATGGTAACACAGAAAGGAGTGCCAGCTTCATCCTGGCGTCGATAACGCCTGCCGATGCTCTGTGAGTCATCATACTGGGTTACGAAACCACCCCTGATAAGCGAGTGCACCTTCTTCGCCACCGGGACCAGCTTCTCATTACGGCTCAGAGGCAACACCGCAACCTTGACCGGTGCCAGGGCAGGGTGGAACCGCAAGACAACCCGTTTCTCCTTCTCGAGGGCCTCCTCCTCATAAGCATCGAGCAAAAACGCCAGGAAAGAGCGGTCTACACCCGCTGAGGGTTCAATTATGTAGGGCATGAAGCGCTGCTGGGTTTCATCATCAAAGTAGCTCAATTCCTTGCCACTGTGTTTGACGTGCTGGACCAGGTCAAAATCGCCCCTATTGGCTATGCCCTCCAGTTCACACCAACCCATGGGGAATAGATATTCGATATCGTAACAGCCTTTGGCATAATGGGCCAATTCATCCTGGGCATGCGGGCGCAGGCGAAGGTGTTCCCGCTTGATGCCCAGGTTCACGTACCATTCGAACCGCTGACGCACCCAGTATTCAAACCACTCTTCGTCGCTGCCTGGTTTCACAAAGAACTCCATTTCCATCTGCTCGAATTCACGGCTTCTGAATACGAAGTTGCCGGTCGTAATCTCATTCCGAAAGGACTTGCCTGTTTGGGCAATACCAAAAGGCAGCTTCTTCCGGGTGGTATTGAGCACATTCTGGAAATTCACGAATATGCCCTGTGCTGTCTCTGGTCGAAGATAGACCACGGCTGCCTCTTCTTCCACCGGCCCCATGAAGGTTTTGAACATGAGGTTGAACATGCGGGGTTCGGTCAATTCCCCCGCACACGAGGGGCACCTGTCACCTGCCAGATCATCTGCGCGAAATCTCTGCCGGCAGACTTTGCAGTCAACCAGCGGATCGGCAAATTCGCCAACGTGGCCACTCGCCACCCATACCTGGGGGTGCATAAGTATGCTGGAATCAAGTCCAACTATGTCATCCCTTTCGTGGACCATGGCTTTCCACCAGGCCTCGCGTATATTCCTCTTCAATTCAACACCCAGCGGGCCGTAGTCCCAACAACTGCTCAGCCCGCCATAGATGTCACTCGACTGAAAGACAAATCCACGCCGCTTAGACAGCGAGACGATCGTTTCCATATCAACTCTAGCAGTTTCCGTCACAGATGATATTCCTCCTGAAAGACCCGATGCATAGAAATTATCAGCTTTGATACGCACTGTCAAAAACGAGAGATCTTAGTTTCCTGCTATGTTCCTGCTTGATACTTTTTTCGGGCAGTTTCTTGGATCGCTTGGCGCTAGCCGAAGGCTTTGCCCTTGACACACAACGACCAGATAGGGAAAAATAGTGTCATTATGATTGTGAAACGTCTTGAAGTAGGGCCATATTTTTCCAACTGTTACATAGTCGGGTGCGAAAAGACCAACGCAGCAATGGTTGTTGACCCCGGGGCAGAATCAGCAAGAGTACAGAAGACAGCCGATGGCCTCGGGTGCACCATCAAGCTCATCGTTGCTACCCATACACACGCCGACCACATTGGCGGGGTAGCCAAATTGAAGGAGCTTACCGGGGCGGAGTTCGCTGTCCACGAGGCAGAGGGCTCCACGGATATGATCCGGGCTTCCAACCAGATGCTCGCCTCACTGATGGGAGGGTCTGCACCAGCCACCCCGCAACCCGACCGGCTGCTTAAAGAAGGCGACTCGCTGGAAGTAGGTGAGCTGCGATTCCAGGTACTGCACACACCAGGCCATAGTCTCGGCGGCATAAGCGTGGTAGGCCATGGAGTTGCCTTCGTGGGAGATACACTCTTCAACCTGAGCATAGGGCGCACCGATTTCCCCGGCGGCGATTATGAGACCATAATGCGCAGCATTCACAGCAAACTTATGGTCTTGCCGGACGATACCAAGGTCTATTGCGGACACATGGGTGAGACCACCATAGGATTCGAACGGAAACGCAATCCCTTCGTGCTGGGACTGTACTAGGTCTTAGGCCCGCCCCTTAGTCCCTTCTCCTGCTCGCCTCGCCGATGCGCGTCTCTCCGGGCATGGGCATCGCGTCACTCGAGGAGCGCAGATGGCGGGTTTCGTAGCTCAGGGTCTCAAGAATCCACTAACAATGAGCCGGTCGACGTCCTTAAGGGACGCATCAGGCCAAGCAGCGTCGCTCCTCTACGCCACCCTACGGTCTCCAACTGCGGCGCCGCGTGTGGGGGGCCAGTGGGGCGGAAACCGTAGGGTGGCGTAGAGCGAGGCAGCAGTGACGATTTGGGCTTCAACCCTGAACACGAGCAGGCAGCAGTCCGGCGTGTGTAGAGGTCGCATCTGGCACTGCTGTAGGAAAAAGGCACGGGGCAGCGCCCCGTGCCTTTAGATTAACCCAAGGCGACTATATGATGCCGTCCCAGTTCATGATCACCGGGGCCAGCACCAGTGATATGACAGCCATAAGCTTGAGCATGATGTTCAGCGATGGACCCGAGGTGTCCTTCATGGGGTCACCGACGGTATCGCCTACAACCGCAGCCTTGTGGGAATCCGAACCCTTGCCGCCGAAATTGCCCATCTCAATGTACTTCTTTGCATTGTCCCAGGAACCACCGGCATTGGCCATGGTCACAGCCAGAAGGAAGCCGCCGGCAATGGCGCCCATCAGGAAGCCGGCCAGGGCAAAGCGGCCAAGAACGAAGCCGATCAGTACCGGAGCCAGGATGGCAATGAAGGCGGGCAGGATCATCTGTCTGAGGGCGGCCTTGGTGCAAATATCCACGCACTTGCCATATTCGGGCTTGCCCGTGCCCTCCATGATACCCGGAATCTCCTTAAACTGGCGGCGCACCTCATTCACAATGAGCCCCGAAGTCTTACCCACGGATGTCAAGGTGAGCGAGGAGAACACGCCGGGCAGCATCACGCCCAGGAACAAAGCCGCCACCATGGGGGCGTTCAATAGGCTCAATTGTTCTACAAAGCCCGGATCGAATTGAACGCCTTCTGCATTGACTTGCACGATCCCCGTGGCTACCGCATAAGAGAGCAAGAGTGCCAGGGAAGTGAGAGCGGCGGAACCAATAGCAAAGCCTTTGCCGGTGGCCGCAGTGGTGTTACCCAGCGAGTCGAGAGCGTCTGTTCGCTCTCTGATATGCTTGGGCAGATCGGACATCTCCACTATGCCGCCGGCGTTGTCCGCTACAGGACCATAAGCATCCGTGGCCAGCGTTATACCGAGGGTGGACAACATGCCGATGCCGGCGATGGCCACCCCATAGAAGCTGGCAAAATGGTTGGCCACCAGAAGCGCCGCCACAACGAAGAGGAAGGGCGGCAGAATGCTGATGAGTCCGTTGGCAAAGCCGCCGATTATATTGGCCCCTGTTCCGGAAAGAGATGCTTCCGATATGTCCTTGGTCGGCTTATAGGCAAAGGAGGTGAAGTAGTTGGTACTTTCGCCTATCAGAACACCGGCGACCAGGCCTGCAAGCACTGCCCAGTAGGCGTTCAGGTCTTCGGCCAAGACCCAGATAATGGCAAACGAAAACACACCGGTCAATATGGCTGCCACAAAGGTGCCTCTCCGGAGTGCTCCAAGCAGGGCTTCCATGTGAGGAGTTTCTCCGACCCTGACCGCCATGGCGCCGATGATCGAGGCCACTATACCGCCTGCGGCTACCAGCATGGGCAACTGCCAGGCAGTAACCTGGTCCGCCACAAGCAGAGGTATGGCTACGATGGACAGGGCCATCGTGGCGATTATGGCCTGGACATAGGACTCGAACAGGTCGGCGCCCATGCCGGCGACGTCGCCCACATTGTCCCCGACAAAGTCGGCAATGACGGCAGCGTTCCGTGGATCGTCCTCGGGAATGGACTGCTCAACCTTGCCTACAAGGTCCGCCCCTGTATCCGCCGCCTTGGTGAAGATGCCGCCGCCCACCCTGCTGAACAGGGCCACAGCCGAGGCACCGAAGCCAAAGGCAGGCATGATCTGCAGGAAGTCGGCATGCTGATGGAATATGAAGTAGAGTACTGCCAGGCCGAGGATTCCTATCCCGACCACCGTGAACCCCATGACGGCTCCAGCACGGAACGATACCCTCAGACCCTGGTTGAGACTGTCATTAGCAGCAGCCGCTGTCCTCCCGTTGGCCCGGATGGCAACGTTCATTCCGGCCAACCCGGCCGCTGCCGAGCAGATAGACCCGAAGATGAAGGCCAACCCGACTCTCCAGCCAAGATCCGGCACCACCGACAGAATGATCGTCACAACTATGACGAAGACGGCCAGAATCTGGTACTCCCGGCGCAAGAAGGCCGTTGCTCCCTCTTTGATTGCCAGGGATATCTCCTTCATACGTTCCGTGCCTTCGCTCTGGCTCATGACATAACGAACGAAGTAAGCAGATACCGCCAGAGCCAAAACTCCGGCAATGAGTGCTATGTACATAAGGTCCATAAGCAACCCTCCTCTTCAAACATAATAAAAGAGGCACCCCTGCCCCTTGATCCCCTATCAGATTGTGTCTGCCGACATCGATAGTTAGTTTACTACGCCTAATTGGTTACAGTCAAGCAAGGCCCCTGCCTGGCAAGACGAGGCCATCGCCGCCCCTGTCCCCATTACCTTTCCAGTCTTAACCGGATACGCCAAACCGGAAATCGGGTCTATAGTTGAACCTCCCGCGGAGGTATGTCCCGTATCTGCCGGTACACTTCATCAAAGTCGATCCGATAGTCGACGTCTTCCTTAGCCTGGTGTCTCATGTGCCCGCCAATCTCAAGGTTACGGATGATCAGCAGTTCCTCCATGCTTCCGGAAGCTTGTGCCAGCGCAATACCGGAAGGGCTCCAGATACCGCTATCTCCGCAGAAGATACCCCCGGTCTTCTCAAAAGAACCTACACAGTTGACCCCCATGCTCCATACCTGATTGTGGGCCGCCAGTGCTGAGTGCATCAGGTTCCAGATGAACTCATAGTAGTTGTTCAATTTGATATTGAACAGCGGATACTCCCTCACGGCTTCCGTTCGCCACGCGGCCAGCGTGATTATGATGTCCACCTCATCCATGAATGCGTACTTCTTCCCCATGTCGACAAAACACAGGTCATAGCAGATGATAACTCCTATGCGTCCCCACTTTGTCTGTATCACCAGCCTTCTATCGCTGCCTCTGCCAAAATAGTTCTTCTCCAGCGGTGTCAGGTATATCTTGTCGTAAAAGACGTCGTTATAGTCCCAACCCGAAGCCATGACGAAAGCCGAATCGAAAGGGACTATCGACTCTGGATAGGTCCGGCAATTGCCGAAAATCACCATTCTGAGCCCCGGCCCTGACTCTACCAGCCCCCTGTTAATGCCATCCAGCACTCTCTTCACGGTGGACCGGCGATTATTGGCCAGCCTGAGATGCTCATGTACCTCGTTCGCCTCCACATGGTCCCAGACATAGCCGGAAACGCATAGTTCCGGCAATACCAGAATGTCCACTTCCTTTTCGTGAGCGATCTGCACAATCCGTTCTATCTTGTTCAGATTGTGGTCAATATCAACTTCCGAGCGCAGGTTCGCCAGCATGAAAGTGGGACATCGCTCACCATCAGAGAATGTGCGGTCCGTCAATGGAAATCCCCGGTAGTTGACCCACTCTACACTTCGTGGTTCCCCAGTTATCATGTGGACAAGGTCTTCTCTCATGACAGTGCTAACCTCCTGCTTAGCACCGGATCGCTTCCGATAAACTTGACACGTTTCGGCAAGTTCACATCTGGTGATATAATGAGCCGGATGGCGACAGGGAGTTTTCGGCCCCTGGCAGTGCCAGCCTTTAAAGAATGACATGTTAGATAACAGCAGGTCAAGGGAGAAGCTTGCAGAGGAGGTACTGGCTCTGCGGGAACGCCTGGCACAGCTCGAGGCTCTCGCCGCAGAACAGGCTTCCCAGATGCAATTGATCGAACGTCTCTGCAGGCCCATTGACCTCTTGGAGGCGTTACGTAATCTCTATTCTCACGATCATATCGGGGCCATCTGTGAATCCCAACAGGAGTGGCGTAGAAATATTGTTGCCTTTATTGCCGGCGGCATTAGAAGGGGAGAAAAGTGCATAAACATAGGCGACCTCGATTCGGCTTATCGCCTTCGCCGATACCTGTACGAGGACGGCATAGACGTGCCGGCTGCCGAAAATCGAGGTCAGCTCTCCGCCCTATGCGGTGTCGAGGCAGCCTGCAAGGGCACGCTCAGTTCCGATGATATCGTGGCTTTGCTCGAGAAGGAGAGCAAGAACGCCTTGGCAGAGGGCTACCCGGCGATCCGTATTTCGACACAAATGAGTTCGACTTTGTGCCGGCATCCCGGTTTCGGGAAGGCCGCAGACCACGAAGAAAGACTCAACAAGCATATCGTGACACAGTATCCCTGTATAACTTTGTGCCAGTACGACCGCCAAGAGCTAACCCCTGAGATCGTTCGGGCCATAGTCACCACTCATCCCTTTCTGGTCCGGAAGAACAGACTACACCGTAACTTCTATTTTCAGGAACCCCCCTTGTCCCCTTACGAACCTGGGATGGAAGTCCAGCAATGGCTTCACAACATCGATCGGGAATCGCGGATTGAAGAGGCGATAAGACGCCTTGCCTATCACGACCCGCTTACCGGACTGCCCAACCGGTTGCTCTTTACTGAATACCTGAACAGGGCGCTTGAGCTGGCACATTACTACCATCGGACAATAGCATTGCTATTGATCGATCTTGACCGGCTGAAGGCCATCAATGACACGCTTGGGCACAAGATGGGCGATCAGGTGCTCAAATGCGTGGCCATCAGGTTGAAGAGCATCCTGCGAGAGAACGATCTCGTTGGGAGGTTTGGCGGCGACGAGTTTCTCCTCCTGCTGGCCGAGATAACGCCGGAAGCGGTACTCACGGTCGCCAAGAGAATCCAGGGAGCCTTCGAAAGACCTTTTATTATAGATTCCCATGAACTGAAGTTGACAGCCAGCATCGGGGTTGCGCTTTTTCCAGAACATGGTCGGGATGCCGAAACGCTCCTGATGAATGCCGACATGGCCATGTACCATGTCAAGGACGAAGGAGGTAATGGCTACCGTGTCCTCCCAGGACAAGAAAGATTGTGAAGGATGAGGCAGGATAGACTGGGTGAATAGCATGCAAAGAGAATTGACAACCATGGACCAATTGAGGGCCAGGCTGGCAGCCGTGGAGGCCGAGAACCAGAAGATGGTCCAGTTATTGCACGAAAGCGAGTCGCGTTACCGTCTTCTGGCGGAGAATGTCAGCGACGTTATCGTGACGACGGACCTCGATCTGCGCCCTACTTTTCTAAGTCCCTCCATCACCCGCCTTCTCGGTTATACCCATACGGTGGCCATGGCGCAAACACTGGGATCTGTGTTGACCAACAGATCCATGGACCTGGCCCTGAAAGCCTTCCAAGAGGAATTGGAGGCTGACGGGGCGGGAAACGGACAGTCCGAGCCTCGCCTCATGGACCTGGAGTTGATACGCAACGACGGATCAACGGTGTGGGTAGAATCTGCATCGGTCCTGCTGCATGACCAGGCAGGCTCGGTGGTGGGCTTGCTGGCCCTGGTGCGCGACATCAGCCTGCGTAAACAGGCAGAGGATGCCCTCAGGGATAGCGAGAGGGGCTATCGCTTGCTCGCTGAGAATGTCTCCGATGTCATCTGGACCATGGACACCCAGATGCGATACACGTATATAAGCCCCTCTATCGAGCGCTTACGGGGCTACAGTGTTGAGGAGGCGAAATCTCATAATCTGGATCAAAATGTCACGCCTGCCTCGGCGGAGCTCGCTCTGCGGACTCTGGCCGATGAACAAGAGGCTGAGAGACTCGGCCTACAGGACAGGTATACGACCGTCACTCTGGAAATGGAATTAACATGCAAAGACGGTTCCACCATCTGGACCGAGAATAAGATCAGCTATCTGCGCGACGCCAGCGGAAAACTGGTCGGATATCTCGGGGTTACCAGGGATATCTCCGAAAGAAAGCGAGCCGAGGACCTTTTTAAGACGCTGGCTGATAGCTCCCCAGTGGGCATCTACATAGTCCAAGACGGCAGATTCAAATTCGCCAACCCCCAATTCCGCAAATCTACTGGGTATAGCGAAAGGGAATTGCTGGGCATGCAGTCCCTCCAATTCGCCACTGTCGAAGACCGGGCGTCTGTGCGAGAAAACGCAATTCGCATGCTAAAGGGGCAAAGGGTCCTTCCTTACGAATACCGGATGATCAACAAGCACGGCGAACCACGCTGGGTACTGGAGACCGTGGTGTCCATACCCTACCAGGGACAAAGAGCTACCCTGGGCAATTACATGGACATCACCGACAGAAAGAAGGCCGAGGAGGAGCTTGAGAAGAGCATCAAGAAGCTGCAGCGCATACTCGATGAGACCGTTGAGGTCTTGGCGTCGGTAGCCGAGAAGCGTGACCCTTATACCGCCGGCCACCAGCGCCGCGTGGCACAGCTCGCCACGGCAATAGCCCGCACCATGGGTCTCCCCGAGGATGCGATTGAGGGCATCCGGGTTGCCGGGCTCCTGCACGACATCGGCAAGATATACGTGCCCGCTGAAATCCTGAGCAAGCCCGGCAGGATAAGCGACTATGAATTCAACATAATCAAGACTCATCCCCAAGTGGGCCACGACATTGTAAAGAACATCGAATTCCCCTGGCCTGTGGCGGACATAATTCTCCAACACCACGAGAGAATGGGGGGTACCGGGTATCCCGCCGGCCTGTGCCGGGACAGGATCATGCAGGAAGCCATGATCCTGAGCGTGGCCGATGTAGTAGAGGCGATGTCTTCACACCGTCCCTACAGGTCGGCATTGGGTATCGATAGCGCCCTCGATGAGGTGGTGCAGAACCAGGGCACCCTGTATGATGCCGACGTGGTCGCCGCCTGTTTGAGTCTCTTCAACGACCAGGGTTTTAACTTTGACCAAGCCTCGCACGCTTGGATATGACATCAGCGGCCGCCCCAGCCTGCCGGGACAGCCGCTGTTTTCGCAGGCAAAATTTGTTTACTAACGCCCCTTGAACTCCGGTTTTCTCTTCTCCATAAAGGCCATCACGCCTTCCTTGTAGTCCTCGGTACCAGTGCAGACCTTGATGGCAAAGTTCTCATAATCAAGTGCGCTTTCGATGTCCAGTTCCAGTCCCTTGTAGACCCCATACTTGGCCAGCTCCACGGGGATAGGCGGATTGCCAGCGATCTTCTCAGCCAGTTCCCTGGTCGCGGTCATAAGCTCCGCCTGCGGAACTACCCTGCCCACCAATCGGATCCGCAGGGCTTCCTGAGCATCAATGACGTCCCCGGTATAGAACAGCTCCAAGGCCTTTTCCAGCCCAACTACCTGTGGGACCAGGAAGGTGGCAGCCCCGTCGGGGACCAGCCCTCGCTTGACCCAGGCACACGTGAAGCGGGCGTTTTCGGCAGCTATCCGTATATCGCAGGCACATATAAAAGACATGCCCATGCCGGCCGTAACGCCGTTGATTGCAGCGATCGTGGGCACACGGATCTGCCTGAAAATTGGTACCTGAAAGCCCATCCGCTGGGTCAACGCGCCCCGCGTCGGAAGGTCTTGTTGCTGGCCGCTAATCCGTGAAGACATGACGCTGACATCCACCCCGGCGCAGAACGCTTTATCACCGGACCCGGTAATGATCATGACCCGCATATCGTCATCCTGGTTGATATCATTCAATGCCGCCGTTATCTCTTCCCTCGTTTCGAGTGACATGGCATTCATTTTGTCCGGGCGGTTGAGGATCAGTGTAGCAATGTGGCCCTTCTTCTCAACAATGATATCTTTATAATCCACAGATAGACCTCCTATCTTCTTGCCAAAGGATGTAGCGGTTCAAGGATACTGACTGACGGCAAACTTTGTCAATTGACCTTGCCTGACCCTGAGAACACCATTACTCCAACCGGCCGGTCTCCCCGTCCACGTGCTGCCAAGCCCTCGATATCGGCTTGCCTGCATATATGACCCATCGATTGAAGTACATGAAAGGTATGTTGACCAGACCCACGAGCCATTTGGTGAAGATCTGGCCTATCATCAGCGAGCCAAGCGGGAGCATGCCCGCGAAGGCTATGGACACAAACAGGACTGTGTCCAAGCCCAATGCCGGTATGGAACTGACTGCGTTGCGCATCCACAAGTGCCTGCCCCGGGTGATCCTCTTAAAGACATCAAAGACCCAGGCATCCAGGTTGGCGGAGATAAGAAAGGCTATCCATGAGGCCAGTGTTATCCGGGGTACCACACCCAACAGGCTCTCCCAGGACTCTTGCCCGCCCCAGAACGGTGCCGGCTCGAGATGAGTCCCCAGCCAGATAAAGAGGACCATGGCGAGCTGCGTTACGAAAGCCACAAGAATCATCCTGTGGACTTCCTTGCGGCCAAACCTCTCGTTTACTATGTCGGTGAACAGATAGGTTACCGAATAGACCAATACTGCTGCGGGCGCAGTTACGACAATGAATCCCAGATCGTACTCAGCTATCTTCGCGGCCATGATCTGGCTCACAGCTATGAATACGACGTAGAGGGCGATTAGGGCATCGGCCTTGGCATATCTTCTGGCGTAGAAGGCACCGAAGAAAGTAAAGCTGGAGATGCCGACGATCCAGAGCAAAAGAAGGACTATTTGGGGCATGTCGCGTCTATTCTAACACTTTGTACGTTTGCCAGCATAACGGAGCCCGTAGACTCTATTAAAGCAAAATCCTGTGAAACAGTCCCGATCCCTGACGGCACAAGCCCGGCATACACAAAGAGGCACTGGCTTGTGCCAGTGCCTCTTTGACCGCAAACTCCGGGGTTAGTAAGAGAAAGGATGCAAGCGATAGTAGGTCTTGAACCTCTGCAACTTGTGATACAGTCCTCTCGGCTCCCAGCGAATGAAAAACAGCACCACGGCCGCAAAGAATATCAGGGACAGGGCCGGAAAGACCTGCACACCGAAAACGTCCGGGAAGGCACCTTGCAAAGCGCTGGATACATTGTCAACCAGCTTCTCCACAAGCCTCAAAACCACGGCGCCGAGGACCACCCCAGCCGTACTGCCCACCCCGCCCACAATGATTATGCTCAAAAACACCAGCGAGAGATGGAAATCGAATTGGAGCGGAGTGATATGTCCCATGAAGTGCGCCCACAGCCAGCCTCCGATTCCCGCGAAAAAGCAGCCAATGAAGAAGGCTACGATTTTGGTGCGGAATAGGTTGATGCCCATAACCTCAGCAGCCAGGTCATTGTCCCGAACCGCAACGAACTTCCTGCCCCACGATGTTCGCTGTATATTCTTGGCCAGATAAAGCATGGGCACGATGATAGCAAGAGTCAGCCACCAAAATTGAATGTAGCTCAGTGCCTGGCCCCCAATGGCGAGACTCGGCACGGATAGTCCGTACACCCCACCAGACCAGCCCGCTTCCCTAAAGTACCAGATTATTACAAACTGGGCCGCTATGGTAGTCATAACCAGGTAGAACCCTTTGATTCTGAGCGCGGGCAGACCAAATATCATTCCCACCGCGGCCGCTGCCAGGCCAGCTATCAGGAAGGTGCCCCATGCCGGCCAGCCCAGGACACCGCCCAGGTACGCAGCTGCATAGGCCCCTACGGCCATAAAGGCCGCATGCCCCATCGAGAACTGGCCGCAAAGCCCTGTCAGGATATGCAAGCCCAGTACTGCTATCACATAGATCCCAAGCAAGATGGTCCACACCACCCAGTCCATGGGCATAGCAAGGACAATAACGGCTGCGAAGGCGATGCCCAGGAAGAGCATTATCCACTGGGCCCTAGTCCTAAATATAGCCATATCCTCTTCAGGGCGTGTATTGAAAGTACCGCAAGGAAGTCCCATCTGCTAAATCCTTTCTATACGCCGTTCCCCAAGCAGACCCCAGGGCCGGACAATCAGAATCAATAGCATAATCATCCACGGAATGACCTCTCGAATCTCACCACCCCAGTAGCCACCAAGCCCTTCGACCACTCCGATAATGAGGCCGCCAACCAATGCACCAGGCAGGGAAGTCATCCCTCCTAGCAGGAGGACCGGCAGCCCCTTCATAAGTGCAATGTCACCCAACTCCGGGGTAACCATCTGCACCATTCCGGCCAGCATGGCACACACACTGGCAATGACACCACTAACTACCCAGGACACGCTGAATATCTTCTTAACGGTGATCCCGAGGCTCTGGGCCACAGTATTGTCAGCAGCCACAACGCGCATGGCGAGACCGACCTTGGTCTTCTGAAAGAGGACATACATGAGACCGAAGATAACCAGAGCGGTGACGAAGGCGTAAAGTACAGAAGGCAGGATCTGGATGCCGCCTATGTTCAGCATTCCACCAGGTGTAAACGGGAAAGAGTAGGATGCGCCTGCCCAAATCATCACGGCTATGCCCTTAATCAGCGTACCGAGCATGAGCGTTGTCATCAAGATAGCCAGGAAGGGCTGGCCCAAGAGTGGACGGATGGCCAATCTTTCTATAGTGAAGCCCATAAATGCGCCAACAAGGAAGATGACTGGCACCGCTACTCCGAGAGGAAGCCCCAGGCCATCGAGCAGCCAGAACAGAATATAGGCAGTTATTAGAATCTGGTAGCCGTAGGCCAGGTTAAGGATCTGCGATGATTTCACCACCATCACAAACCCCAGAGCAAGCAGCGCGTATAACCCGCCTACCAGGAAGCCTTGAATTAGGATATCGGCAAGATCAGTCATAGCTCAAATCCCTCACTCTAGCTCGTTTATCGTAATCTGGGCCTTTATGAAACCCTGCTGTCCATCGCGATAGACGACAGGGACTTCCATTTCTGCTCGCTCAACTTCGCCGTAGAGGGCTTCAACAACGTTCTTGTAACGCTCCTCCAGGAACTCCCTCTTGATCTTCATCGTTCGGGTCAACTCCGACTCGTCCGGGTCAAATTCCTTAGGGATCAGAACAAATTTCTTCACCCGTTGGCCTTCAGGAAGCTTGGCATTGAGTTTCCGGATTTCGTCGCCGATTAGCTGGTTTACCTCCGGCTTCTGCGACAGGTCAGCGAAGGTAGTATACGTGATCCGTCTCCTCTCAGCCCAGTGCCCGACGTTATCGTAGTCCATGTTGATGACCGCCACGACGTAGTCCCTGGTCTCGTCGCCTACAACAAACAGCATTCTGATATACGGGCTGAACCTGAGGCGGCTTTCGATAAACTGTGGGGCATACTTGGTACCATTGGCCAAGGTGACCATGTATTCCAGACGGTCCAGGTAGTAAATATGCCCCTCATCATCCATGGCCCCGGCATCACCGGTCCAGTACCAGCCACCCTGGAATTTCTCCTTGGTAGCCTCAGGGTTCTTATGGTACCCGAGCGATCCCGAAGGCGCACTGGCCAGGATGTGGCCATCCTCAAGAATCCTGACGGTGGTATCGGCATTAAGCCTGCCCACAGAGTCCACCTTGATGTCGCCCTTGGTATGCTGGGATACACCGGTCTCGCTGGCTCCATATACCTGCCGGACGTCCAGTCCTATTGCAAGAAGCATTCTGAAAGTCTCCGGGCCCAGCGTTGAGCCACCGGTGAAGGCAAACTTCAATTTGGCTAAACCCAGCTTGTCCCTGAGCGGGCGGAAGACTATCGCATCACCCATTGCGTACAATGCCCGCCAGAAAAGGTTCGGAGTTTCTCCACTGCACTTCACATCGGCAATCTTGTATCCGACTGGAAGCCAGAGACTGTAAAGCATTCGCTTCAAAAAGGTGGTCTCAGTAAGCCGGTTCTGGATAGTCGAGACCGTGAAATCCCACATGTTGGCAGGATAGAAAATGGCACTGGCGCCAATCTCCCTGACATTCTCCAGGATGGTTTCCATCTTCTCCGGGAAATTCATGCGCATACCGCGATTCATGCTGCCCAGCAAACCTATACCCTGCTCCGCCATCCATCCAGGCAAAACAAACGAAAGCCATTCATCTGTTTCGTCCAGCGGGTTCACCTTGAAGAAGATGTCATTGGAAGAGCAAAGATTGGTATAGTCGAATAATGCGCCTTTGGGCAACCCAGTGGTCCCCGAAGTGTACTGGATCAGGGCCAGGTCTGAACCTTTCCCTTTGGCCACCTCTTCCTCATAAACTCCGGGATGGGTCTTCTCATATTCCCGGCCGAGTTTCTCCACATCCTCGAAGTCCATAAGGTTGGGGAGATCGTAATGCCGCATACCCTTCTTCTTCCAGTAGATTATCTTCTTGATGTTGGGCATATCGTCAACTATCGCCATTACCTTGTCCACCTGTTCCTGGTCCTGGACAACCAGGAACGTGGCATCGCAGTGATTGACGATATACTTGACTTCTTCGGGTGAACACCCGGAGTGGACGCCGGACACTACGCCACCCAGGGATTGAGCGGCTAACTCGGCCCAGAACCAGTGAGGATTGTTGTCACCCTGAATAGCCAGGCCGTCCCCGCGCTGGAAGCCGAGGGACTTAAGACCCAGGGCGAAATGCTTGATCCTCTGATAGCATTCGTTCCAAGTATAAGGTCGCCAGAAACCAAATTCCTTCTTCCGCATCCATACCTTTTCGCCGTATTGCTCGACATTCTGCTTTAGCATCTTCGGTATGGTCTGATCGTTTGTTGCCGGCGTTCTTGTAACCATATTCTCACCTACAAACAACTAATATTTCTGCCACGGACCTGGGCCCCTCTCACCCAGCAATTGAATATCTCAATACCTGTTCTTGAGTTTGGTCCCTACTTATGAAAATCCGCACCGGTATATCGACTACGTTACTACCACCGCCTTCCACGCTCCGCCTCTGTCCCGTAACCACACCCCATGCTACCCGAGCATACTTCATGGATGTCGCTAGGCACAGTGCGTCGAGATGGCGAGTATCTTCCGGTCCTTTTCCTTGTCCGAGTGAGGCAAGCATTTTGGGCTATTGTATGGGCAAATAAGCACGATGTCAACAGAATGTCGATAGCGACCATCGATGAAACTGAAGTGCAACAAGTACTCGTCTGCGAATGTCGTACTTGTAGCACGCTCGCCGCCGGCCCGCCAATAAGGGTCGAAAGTTGAGAGGAGGCGGGGAGCGAGGGTCCCCAAGTCCCGGCCATATCTTGTCCCGGGCCACCAGCAAGAGCCCCTTGGCGCAAACAGTCGACTACCCCTCCATGCTAATTGGAGACCTTCCATAAATTTCTCACAAAGAAAGGGCTGCACCTCCCCCATATAGGGCCTGCCGGCACTATAATTGGATTAAAGAGGACGGGTCAACCATCATATCCTTCTGCCCGCCAGCACACCCCGGGATAGAGCACGAAACGGGGCATGACGGAGTAGGAGGTGCCCGGACGGTCTGGTTCCAGTGTATGAGGGAACAAGCGGGCTCTACCCGATAACGGCCTTGCCTGAAAATCAGAACCATGCTGTCCAGTCCTCTAGGAATGACTATGAAGACTTAACAGGAGGAAAGAAATGGACTTGTTTGAGCTCCTTGAATCAGAACACGAGCAATTGGAAGGCATTTTAGAGCAACTGGAGGAGACTTCGCCCACCTCTCCTCAGAGGCAGGAACTCTTCATGAAGCTGAAACAGGAATTGAAACCGCATATGAAAGCAGAAGAGGCTGTGTTCTACCCAGCCTTGATGCAGCACAGTTCCTGCAGGCAAGATGCCCTTGAGGCAACAGAGGAGCATCATGCAGCAGAGTTGATATTGAACGAAATGGACTCCATGTCCCTTCAGGACGAACACTGGGCCGCCAAACTTGTGGTACTGACCGACCTGGTCCAGCACCATGTCGAGGAAGAAGAGAGCACCATTTTCGACGATGCCAGGGAGTTCTTGTCGGAGGACCAACTGGACTCCATCATGAAGCAGTTCCAGCAGCAGAAGAAACAGGTTGCCAGCACGATCATCTAATGTCGGCTATCAGGCAAAGCGATTACAGGCTTGGCGGTTACACAGAGCAGTCACCCGTCACGCAACCTTCTGACCAACCGGAAAGGAACTATACCAGGGAAGGGGATGAAGCCGGACTAGATGCATAACGATCACCATAATGAACCCAATACGGGCGTTGTCATGGGAGGCAGAGTATGACGGCCGAGAATAGAACTGAGGGAATGCCGGGTAGGCCGGAGTCCTTCTGGATCGCGACGGCCCCTCGGACATATGAACCATCGCTTATCAAGGATGCCAGAGTCGACGTGGCTGTGATAGGAGGGGGAGTTGCGGGCATAATGAGCGCCTACTATCTGAAGGAGGCCGGGTTAAAGGTGGCCTTGCTGGAATCACGCAGAATCTTGGAGGGCGTAACCGGCCATACTACGGCTAAGATTACGGCCCTCCACGGCTTGATCTACGATCACTTGATCGCCGTGTTCGGCCGCGAAAGGGCCAGGCAGTATGCAGAGGCAAATCAAGCGGCCATAGAGGAGGTAGCCGCATTGGTCGACAGGCTGCAAATAGACTGCGATTTCTCCAGGCAACCTTTCCATAGTTTTGCTGAGACCCAAGAGCATCTGCACAAGATTGAGAAGGAGACCAACGCCGCCCGGACCCTGGGCCTGCCCGCCACTTTCGTTGACAGCATACCTCTTCCCTTGGAAGTGAAGGGAGCGGTACGCCTCGATAACCAGGCGCAGTTCCATCCGCTCAAGTTCCTCAGGGCCATAGCAGCCACCATACCAGACAACGGCAGCTACGTATTTGAGGAAACGAGAGCACTCGATATCGAAGACGGTGAACCCTGCGTAGTCCTGACCAACCAGGGCAAAATCAAAGCCAGGGATGTGGTCGTGGCCACTAACTATCCCTTCTTCGACAAGTCGGGCCTTTATTTCGCCCGGCTCAACCAGGTCCGCTCATACGTCTACGCCATCAGGACCAAGGAAATCTACCCCGGAGGAATGTTTGCGGGAGTGGACAAACTAAGTCTGGCCTTCCGCTCACAACCCACAGACGCCGGCGATATTGTCATAGTCAGTGGGGTGGAGCATAAGCCCGGGCATGCAGCCAGCACGGTCTCCTGTTACGAGGACTTGGCGGCAGCTGTAAACCGTATTTTCCATCAACCCGTCCTGGACTATCGCTGGTCAACTCAGGATAACGTGACCATAGACAAGGTCCCGTATATCGGCAAGGCCACACCATTCAGCAAGCGCATCATGGTAGCCACCGGATTTGCCCAGTGGGGTATGACCACGAGTGTGGTAGCCGCCCAGATTCTGTCAAACCTCATTCAGGGCAAGCCAGAGGACCGGGCTCCTGTATTCGATCCCAATCGCTTCAAATTAGACTCGGCCGTGGCCAGAGAACTGGTCAGCCATAATACCACAGTACTGAAAGACTTGGTTAGCGGAAGGCTGGCGAAACCGGACGAAGACGTGACCAAGATCAAGCCGGGCGAGGGCAAATTGGCTGGCAGGGACGGCAAGAAAATCGCCGTCTACAAGGATATGGAGGGCAGGACATATACCTTGAGCCCCAAGTGCACCCATATGGGATGCATTGTGGCCTGGAACGACGCCGAACGTAGCTGGGACTGCCCCTGTCATGGCACCCGGTTCAGTCATGAGGGTGAAGTGATTCACGCGCCGGCGGTCAAGGACCTGCCCCAAGCTTAGCTGGTCACTTGTTACCGGGGAAGGGAGTTTCATGCAGTTGGAGAATCGCGTCGCCATAATCACCGGGGCAGCCCGTGGTATAGGCGAGGCCATCGCCAAGGTCTTTGCCCAATCAGGATCGCTTGTCGTAGTCAGCGACCTTGAAATAGATGAGTGCCGGCAAGTTGTAAAGGCCATCGAGGACGCAGGCGGCAAGGGCTTGGCTATCAGATGCGATGTCAGGTCCCGGCAGGAGATAGAGAACATGGTCCGACAGGCAGTGGATACCTTTGGGAAACTGGACATACTCGTCAACAACGCCGGCATCCTCGGCCGCAGACCACTCTTGAAATTGTCGGAGGAAGACTGGGACCTGACTTTGGGCGTTAACCTCAAAGGGCAATTCCTGTGCGCCCAGGCTGCTGCCAGAGAGATGGTCCCGAACAAATGGGGACGCATAATCAACATCGGTTCCATCTCCATGGGAGGTTGTGGCATGGCTTATCCCCATATCGCCCACTATACGGCGTCCAAAGCGGGTGTTATAGGTCTGACTTCCGCCCTGGCTCTGGAACTAACACCCCATGGCGTAAATGTAACAGCCATTTGTCCCGGAGTAATAGATACGGCCATGGCTGCAGAGGCCAAAGCACCCGAACAGATAGACCGGGTACTGGCAAGGGTCCCAGCGGGCAGGTTCGGACAGCCGGAAGAGGTTGCCCGTGTAGCCGCCTTTCTGGCTTCTGAGGAGGCCTCCTACATAAGTGGAAATGCAATCATCGTGGACGGCGGCTGGTTGGTGACCTGAAACCTCTGAACCCATCGAAGTCAAAGCCCTCTTCCAAATCCAGTCGCCCGGATTCCGCAAGGGTCTTAATACCTCTTATTAGGTATTCTCCGTTATTTCAAGCGCGGTTATATTTCAACAGAGACAGGGTATCCCCCTGCATGCCCGAGCGTGTGCAGTGCCGGCTTAAGGAGAACAATATGAAATCGAACATTCGTGGACAGTACAATCTGGTGAACCTGGAAGAGATTGATGGCGTGATATTTGACATGGATGGCGTGGTGACAGATACGGCGCATGTCCATGCCACAGCCTGGAAAAAGTTGTTTGACGAATGCCTGGAAGAACGGGCGCGCCGCTTGGGCGAAGCCTTCCTGCCCTTTGACGAGGAGTACGACTACCAGCGCTACGTGGATGGCAAACCGCGCCAGGACGGTGTACGGGCCTTTCTTGCCTCGCGAGGCATAAAGATTCCTCAGGGCGATATCAGTGACGGCCCAGAAGCAGAGACCGCCTACGGCCTGGGCAACCGCAAGAACCGGTACTTTCTCGAAGCATTGGAAAAAATCGGGGCCCGTGCTTACGAGTCTACTATCAGACTAATAGAGGAACTCAAATCCAGAGGACTGCGCGTGGCAGTCATCTCCTCCAGTCGCAATGCAGAGCGAATACTAAAGGCTGCAGGAGTCAGAGAACTTTTCGAGGTCAAGATAGACGGTGAGGACATGGCCAAGTTCGGTCTCCGGGGCAAGCCGGAACCCGACATCTTCATCGAGGCTGCCCGCCTGCTAGGGATAGCCCCTGCCCGGGCGGCCATCGTCGAAGATGCCATCGCCGGGGTGGAAGCGGGACGCAAAGGCGGTTTCCGCTATGTAATCGGCGTCGACAGGTCGCGGAACGGTAAAGGCCTGGCGGAGTGGGGAGCCAATCTGGTGGTGCGAGACCTTGCTGAAATCACTTTTGAACGTTCGGACGTGGAGGTACCAGTGCGCAATATGACGGACCTTCCCTCTGCCTGGAATAGCAAAGAGGACATTTTTCAGCAGGTATGGAAGGGCACATTTGCACTCTTCCTGGACTATGACGGGACTTTGACGCCGATAGTGGAAGACCCCGACCAGGCACTCCTGCCCAGCAGGATGAAATCGGTGTTACGCCGCCTGGCTGACCGAGGGACAGTGGCCATCCTGAGCGGGCGCGATCTCAACGATGTCAAGAGCAAGATAGGGCTCGACAACGTTATATATGCCGGCAGTCACGGTTTCGATGTCTCAGGACCGGGGGCACAGCATTTCGCCGAGATGGGTCACCGTTTCCTCCCTGCCCTGGACTGGGCTGAGGCACAACTCAAACCTGTTATTGACGGCATTCCGGGTGCCAGGCTGGAGCGAAAGCGGTACGCCATCGCCTTGCATTTCCGCCAGGTGAAAGAGGATAGCGCTATTGAAGAGCTTGAAGGAGCGGTCCAGAGCGTTGTAGAAGGAGAGCCCCAGCTTCGCTACAGAGGCGGCAAGAAGATATTAGAGATTATTCCAAACGTAGACTGGGACAAGGGAAAGGCATTGCTGGGACTACTCAATACACTGTTCCTGGATGGAGCAGACATTGCCCCCCTATTTGTTGGCGACGACATCACAGATGAGGATGCTTTCAAGGCCGTCCGTAGACGCGGCGTCGGCGTGGTCGTAGGTACTGACTCGCGGCCCTCTGCGGCCCGTTACGTGCTCGAAAGCCCTGAAGAGGTCCTGGCATTCCTGGATTACCTGGCCGGCCTGGCTGAGGGCAAGACAACCATAGGCATCTGGTCCCTGACATACGAAGACTATGATCCCAACCAGGAAAAGCTGCGAGAAGCCCTTTGCACGCTTGGCAACGGCCACTTCGCTACCAGAGGGGCTGCTCCGGAAGCCCAGGCAGGAGAACAAAATTACCCGGGCACCTACGTAGCCGGGTGTTACAACAGGCTGGCCACCCATATCGCGGGGCGCACCATAGAGAACGAGAGCCTGGTCAACGCACCTAACTGGCTTTCTTTCCTGTTCCGACTCGAGGGGTGTGAGTGGTTCAACCTGCATGAGATCGAAATACTGGAATACCGTCAGGAACTGAACCTGCACAAGGGGATACTCACCCGTGCCATCCGTTTCAAAGATAAGTTACAACGGCATACACGGATAGTACAACGCCGGATAGTGAGCATCCGCAACCCTCACCTGGCATGCCTGGAGACGACGATAGTCCCTGAAGACTGGTCAGGCTCCGTCGATATATGCTCCGCCTTGGACGGGCGCGTAGCAAACACGGGGGTTGCCCGGTACCGCCAGTTGGACAGCGATCATCTTTCGCCAGTCTATAGCAGACCGGAGGGTGAAGATTCCATTCTGTTGCAAGTCGAGACCAACCAGTCGAAAATCCGCATATCAGAAGCGGCACGCACCAGGGTCATGCAAAACGGCGCGCCGGTCCAGGTACAGTTCCAAGTCGTACAAGAACCGCGCTACATCAGCCAGGAATTCACCCTGCACCTGCAGGAAAAGCAGCCGGTCACTGTTGAAAAGATGGTGGCGCTATTTACCTCAAGGGACCTGGCCATTTCAGAGAGCGGCCTGGCGGCCCTGAATGCAACGCAGCGAGCACCCGCGTTCGATAAACTGCTGGAACAACATGTACTGGGCTGGGACCATTTATGGCACCGCTGCGGCCTCACCCTGGAGGACAACGAGCGATCTTCACTCATCCTGAATCTGCATGTATTCCACCTGTTGCAAACGGTGTCCGTGCACACCATCGACCTGGATGCGGGTGTTCCTGCACGCGGCCTTCATGGCGAGGCCTACCGGGGACACATATTCTGGGACGAGGTCTTCATCCTGCCCTTCCTCAATTTCAGCATTCCCGATATAACCAGGTCCCTGCTTCAATATCGTTACCGCCGCCTGAACGAGGCACGCAGGGCGGCCAGTGAGGCAGGCTATGCCGGTGCCATGTATCCCTGGCAGAGCGGCAGCGACGGCAGGGAAGAAAGCCAGGTACTGCACCTAAACCCCATGTCAGGCCGCTGGTTGCCGGACCATACATATCTGCAACGGCACATCAATAGTGTCATAGCCTACAATATTTGGAACTACTACCAGGTCACGAACGATATCGATTACCTGTCTTTCTATGGTGCGGAAATGATCATCGAGATCGCCAGGTTCTGGGCCAGCATAGCCCATTATGACAGGGCCAGGGACCGCTATGAAATACACGGCGTCATGGGACCTGACGAGTACCATGACGGATATCCAGGCAAGGAAGAACCAGGCATTAATAACAACGCCTATACAAATGTCATGGCTGTGTGGGTTTTATGCCGGGCCTTGGACATACTAGATCTGCTGCCTGAAGACCGCAAGCAGTCCTTGCACGACAATCTGAACCTGCGCATGGAGGAGATCGAGAAGTGGGATGATATCAGCCGGAAGATGCTGGTACCTTTTCATGATGGGAATATCGTCAGTCAATTCGAAGGCTACGAAAACCTCGAAGAATTCGACTGGGAAGGTTACCGGGACAAGTACGGTAGAATAGAGCGCCTGGACCGCATTCTGGAGGCGGAGGAGGACACGCCAAATCGCTACAAGGTCTCCAAGCAGGCGGATCTCCTAATGCTCTTCTATCTCTTTTCTCCTGGAGAACTGATAGAACTGTTCTACCGCCTCGGTTACGATTTCGATACGGGAATGATCCATACGAACATTGAATACTATTTGAAACGGACTTCGCATGGTTCAACCCTCAGCCGGGTAGTCCATTCCTGGGTGCTGTCTCGGTCCCAGCGCGAGCTTTCCTGGCTCCTCTTCAAGGATGCGCTGGAGAGCGACGTTTCAGATGTTCAGGGAGGTACCACCCCGGAGGGCATACATCTCGGGGCCATGGCAGGTTCGGTTGATGTCATCCAGAGATGTTACACGGGAATCGTTACCCGTAGCGGCGTACTCTGGTTTGACCCTTACTTGCCGGAAGAGCTGAAGAGTCTCTCTCTGTACGTGCGTTACCACCAACAATGGATCGAAGTGAAGATAACACAAGACTCCTTATCCCTGTCAGCCACGAGGCGCGGAGGACTCGTCACTCCGGTACAGGTGGGGTTTCGGGATCAGATACGTGAATTGCGTCCGGGTGATAGCCTCGAATTCGAGCTTCGCCCGTCGCCGGCCGGCGTCCGAACCAAACCATAAACCGGTCAGCGAGGGGAGTCTTGGCCCATCCGGGGTCCCACTTCCCGAGGAAATGCGTGATGCGGACGGCGATACTCTACAGCCAGCGATTGCGAGAGTATGACCTGGGTCATGTCCTTACCGGCGAAAGATATGAGCGTTTCATGGACCTGTTCCGGGAGAAGCTAGGCCGCCATCCGGATTTCCAGGTCATTGAGCCCGGTTATGCCACCGACGATGATCTCAAGCTTGTCCACTCCGAAGAATACATCACACGCATAGAGACCTGCCAGTCCCGGGACCCACATGATACGCCTCTCTCGCACGGAGTGGTAAGGGCCGCACGCTTGCTGGCAGGGGCAGGCAAATTGGCCGGAGACCTGGTCCAGTCGGGGACCATCAACAAAGCTATCGTCATCGGCGGAGGTGTGCAACACGCCGGCAGGGATCATGAGAAGGGTTTCGGAATCTTCAGCGACGTCGGAATATGTGCTGAAAACCTCATGCAAAACCACGGGCTGGAACGAATTATGGTACTGGACGCAGATGCTCATGCCGGGGATGGAATCTACGCCATATTTGCCGGTGATCCCAGGGTCTTGTTCATATCCATACACCAAGATCCGCGTACCCTGTATCCGGGACCAGATTACACTAACCCCATAGGTCTGGCAAAAGGCCTGGGTTACTCCGTGAACGTCCCTGTACCCCCCGGGACCAGCGATTCTGCTTACCAGTATGTGCTTGACAGCATTTTTGCTCCGCTGGCTCAAGAGTTTAGTCCACAAGTGTTGCTGATGGTGGGCGGGAGCGACACACATTTCAGCGACCAGATCACGCACATGGGCTTGACCTTGAAGGGCATTTACGCCATTGGCAAAAGAGTCGGGCAGGCAGCGGAGGAACTGTGCGAGGGGAAGCTCATAGCCTTTGAGGGTTCCGGTTACGATCCCCGGGCCATCCTGTTTCCCCGAGGATGGTTGTCTTCAATTTGTGGCCTGACCGGTATGGAAATGGATGTTGAAGAACCCTACTCGATTCCCTCTGGACACAGGAGGGATTCCGCCGTTGCAGAAGTGAAGGAGACCGTGAAGGGCGTGAAAGACAGACTCTCCCCGTACTGGAGATGCTTCGCCTCCTAGAAGACTAAGCAGTTTCCCGGTTGCCAGGAGAATCTTGAAACGTCCATAGCGGCCGCCACCCGAGAAACCCTGCGCATGAGAAACCTGTCGAAGGTCACCAACCCCAAAAAAGGGATCAAGCAGGAAACTCTTCGCGCTACTGTTCTCAAGCCCACTTGCTGCCCTGTGTGGTGTAATTCTCAGACGCTTACCTTTTGGGTTAGATGCGCCTTGATCAAGGACTCCAACTCTCTTATGTGGGCCTCCTTGTCATCAACCATTCTGCGCCAGAAGTCAATGCATTCGGCACAACCCTCCGCATCCTTCATGTAGTTGTTCTTGATCTGCCAAAGGCTCTTGTTCTCCACGACCATTTGCATCATCAGGTCATACAAACCATTGGGAAGCATGGTCCACCTTCCTTTCCTGTTCCAATTCGCCAGGATTTGCCCCAAGTGTACACAGCGGTTCTTGATCCAGAGCAATACCGCGTTGGGAGTATTGGAGTTCCCACAGACCAGCAAAGAAGGATGAGACCATTCCGAGACTCTTTCTTAACCAATTTTAACCCGCATGACAACATAATCGTGTTAGTATCGCGCCGACGCACTGAAAAGGAGCCATATGGACTTCCTGATAGGTTACGGGGCCGTCTGGTTGTTCTTTTCGACGGTCTACTGGGTCAATATTTGGCTTGTTGACCGGCGAAAGTGCAGGGACGGGAAAACCAGCCACTGATACGCATGCCAACCCAGGGCAAGGCCGGGGCATCGCGAATTGTCGACCGGACAGTAGGACCTTCCCTATCCGGCTTGGGAGATACCGGTCACCCCAAGCTGACAGCAGGCGCTGCCCTGAGCTGGCACTGCTCTGTCCAGGGCTATAAGGCATCATTTCGCCGGATTGACCAGCGCTACCCGGGAAAATATCCGCAAATGACCAGAGATTTGTCCAGCCATATTGTTGAACCTTTATTCAAGCAGTTACCATCTCTCGCTCATCCTTGACACTGCCACGCATCGCATGTTATACCGGCTCATATTCTACAAAAGGGAGGCCGATCATGAAGTTGTGCCTGGTCCATATCACCGAAATGCCCAATGAGTTCATCGATCCCTGGTTCTCCGCCGTGAAAAACAGCTTCGACAAGGTCCTGCAACCTGGTACCGAGGTCATGCTGAAGCCCATCAAACAGGGACTCAAGGGTGACAATGTCCTGGACTTCGATAACCCGTACTTCGCCATGCTGGATAAACGTGAGATCGTTGAAGCCTTTATCGAGGCTGACAAGGAAGGTTTCGATGCCGGCACCGTCCACTGCTTCGGCGACCCCGGCATCAAGGAAGCCAGGTCAGTGGTCAGAATGCCCTTGTTCGGCCCCGCCGAAGCCACTATGCACTTCGCCTGCCAGCTCGGCAGAAGGTTTGCCATCATCGGTGCCAGCATGCCCGGACAACCCGGCCAGATATCCGAGCAGGTCCAGCAGCACGGCCTGCAGGACCGGCTCATACCAAACGGCATCCGCTTCGAAAAGGAACCCTTCGTCGACTGTTTCCCCAAGTGGCTTGGCAATCCCCAACTGTGTGTGGACTCGGTAACCGAGGTGGCCCGGGAATGCGTGGCCGACGGGGCCGATGTCATCATACTGGGATGCGCCGGGACCAGTCTTTTCTGCAGCATGGCCGGGTTCAACAAGCTGACCGTTAACGGGCAGACCGTGCCTGTCTTGGACTGCGTAATGGTCGCTGCCAAGATGGCCGAGATGGCAGTGGATATCAAGAAGGGGACAGGGCTGCCGATTCCCGCCAGGACCGCCAACTATGTCCTGCCCTCGGAAGACGACTGGGTTCGGATAAGGAGCGCCTTCGGACTACCGGCCTAGTCACACACCCGCCCGGATCGTGCCCGTTACGAAGGCAACAAGGACCCGATGAAATCGCGCTGGCCGCGCAGGAAGTCTCCGGCGGCCATAATGCGTTTCCCCTCCAGTTGCAGTTGCATTATGCCCAACATGTCTTCGCCAGCACAAACAGCCACAGGCGCCGGTCCGCCGGGCCCCAGCGGTACCACCTTGCCGGCAGGGCCCTGCCCTCGTACCGGGGTAGCCTCGATGATTTTGAGAGACCTGCCCTGCCACGTCGTAAATGAACCCGGCCACGGGTTGTAAGCCCTCACCCGGCGCCACAGATCCCCGGCTGGCAGAGTCCAGTCGATCCGTCCGCTATCCTTACTTATTGGTTGGGAATAGGTGGCCTTGCTTTCGTTCTGGATCTCAGGAGTCAGTCTCTCCTCCGACCAGAGAAGCAAGGTAGGGATGAGCAACTGTGCGCCTATCCTGGACAGTTCCGTGGTTAGTGTACCGGTTGTGTCATTCTCAGCGATGGGGACCTTGACCTGAGCAAGCATGGGGCCCGTATCCATACCCTTGTCCAGGAGCATTATGGTGACGCCGGTGACTTCATCTCCAGACAGGATAGCGCTGGCTACCGGGGAAGCCCCGCGGTGCCGGGGCAGGAGGGAAGGATGAACATTGAGGCATCCAAGCGACGGGACGGCCAGTATCTGCTCGGGTAGTATCAGCCCATAGGCCGCTACAATAACGGCCTCAGGGGACAGGGCCTTCAGCCGCTCCCATTCTTCGAGCGAGCGCAGGGACCGGGGCTGGTGGACGGCCAGGCCATATTGCAGGGCCTTTTCCTTTACGGGAGAGGCCAAAACTGAGCGCCCCCGGCCGGCTGGTCTGTCAGGCCGTGTAAATACGCACACGATTTCGTGGCCAGCCTCAACCAGGGATTCCAGAGAAGGCACGGCAAATCGGGGGGTACCCATAAAGACTATGCGCATGGTTCACCGGATTTTAGCATGCAGCCGGTTTGGTCACAAGGCGTGAACCGGCACCCATATCGGTCCCATGGACTCAATGTTTTGACTGTTGCCGGCCGCGCAGTGCCCCACTCAACGCCTCCCTGAGGCTGGTCACGCCCGTAACCTCCATGCCACTCGGTGCCCTGACATCGCTTGCTGAATTTGCGGGCGCGACGCAGCGCCTGAAGCCCTGCCTGGCAGCTTCGGCCAGCCTGCGTTCCATCTGGGGGACAGGCCGGACTTCACCATTCAGCCCTATCTCTCCCAGCGCGATCAGGTCCGGTTCCACGTACCTGTCGGAAAAACTGGAAGCTATGGACAGGGCAATGGCCAGGTCCATGGCAGGCTCGTTTACTCGCAGCCCGCCCACTACGTTGATGATGACATCCTGGTTGGCCAGAGAGAGGCCGGCACGCTTGTTAAGGACTGCAATGATGAGGAGCAGGCGGTTAAGGTCGATGCCGCTTGCCGTGCGCCTGGGAAGGCCGAAGTTCGTCGTGGACGTCAATGCCTGCACCTCTACTAGCAGGGGCCGCGTACCTTCCAGGGTGGCGGACACTACAGAACCTGTGGACGGTTGGGAACGCTGCGATAGAAAGACTAGGGACGGGTTCTCGACCTCCACCAGGCCGTCACCGCGCATCTCGAAGATGCCGATCTCGTTAGTAGAGCCAAAGCGGTTCTTCATACCTCGCAGCAGGCGATAGGTACTCAGAGACTCACCCTCCATATACAGGACCACGTCCACGATGTGCTCCAGTACTTTGGGGCCGGCTATGGACCCATCCTTGGTGACATGGCCGGCAATCAGTACCGGTATGGAGGCCGATTTGGCCCATTGCATCAGGCTGACCGTGCACTCCCTCACCTGGGATACGCTGCCGGGAGCCCCAGGCGATTCCGGCAGATAGACGGTCTGTATGGAATCGATGACGGCCAGAGCCGGAGACAAGTCCTGCAAGTGTTGCAAGATGGCATCCATATTGGTCTCCGTCACCAGATAAAGGTCATGGCCTTTGAGGCCCAAGCGGTCGCCGCGTAGCTTCGTCTGATAGGGTGATTCCTCGCCAGACACGTAGACAACCTTGCTTCCCTTGCCGGCGATACCCGACGAGGCCTGCAGGAGCAATGTCGATTTGCCGATACCCGGGTCCCCGCTAATCAGGACAAGAGATCCCGGCACCATGCCGCCCCCTAATACTCTGTTCAACTCGTGCAGCCTGAACGCCAGCCTGGGCTTGTCCTCGGTTTCGACCATGGAAAGTTCCAAGGCGGGATTGAGCAGGACTGGCGGACCGCCGCGCTTGGTACTGGGCTTGGTCTCTTCGAAGGTGTTCCACGATTGGCAATCAGGGCAATGCCCCAGCCACTTGGGGCTGTGCTTGCCGCATTCACGGCAGGTGTAAGCTATCCTGGAATTCTTACTCAATCAAGCCTGCCAAAAAGGGGAGCCTCTTTTCGGGCTCCCCTTTGTTGTTCCTCTTTCAGCCGCTAGGTGGCTTGAGTAGACTCCACAGCATTCATGGAGCGGGGGACAATCTCATCGCCCTCCCGGTCCAGGTAGATGGTATCGCCCGGCTCAAATTCGCCTCGCAACAACATCTCAGACAGCTGGTCTTCGACCATGGTCTGGATAGCCCTCCTCAGCGGCCTTGCACCGAACGCCTCATCGTAGCCTTTCTCTGCCAGGAGATCCTTGGCTTCTTCAGAAACGGCCAGGCCCAAGCCCCTCTCGATAAGCTGGGAACGGACCGGCCGAAGCATCAATTCCACGATCTGGCGGATGTGCTCTTTACCGAGGTGATGGAAGACGACTACGCCGTCAAGCCGGTTAAGGAACTCAGGACGGAAGGTCTTCTTCAACTCTTCGAGCAGCTTCTCCTTCATCCGTTCGTAGGACTGCTGTTTGGCCTTGGTCTCATCAGTACGGCTCACAAAACCGATTACGGCGTCCTTCTTGATAAGCTCAGCCCCGATATTGCTCGTCATCACTATGATGCTATTTCGGAAGTCGACTTTGCGACCCTTGGCATCGGTCAGGTGCCCATCATCGAAGATCTGGAGCAGGATGTTGAACACATCCGGATGCGCCTTCTCGATCTCGTCCAGCAGGATGGCGGTATAGGACTTGCGCCTTACTGCCTCCGTCAACTGGCCGCCCTCGTCATAACCGACGTAGCCGGGAGGAGCGCCTACCAGCCTGGCGACAGCATGCCGCTCCATGAACTCAGACATATCGAGTCTGAGCAGGGCATCTTCGCTGCCGAACATGAACTCGGCCAGAGCCCGGACCAACTCAGTCTTACCGACGCCTGTAGGGCCCAGAAAGATGAAGCTGCCGATAGGCTTCCTGGGATCCTTAAGTCCGGTGCGCGCCCGCCTCACAGCCTTGGAAATAGCCACAATGGCCTCATCCTGGGCGATAATGCGACCGTGCAGGGTGCTCTCCATTTCGAGCAGCCTGGTAGCCTCATCCGCAGCCAGCTTGGAGATCGGAATTCCAGTCCACATGCTGACCACCTCGGTGATGTCCTCTTCCGTCACCACCGGCGTCTCCTTGGTAAGCTCGGCCTGCCAGTTCTCTTCAAGTTCCTTTATCTTCTCGGTCAGATGCATCTCCCGATCACGCAACTCCACAGCATATTCATATTGCTGTGAGCTGATGGCCGCCTCCTTGTCCTGCCTGACGCTTTCCAAGGCCCTCTTGGTCTCCTTCAGGCCGATCGGGACGGTCCCGCCCCTAAGCCGGACCCTTGAGGCTGCCTCGTCCACCAGGTCAATGGCCTTGTCCGGCAAGAACCTGTCAGGAATATACCGCGCCGCCAGGTTGGCCGCCGATCTCAGAGACTCCTCGGTGATGACCAACTGATGATGGTCCTCATAGCGGGATTTGATGCCCTGGAGTATCTCTACGGTCTGCTCGACCGATGGTTCGTCAACTGTGACGGGCTGGAAACGCCGCTCCAGTGCAGCATCCTTCTCCACATGCTTTCTGTAGTCGTCCAGAGTGGTAGCCCCGACGCACTGCAACTCACCTCTGGCCAGCGAAGGCTTGAGGATGTTCGACGCGTCGACCGCGCCCTCTGCAGCACCGGCACCCACAATCGTATGCATTTCATCGACGAACAGGATGCAGTTGCCCGCGCCCTTCAGTTCCTCGATTATCTTCTTCAATCTTTCTTCAAACTCGCCACGATACTTTGTGCCAGCAACCAGCGATCCCATATCAAGGGATACAACCCTTTTGCCCTGCAAAGTATGCGGGATTTCGCCGCTTACGATCCGGTGAGCAAGTCCCTCGACTATAGCGGTCTTACCTACTCCCGGCTCGCCAATCAGAACGGGATTGTTCTTGGTGCGCCTGGACAGTATCTGGATGACCCGCTGGATCTCTTTATGCCGCCCGATTACCGGGTCCAGCTTGGCGCTTCTCGCCATCGCAGTCAGGTCCAGTCCCAACTGGTCCAAGGTAGGAGTCCGGCTGGAAGCACGTTGCCCGGACTGAGGCTGGGCCGCGCCCTGGTTCAGAATACGGGTAACCTCGGCTCGAGCTCGCTCGAGATTTATGCCCAGACTTTCGAGTACGCCCCCGGCTACGCCCTCTCCTTCACGAAGTAAGCCCAGGAGCAAGTGCTCGGTACCCACATAATTATGGTTGAAACGTCTCGCCTCATCAACGGCTAATTCGATGACCTTCTTCGCCCGAGGAGTGAGTCCAACTTCACCCGGGCTTGTCTTGCCGCCGCGCCCGATGATAAACTCCACCGCGGCGCGTACCTTGTTCAGGTCCACGCCCAGATTCGTCAATACCTTACCGGCAACTCCTTCCCCTTCGCGAACAAGGCCAAGCAGAATATGCTCGGTACCAATATAGTTATGATTAAACCTCTGCGCTTCTTCCTGCGCATAAGTCAGAGCACGTCGTGCTCTTTCCGAAAACTTCTCAAATCTACTTGCCATAACTAACCTTCTTTAGTTGTATTTTACCACAGAACCCATTCTCAGGGAAGACAGCCAATTAGCCTCGCTCCAATATACGGTGAATGTCCATCGTTTGCAAATAATTTTAGTCACAAAAACGCATGCGTAGCCAGGCAATCTCTACGTCCCAGACTAGCGCCCCGGTGTTACAGAAAAGTAAACGTGTTTGTTTCAACATGAACAAAAAGTTACGGGGGCAGTCGCGCCGGTGTAACCCCTTGGGCCAATAGCTTCCGTGTCGATAATATCTCCGTCTGTACGACGGCCAAATCCGCTTGTGTAGTGCATGTTTTTCTGGTAAATTAGACATTGGTCTGGGGCTGTGGCTCAGAGGGAGAGCGTCTGACTGGCAGTCAGAAGGTCGTGGGTTCGAGTCCCACCAGCTCCATATTATTGTATCACACTTATTCCACCCACCATTCATGCATTCCCTCGTTTCGGGAGACGCCTGCCGTTCTTACTCAGGTATGACAACTGCATCATAGGCGGAACTCCCGTACATTTATCCACTCTATCATATTACCAGGCTTTCCCTGCAAGAGAGGAATTCTTTGTGTCATTTTAGTTAAGCCGGTGAAGGCCGACACGCCGGCCGGACCACGAATCCTCAATTTCGATATGGTTATTCCAAAGATACTTAAGTTAAGCATAGTTTGCGTTTTCGTAAAGATGGGTCCTAACGGACATCAAGCTATAGTCATTTAGCCTAATATCACTTGTAAGCCTCGTCGATCTAGTTATCTTAAGTGACCAAACCTGCTTCTACTTTGGTCTCCATCCGCCCAAGGGCCGGAGCGCAGGAACTCGTATGGCGGTCAGGGGCGGACCCTATCCGGGCCCGGCTTGGGACCCACTTGGGCAGCGACTTGTTTCCGGCATTTCCGCTGTGTACAATCCATGGAGAGACCAACCGTTCTGATCACCTGAATGATTTCGCAGGAGGAATCGAATGGGCCGACTCGATAACAAGGTCGCCATCATTACCGGGGCCGCACAGGGCGTTGGCAAGGGAATTGCCCGCCGCTTTGCTTCGGAAGGAGCAGCGACGATCATTGCCGACATCGCGCCGCAGATTGGCGAAAGGACCGCGGCGGAGATAGCCGCCGATTTTGCAGCCGGGGCCTATTTCGTCCAGACGGATGTTTCAAACAAGGAAAGCATACTGGCAACCGTGGCCTTCGCTACCGACAAATACGGCAAGGTGGATATCCTGGTGAACAACGCCTGGGGCGGAGGCGGATTCCAGCCGGTGGAGAAGAAAACGGATTCCCAGATGGAGAAGGCCTACCGCATTGGTGTCATGGGAGCTTTCTGGGCCATGCAGGCGGTTTTCCCGCATATGCGACGTAGCGGAGGTGGCAGGATCATCAGCATGTGCTCCCTGAACGGGGTGAATGCGCACATGTTCACAGCAGAGTATAACACCGTGAAAGAGGGACTGCGATCGCTTACCCGCACTGTGGCCCGTGAATGGGCCAGGTACGATATCCTGGCCAATGTCATCTGCCCGGCGGCGGTCACCCCGGCCTACGAGGTCTTCGCCCGAAGCAGCCCGGAAAACGCCGCCGCCCTGCTCAAACAGAACCCCATGGGCCGCATGGGAGATCCGGAAAAGGACATCGGCGGTGTGGCCTTGTTCCTGGCCTCCGAGGACTCCTGCTACGTCACCGGGAATACCCTGTACGCCGATGGTGGCAGCCATATCAACGGCGTCTCCTGGTACCCAGAGACGCCCGGGGAACGGGAAAGCGGGCCCATCTAACCGGCAAGTCTACCCTTTTACCGTCTTCCCTGACTATGGCTGCGTGTAAGCGGCCAGCTCTGTGTTCTCTGTATGAAGAACACCGGCCCGGTTATCCCAGCAGGCAGCTCTTTGCCAGGTCTTCCGCCACATCGCCCAGCCCCAGATCGACCATCTTCTGCCGTGTAGGCAACCCATTGTCTTCATTCCATCCTCGCAACCGGTAATAAGCACGCCTCATTGCCGCAAACTCCTCCTTCTCCACCACCTTGCCCTGCCGGGAAGCAGCCTCACCATCCCTGCCAGGCACCAGCAGCTCAGGGTTTGTCATATCAGCCTTAAGCGGCATGGAGTGCCATGTATCTGGTAGCCGGTCGTCCTGCACACCCCGGTGGCCTTCCCTGATGAGAATGGCGCGGTGCAGGTTGACGGCCCGTTCCCCGATCTCATGAAGTCCTTGCTCATTCACGTTCCTCCCCGTTATCGCTGAGACCAGTTTGCTCTCCAGAGAGGGATCGCCCAGGTGATCGGAAGTGTACCGGGAATCAGTCACGGGCCAGAGAAAACCGCAAATGACCAGGCAATCGTGGGAATATTGCCGGTCCTGAACAATCCTGGTCATAGACGGTACCACTCGGGGATCGCAGAAATCGGCAGCCTCTTCGCCTCCCCAGAAACGATCGGCAACCCTGCGAAACACCTCGGGCGAAACATAGCTGTCGGAGACTCCCCGCCTCCAGTCGATCCATCTCAGGACAACGCGCGTTATCTCGTGGGTATGTCCCAGTGGCGGCTTGGGTTCCATGGCCACCATCAGGGCCGTGTTGAGGTAAAGCCTGGAATCCACGCCGTTGGGAAGACCGGCTTTGCACAAGGAGGGAAGAAGTTTGGTAACCGCTTCGGGCCCAAGCTGCTCGGCGGCTTTCTCAACGCCGCCGGCAAGGACATCCCCGACACCATCGCGCAGGGCGATCTTCTTCACCAGGTTTTCGATGTATTCGGCGGTACCCAGCCGGGAAAGGGGGATGCCGGACTCGTCGGTAAGGATCCCGGCCCTGGCACATCTCATTAACCAGAGCATTATCAGGCTCACGGCCATGGTATCAAGTCCGTAGTCGTCGCACAGCTTGTTGGCAAAGTAAGGCATTTCATAACCCGGTCCGTAGACCGCTTCCGCCGCCGGCTGGTAGAAAGTGCCCGCCTGGCACATGAACTTGCCCCTGCTCCCGTCCTGGGCCTGATAGCTGCGTCTGAGGCAATCGCCTATGCATGACCAGCAGGGAGACTTGGTTGTACCCGGCCCGGTTATTCGCAGATCGATACCGCCCGCAGTTGCAGTTGGCGACAGGGTCAAGATGCTACGAAATTCCCGTGTAAGCTCCTTGAGTTCCTGCGGCCTGGCTGCTTGGGTCCTCCTTCTATCCGACCTGACCGCTATAGCCTTGAGGTTCTTGGAGCCCATGACGGCGCCCATGCCCCCTCCACCGGCCGCATCCTCGCTGGCCATGAGGCAAGCCATGGTGGCCAGGTTCTCCCCGGCCTGGCCGATGGTCACCACGCTCGTGTTTCCGCCCCCATCGACTTCCAGAGTCCGGCGGGTACTGATGGTACCGTTTCCCCACAGATGCGAAGCATCGACTATTTCCACGGCGTCCTCGCTAATGCGAAGGTATACGGGCCTGGCTGCTTTTCCCTTGACCACGACGGCATCGTACCCTGCAGATTTCAGACGTATTCCCCAGTCCCCACCCAGATTGCAGTAAGAGAAACGTTCAGGGAGAGTGATTGGCGACTTGCCGCAGACAAACCATCTCCCCCCCCCGATTACGGGCACCCCGGCTAGTGGCCCCGTGGCAAAGATCACGGCGTTGCCCGGGTCAAGAGCGCCGCTATCCGGCGATGCTTCATCCCAATACAATTTCTGGGCGATGCCCCGCCCTCCGAGAAAGAGGTCGGTATACTCAGAGGTCGGGACGGTGCGTGACGTGCCTGTGGTCAAATCCATAATGAGAAGCTTGCCAGCATAACCTGAAGATTCCATGTGCCCTCCTGTATCGGTGAAAATCCCCGTTTTGGAGCAACCTACCGGCCTATCATACACATCCTGGCCACGGTTTTGTAGTCTGTTGGAGGCCATGCTGCCTAACACTCCCACTGGGGACACACTCGAGCAAAGACCGACTGCTTGCTCCGGAACCAGTCAAGACGGACGCGCAGTTGGTCCCTAATGCAGAAAGGACTATTGACAAGCCCTGGGTTTGTCATTAATATTTACTTCGCATGGCAATGTACATCGCGACGCGATGTACTAGGGCAGGAATTAACAAGAGGGAATGCTATGGCCGTCATGGGCTCGTTGCTAGCCATCCTCATAATAGGCTACCTAATCGGAAGCGTTCCGACGGCCCATGTTGTGATGCACGTCTTTCGAAAGCGTGACCTGCGCGAGATCGGCACAGGTAACGTCACCTCGACCGCGGTAGTTCTTCACGGTGGCAGAGCACTGGGTGCTTTGTCGCTGACCGGGGAAATACTCAAGACTTTCCTGTGCTTGCTTATTGCGTACTATCTGGTGGGGCAACTCTGGGCCTATCTCGTAATCCTGGTAGCTGCCTCCATAGGCCAGATTTGGTGCATCTGGCTTGGATGGAATGGCGGTCGCGGCCAGACCATTTTTGTGACTGGCTTCCTGGTATTGTGCCCTGTCCCTTTCCTTGTAAGCGTCGCCATCTTCTCTATGACCCTCTTGATCACGAGGCGATTCTATTTCAGCAACCAATTCTGGCACGCCATGACTCCACTAATACTACTGCTCGCCACGGTCTATAACCCAACTCTCTTTGGGCCGGGAGAGCTCTCCTGGGCCTATGCCTTGACTGCTATAGCCCTATGCGGGATGTTCTTCATCAAGAACCGGACAGAGACCGATGACATATTGCAGACCCAGGCTTGGGGCACTTACAGCAAATAGAAATGTGGCAAGTCTATCTGGCACTTGTTTCCTTTATCTTGACACTCTTTCTCCTTAACCTGGTGATCAACCTGAGATCACTGCACAGGTTGGGACGGGACAAGGCGGACCTTTTAGGCACCCTACCATTCATCTCGGTCCTCATTCCAGCTCGCAATGAAGCGTCAGTCATAGGCGAATGCCTGGAGTCACTTTGCAGGCAGGACTATCCCAACTACGAGATCCTGGTCCTAGACGACAGTTCAAGCGACGCTACTGCAGCGGTGGTCGACAGGATAGCTGCCACAGAACCCAGAGTCCAGCTCCTGCATGGCAGACCTCTGGCTCCTGGATGGGCCGGCAAACCTTTTGCTTGCCAGCAGCTTGCCGCGGCTGCCAGGGGGGAGTGGCTGCTTTTCACCGATGCAGATACCAAACATGAACCGCGCATGCTCAGGGCGACCCTCGACTATGCCAGGAAAGAGAAGCTGTCCATGATCTCCGGCTTCCCGCGCCAGCAGACTGTCTCCATATCCCAGCGCGTTGCCATGCCGGCCATATACTTCCTGATCCTGAGTTGCTTGCCTTTGTGGTTCGTGCAGCGTTCCCGAAAGCCGAAGCCCGGACTGGCCATCGGACAGTTCCTGTTCATGCACGCAGGTGATTACAGAGAAATAGGAGGCCATGAAGCTGTTCGCGGGCGCATACTCGAGGATGTGTGGATGGGATTCGAGATGGTCCGCCATGGCAAGCGCCACGCCATGGTCGATCTCTCCCTGTTGGTCTCCTGTCGCATGTACGACAACTTCGGTGACCTGTGGCGGGGTTTCGCAAAATGGATCTACTCCATAACCTCCGTCGCCCCCTGGTCAATAGGAATACTGGTCGCCGGCGTCACAGGCCTGTTCATTGCACCTTTCGTCATGCTCTTTTTCCACTATACGCCCGTACCCATGGGCCCCTATGAATGGTCGAAAGTCATCGTGCTTCAGGTGATAATCGTTCTGATCATGAGAATACTCATAGACCGCCGTTTCCGGCATTCCCGCTTCTACTCATTTTCGCACCCCCTGGGCATATCCTTCATGCTGGCTTCGGGGGCCTACGGGTCTTTCCGTCGCTTCACCGGGGCAGGTGTGGAATGGAAGGCACGTACATACAAGTCAGATTCCGACGTGAGTTGAGGAAGAGCCCTTTACCGTCGACCTTCTCAGCTTTCGCCAAGCTCCCCATCCCGGCCGCGGGCCGGCTCATACTCTTTCGCACCTGCATAATGGTACCGTAATTGGTCCGTTAAGGACATGAGCCTTGCACTTATTTCCACCGGGTACGTATCCGGATGCCGGATAGCCTTGTAGCGGTCAGGCAACTGGGCAAACTCGCTCAAGAAGCGCTCTCGAACCTCGGTAAGTGCCGGCAAACGGTTGCGGACACGCCCGCCAGCCATAACGCTTTCCAGAAGAGGGTCACCGCCTTCAAGCGATTCCTGGTGCAAGGCTATGACATCATGATGAAGCCCGCCTGAATCTGCAAAGCGAAAAACCTGCTTGGCATCAGGCAGGGTTACCTTGCCGGCGCTCAATTTCAAGACCGGCCTTTCGCTGTACCGGACCAGTTTGTAGGCCATGTCGGTCCATGGGGCGTCAGAAGAGACGCCCATCTTGGTGCCTACACCATAGGAATCATAAGGAGCGCGACCCCGTATCAGGTCCTCAATATCGAACTCATCCAGACCGCCGCTACCCACCATTTGAACATCGTCAAAGCCAGCTTCGTCGAGTATGCGCCTTACCCGAATACCCAGGTCCAGCAAGTCGCCGGAATCGATTCGCACACCGCGCAGCTTGAGTCCCTCGGCGTCCATCTCCCTAGCTACCTCCACGGCTTTGAATGCGCCCTCTATGGTGTCATAAGTGTCTATAAGAAGTATTGAGCGTTCCGGTAGACTGCGAGCGAAAGCCCTGAAGGCATCTATCTCATGCTCGTAGCTGCTTATGTACGAATGGGCCATGGTACCTGCCATGGGAATACCATATGTTACCCCTGCCAGAACGTTGCTGGTTGAGGCGAAGCCGGCAATATGGCTGGCTCGGGCAACTTTCATCCCGGCATCGATACCTTGGGTGCGCCGCACCGAGAAGTCCACCAGCCTCCGACCGGCGGCCGCATGCACACAGCGAGCTGCCTTACTGGCAATCAGGCACTGCAAGTTAAACTGGTTGATTATGAAGGTCTCAACTATCTGCGCCTCGATCATGGGGGCGGTGACCTCCAAGACCGGCTCATCCGCGAAGAACAGCCGGCCCTCCGGTATGGCACGCACTTCCCCGGTAAAACGCAGCCCTTTCAGGTAGTCCAGGAAACTGTCAGCGAAGATGCCGGCGCGGTATAACGAGTCGATACCGTCAGGACTGATATGGAATGTTTCCAGGTATTTCAGCACATCCTCGAGCCCGCATGATACAAAGAAGCCCCGGTCAGGCGGGTATTTGCGGATAAATAAACTGAACGTGGCCTGTTCATTGTGCCCCTCCAGGAAGTAGCTCTGGGCCATGGTCAATTCATAGAGGTCTGTCAGAAGACCCATGTCCTCAGGCCCGACAATCATGTTCCGGGTCCCTCCTCGGTTTGCTGGCGGGGGTGCTGCCCGTCCAAACCGCCCTTCCCAACAATTGGCTCCGTCCGCAACCTGCCGCCCTCATGTTCACACAAGAATCAGGTTAGTTCCCTGACCACCCGAATACCATTCAACGCCATGTGGTACAGGAAGACCTCATGAAAGAACTCCGCCGGGTGGACTAGGGCTCCCGTTTGCAAGGCCTTCTCCTCGGTCACGTCAAAGGTCTCAACAGCGTTGGCTGGTACTATAACCTCGTAATCCCGTACATTGAAGGCATTGGCTCTCAGTCGCAGATAGGCGGCGAGTTGATACACGCACAAGTCCGTGCAATCCCCCACCACCAGCGCTTTCCGTATGTGCCTGTTGTCGTCCAGCCAGTTATCAAAGCCGGTCCCCAGGGAGGGGTGCAGAGAGTTCTTCTCGATTATGTTGAAGAGGTCCGCAAACGGCAGGTCGCGGAGTTCCGGAATGGTGTTTGTCTCTGCACTGCCCTGAACGCTGTGCCGGGGAAAGGCCGCAAACTCCGGTGTCTGTGGGTCATGGGCGTCCTGGAGCAGCACGAAGTGGCGGATGCCGTGCTGATAGGCCCTGGTGAACACACTGCTCACCGGCCCTGCGATTCTCCCGACCCGTTCCGAAGCCAGATTGCCCTCGGACAGGAATCCAACTGTTACATCTATTGAAAATACGCCGGCCAGCGTCGGGTCCGGGACCGCTTCCTTCAGTGCCAGCGGCTTCAACTGGCTGTACCACCGGGCTACAAAAGGCGGTACCTGGATATCGCTGCTATTCGTCATGGTCCCTCCAAGAATACTTCACCGGCCGATCTCGGCAAAGTCGACATTTGGGTTCTCCTTCCGGCAGTATTCCAGGTGCCAGCCGGATAGAAACAAGACCACCAGGCGGTCCCGCCGATCTCGGCAGCGCAGCGTGGCACGGCTGAACAGTGACAGTTCCTCCATTCCCGGGCCATTAGTTTCGATCCATCTGGCACAAGTAAAGGGCAGCCGGTCGATGCGCGCCTGGACACCATACTCCTCCGCGAGCCTGCCCAGGACAACATCAAACTGCAACTCGCCCACGGCCGCCACTATAGGCTCTCGCCTGAAGCTGTCCTCGGCATGGAACACCTGGATCGCCCCTTCCTCTTCCAATTGCAGAAGCCCCTTGTGGAACTGCTTGTACCTGCTGATGTCGGCATTGACCAGAACACCGAAATGCTCCGGCGGAAAGCGCGGTATACTCACGGACGGTATTTCCTCTCCACTGGTCACGGCGTCCCCTATGGAGAAGAATCCCGGACTGACAATTCCAATGACATCACCAGGGAAAGCCTCCTGGACCGGCTCTCGTTCTCTGGCAAAAAGCCGGTAGGCACGGGAGAGCCTGACCTTCTGTCCCAAGCGAGGGTTCTGTACAGTCATGTCCTTCTGGAAGCGACCGGAACACACCCGCAAGAAAGCCATGCTGTCCCGATGGCGCCGGTCCATGTTAGCCTGCACCTTGAACACGAATCCAGAAAACACCTCGCTCTCCGGATGGATCGTACCCACTTCGGCCTTGCATGATGCCGGTGCGGGCGCCAAGTCCAGAATCGCCTCCAAAAACTTCTCTACACCGAAGTTATTCAATGCGCTTCCGAAGAACACGGGCGTCATTTCTCCGGCCAGATAATGCCCACGGTCGAATAACCCGTTCACCCCGGTCAGGAGTTCGACCTCCTCGCTCAGTCTCTTGTAGTCATCATTTCCCAAAAGGTCCCGAAGCAGGGGGTCGTTCATTCCGGTCACCTCGACAGGTGCACGGTGCTGGCCGTGTGCGGTACGCTGGAACCGCAAGACCTGCCTGGTGACCAGATCGTACACTCCCAGAAAGGAAGGTGACTCGCCTATAGGCCAGTTCATGGGCACAGCCTTGACGCCCAAGACCCGCTCGATCTCGTCGAGAAGTTCCAGAGGGTCCCGTCCTGGATGGTCCATCTTGTTCACAAAGGTCAGGATGGGTATGCCACGCATTCGACAGACGGCAAACAGCTTTTTCGTTTGAGGCTCGATACCCTTGGCACTGTCCAGCACCATCACAGCGCTGTCCACAGCCATCAACGTACGGTAGGTATCCTCACTGAAGTCCTGGTGTCCAGGGGTGTCCAACAGGTTGATGCGGTATCCCTTGTACTCCATCTCCAGAGCAGTGGCCGTGATGGAAATTCCACGCTGCTTCTCCATGCTCATCCAGTCAGAGACGGCATGCCGCTGGCTGCCGCGGGTCCGCACAGCTCCGGCCAAGTCCACAGCCCCGGCATAGAGCAGTATCTTCTCCGTAAGCGTCGTCTTGCCGGCATCAGGGTGAGATATGATAGCAAAAGTCCGTCGCCTGCCAACCTCCCACCGCAGATTGTTTACATCGCTGGGTGAAACTGAAGTCAATAGAACTCCTTGTCGATATCTGGTTGATAACCAACCTTCTAATGTACGAAGCGGGTTGATACAATGACTACTTGGGCCGTTCCCGGCCCGGTATTCTCCCACAGGTGTGGGACCTCTGAGCTGAATCCTGCTGTGTCTCCGCGCTTCAGCAGATGCACGTCCGCTCCCAGGGTCAGTCGGATCTCTCCCTCAAAGACCAGGGCAAACTCCTCGCCGGGATGATGTGACGGCTTCTTGCCGCTACGCCCGCCAGGAGCCACGGAAATAAGCACCCCCTCTAATTGCCTGGACATACAGGAAGTAGCTAGCGACTCTATGCATGCCAGCGACCAGGAGCTGGTCACTTCCCGGCGATTGTCGGCGCGTGTGATAAGGCCGCCATCCGGCCGTTCGGTAGCGAAAAACCCGGCCAGGGTCATTCCCAATGTCGCAGCGATTCGCTCCAGCGAGGCTATCGAAGGTGAGACTATCCCGTTCTCCACCTGCGAGATAAAGCTTGGAGAAAAGCCGGAACGGGAGGCCAATGTCCGGACGGACATACCCAATACCGTCCGCAGGGCCCGTACCCTTTCTCCTACGTTTACCTGTACTGCTGTGTTTACCATTTTTCTCTGTATCAGCTTCACGAGTCGCCTGCCATATTGTACATGTCTGCTGAACACCGGTCAAACGATGATGCGCAGGGCCGGAAAAACCTTCCCCGGCTTGCGCCATGTCCGGTAGTCGCGCCTGAGGGCGCAAAGACATTGCCTGGCCTGTTCCGTTCCCGGCGGGTCTCTTGAGAGAGACTGCCCGCCATGCTAAAATCCTTGCCGTGCGAGCCCTGTTGCAGAAGCTGTCAAGATGTTACCCAGTGCATCTGGAACTGTTACCCGCACTCTTGTTGGCACTGGTCCTGTACCTGGTATTGTCAGCGTATGGAGACCTCCCAGACCGGATACCTGCCGGTTTCGATGTCCATGGCGAACCTGATGATTGGGCAGGGAAGAGCATGGTGCTTCTGTTCCCCGGCCTGGCAATCTTTGTATACTTGTTGCTGAGCATGATAACAGTGGCTCTGGCCGCAGTAAGGGACCCCTTGTCGATGATCAATCTTCCCAAGAGTCGCAAGGCGGCAATCACCGGTGATCAGGCGGAGAGATTGCGGGTATTTGTTGCCAGGTCTCTCCTGGTATTGAAGTCCCTGGTGCTGGCCTTAATGGCCTACCTGGGCTACGCCACGGTGGAGATCGCATCCGAGAGAGCGGAGAGTTTGAGCCCGGCTTTCCTCGTATTAATAGCAGCCATATTGGTGACATCACTTTACATGGCCGGAAAGATATGGAGAATATCGCAAGCCAGGAGCGGGGATTAGCGTTTAACATGCCTTTTGCGCCTGCCCCTGCCTGGTGTGGCAGCCAAAAGACCTACGAGCGCCCTCTGGGCGGCGGGGCCGTCACTAGTAACGATTGAGCCTCCATGGTATCTGTTGCGTAGACGGCTTGTTTGACCCAGTAACCGTCCTTCACCTGCCCCAGAGTGATAATGCGCCCGCCCATGGCAGTCCGCGTCTCGCCGGTAATGGTAATGGTGACGGGATCTCCAACAGCCCGGATGATGGTCACGGTCTGCTCCTCCAGGTTGACCTCGCGTACAACGCCTGTTATTACCTGCCATTCCGCCGTCATGGCCGGAGCTCTCACTATAATGAGGGCCGCTTCCATTGTCTCAGCATCATAGACTGCCCTGCTGATGAAATCACCCGGGGCAAGGCCGTCCAGCTCCGACAGGCTGGTGCCGACAAGCACCCTTGTAGCGCCGGACACTCCCAGTGTCACCTCGTCCCCCTCTACAGCAACGACCACGTTGCCGTATTCTATATTCAACTCTGTTATTGTGCCGGCTATCTCAGCCCAGCGTCCCCTTAGCTCATCCCAACTATCCCTTATCCGGTCCCTGATCTCCGTGCGTCTCTGTACCAGGTTGTCATAAGCGCGCTGGGCATTTTGGATAGCTTTTCCCAAGGCTTCCACAGCCCTATCGTTGGCCTGTATTTCGGCCCGCGCCTTCAACCTGTCGAGCATTTCCATGTGCCGGTTATGTGCCCGGTCGAGCAAGGCACTCACGTGTTCAAACGCAGCCTCCCCTTGAGCATCGTTCAGGTGGGACTGAAAACGATGGGCCAACTGTTTGATATTGTGAACGGCCACAGCCCTGGGACGGGGCTCTCCAGCCAGCCGCTGCCCGATGATGGTAACCACATCTCCCGGAGCCATGTCCATACCCTCAGGCAGGAAGATGGTGACTTCCTTCTCATTGTGCTGGAGAATGGTGATAGTGTCCCCATCAATGCTGATAACTACGCCGACATGATGGCTGCGCACTGGATACTGAGGCACTATCATGACCTTCATGGCCATCCTCTGGCTGGTATCTTCGGTCAAAAGTATGGACACACGGACAGAGCCTTGGACCAGGATCCGGGCGTCATCGGAGAGGCCCGCCCACGTCTGCCAGGGTGGCACGATGGTGGGCACGTGATACCTGGTTGCAGCCTCAACCTGCACAGGCAAAGCGCCTTCCAGGTCTATCGTCCCTGCACCTTCATCGTCTATGGAGACACCGGCCACGGTACCGAAGATGCCCCTGCATAGTTCCGTTTCTTCTTCCGCGGCGGAAGCGCCAGACCCGCCCAACACCAGGCCCGCCAGCAGGACAACGGCCAGTAAAATGGTCCACATTATCTTCACAACGAATACTCCTTTGCTAGGGGATGCGGATTACCACCAGCAACTCGCTAGCTTCTTTTCCGTCGTAGTCCGTAGCAATAACTTCAATTAGATTTGGCCCCTCTTCCAAACTGATGGCGGTGGAGAACTTGCCATCAGCTTCCACTTCCACGGGGCTCCCGTTCACGCTCACTACTGCGTCCGGTTGGGTCTCGCCGGCTACTTGGGTCGCGAAGGTGTAAACAACGCTTTCGTTAGCCGGGTTAATTACCTTCAGGACAAGCCCGTCCTCCCCGCCTCCATCGCCCCCCAGCAGCAGCGGGACCGTTACAGCCAGGGCGATGATTATTGCCGCGGCAGGTATGATTATCTTGATCAAGCTGGCCTCCATTCCGTCCGCCCTCGTAGTCTCCCACTCCGATTCTGCAGGGACACGGTGCCCCTCATTTTAAGTAACGCAGTGGTCAGGCGAAAGGTTAGGGCGGTCGTGGGCTAACGACCGCGCTTCTGCATGGCTTCCAGGGCCGAGTTGTAGCCTTGCAGCATCTTGTCTCTGGCTTGGTCGACAGCCTCCTTGGCCGTCTCCTGGGTTTCTGTCTGCGCTTTATCCAAAGCATCCAGACTTCTGGCAGCATGGCGGGCAAGCTCTTGCTCAAGCTCCGCGGCTTTGGTCTCGTCCGCGGGACCGCGGCCGGCCGCAGCCAGCGCTTCCAACGCAGCCAGGTTCGAGGTCAACCTGGCTGCAGTCTCCTCTATACGTTCAGGAGCATCTGTAGCCGCCAGGTTTACGAGTTCGGCCGCTCGCCTATCGGCAAATTCGATGTACAGTTTGGCCTTGCCTTCATCAGAGAAGGTTACGGCCATCTGCACCCGTTCCCCTGCCAGTTTTACAGGATAGAGCACATTGCCGGGAAGAGCATCGCTTGCTGCAGCCACGGTACCCGTGGCACCGACGACGAGCACGACCAAGACCACGGCCGTGGCCACCGCCCAGCGCGGCAGCCACTGGAAGGCTCCCCGCTTGCTTGAGACATGTTTGGCTGTTCTTTCCCGGAACGCTGCGCGCACGTGATACCCTGAAACCGCCTTGAATTCGGGCCGGGCCTTCACCGCGCCGGCTTGACGCGCAGCAATGGCTGTCCGCAGCAGGGGTTCCAGTTCTCGAGCATGGTCTGGATACCTTAGCAGGCAATCCTCCACCGAGTCACCCATGACGATGCGGTCTATACAAACGCTAAGGACTTCTTCAAACTCGTTGACCATCCATCTCCTCTGTTACAGGCAACATGATCTGCCGGAGCTTACGAAGCGCTTCGTGCTGCATCACCTTGACCGCCCCCTGGCTCTTGCCCACGGTCTGGGCTGTCTCGGCCACCGACAGCTCTCCGGCGAACCGGAGCGAGATAACCTCCCTCTGGGCCGGTGTCAATTGAAGGCAGGCCTGTGACAGCTCCTCTATCTGCCAGTTGCGCTCAGCCATGGCTTCCGGATCGGAATAGGGCCCAGAGTCATGTATCGCCAGGTTATCTTCCAAGGGCACCGTATTCCGGCGGCTGTTGCGCCTGTAGAAGTCCACGATCTGGTTATGGGCGATCCTGAACAACCAGGCGGAAAAGGACACGCCCCGCCAGCGAAAAGACCCGATGGACTCCATGGCCTTCATAAAGACCTGCTGGGTCAGGTCTTCCGCATCCTGCTGCTGCCTTACCTTGAATGATATATAGCGGTAGATCTTATCGAAGCTGGCCTCGTACAAGCACTCAAAGGCTTCAGGATCTCCCCGCCTGGCTCTTTGGACCAAGTCCTGTTCCTGTTGCACCAGCCCCTTTCCCAGGCCGGTCCGGCAAGTTCTCCACCTGCCCGGTGCCCTAGTTAATACAACGCCCTATCATACCAGAAGTTAGCTTTTCGAGACCTAATATGATTGAGACATTTGCCAGCCATCTTCCTGTGCAATTGCTCATCGCCCCAGCCTGAGCGCCCGCGGGTTGCAAATAGACATGTATCAATCGCCCATGTTATATTAGGACGGAATTATCATGACCTATGAAACCGTTATCGGCCTGGAGGTGCACGCTCAACTCCTGACCCGCAGCAAGATGTATTGTGCCTGTGCGGCAGACTATGCCGCTGCCGCACCCAATACACGTGTGTGCCCGGTCTGTCTGGGCCTGCCCGGAGCGCTGCCGGTAATCAACAAACGCGCCATTGAGTTCGTCATGATGACCGCCCTGGCGCTTAACTGCACCATACCTGAGCACACCAAGTTCGATCGCAAGAACTACCCATACCCCGACCTCATGAAGGGCTACCAGATCTCGCAATACGACGCTCCCATTGGTATCAATGGCTGGCTGGCCATAGATGTCAATGGGGAGGAAAAGCGCATCGGCATCAACAGGGTACACATGGAAGAGGACGTGGCCAAGCTACTGCACCGGACCACTCCCTTGGGCGAGTCTTCGACCCTGATTGATGTTAACCGGTCGGGGGTACCTCTCATGGAAATAGTCTCCGAGCCCGATGTCCGCTCGGCGGAGGAAGCCCGGCAGTATCTCATCAAGCTGAGAAGCATTTTGCAGTACCTGGGGGTCTCCACGGGCAACATGGAGGAGGGCAGCTTCCGGTGTGATGCCAACGTAAGCATCAGGCCGGCGGGTTCCGAGGAGTACATGACCAAGGTCGAAGTCAAGAACATGAACAGTTTCAAATCTGTGTACCGTGCCCTTGAATATGAGGCCGCCAGGCAGAGGAAGGTCGCATCGGAAGGCGGGCGTCTTGTCCAGGAGACCAGAGGATGGCTCGAGGACAAAGGGGTAACCCAGTCCCAGCGCAGCAAGGAACACGCGCATGATTATCGTTATTTCCCCGAGCCGGACCTGCCGCCGCTCGTCCTTAGCCGCACCTGGGTCACGAAGACCGAGGCAGGACTACCGGAACTTCCGGATAGCCGGCGGAACCGCTTCATGTCCGAATACGGGCTGCCCCTGTATGACGCCAGGCTGCTGACCAATTCCAAGTCCCTGGCAGACTATTACGAGGCCACGATACAGATGTGTATGGAAAAACCCGACCTCAGGAAGGCCAAGACCATATGCAACTGGCTGCTGGGTGACTTCGCCCGGCTGCTGAACCTGGAAGATATCGAGGTCCAGGAATCAAAGGTTTCGCCAGCACAGCTTGACGAATTCGTCGGCCTTATCGACAAGGACGTCATAAGCGGTCCGGCCTCCAAGAAGGTCTTTGAGGAGATGTTCAAGACCGGCAAGCCGCCCGGCGAGATTGCCAAAGAGCAGGGGCTCACGCAGATAGGCGATGCCTCCGCCATTGAGGAGGTGGTGCGCCAGGTGATCGCTAGCAACGCCCAGGCGGTAATCGATTTCAAGGCCGGGAAGGAGCAGGCAGCGAAGTTCCTGGTTGGGCAGGTCATGAAGGCCACGAGGGGCAGGGCCAATCCCCAGATGGTAGGAGAAATACTACAAAGAGAGCTTGAGGGAGAATAGTGGCTACATATATCAACATTGCGCAGATACTGGTCGCCATCGTCCTCGTAGGCGTCCTCCTGCTTCAGGTGAAAGGCGGAGGACTGGGCGGCATTTTTGGCCAGGCCGATACCACTTATCGGGTCAGGCGAGGGGTCGAGAAGACTCTGTTCCGCTTCACCATAGCCTTGGCGTCGCTATTCGTAATCCTGGCCATAGTCAACCTGCAGTTCCTCGACTAAACCGGGGGATACCCGGATGCAGATAGTCACCCTGACCACGGACTTCGGTCTCGATGACCCCTATGTTCCTGCCATGAAGGGCGTCGTTCTCAGCATAAACCCTGAAGCGGTCCTGGTGGACATCTGCCATACCATCCAGCCCCAGAACCTGGCCCATGCCTCGTTTGTCCTGGAAGGGGCCTGCCCCTATTTCCCCGCCGGGACCATTCACCTGGCAGTCATCGATCCCGGGGTTGGAGGAGCCAGGCGGGCACTGATAATAAAGACACCGGGGGCCCTGTACGTGGGACCCGACAATGGCGTGCTCAGCCATGTTCTGCCAAGCGCCCTGCGCGAGGGCGTAGCGGGGCCCGAGGGCGGCCGGGTGGGGCTGCCTCCCGGCTTCAGAGCCATCGAGTTGCAGAACCCCGCATACCAACGGCATACCGTGAGCAAGACATTTCACGGCCGGGACATCTTCGCCCCGGCAGCGGCACATCTGTCGCTGGGCATACCATTGGAGGAGTTCGGGCCGCCGGTTGACGAGATAATGGTCCTTCCCCTACCCAGGACTGTGACCGTCCCACCCGAGGCAGCGGCAGGCCCACCCGGCACTACAGCAGCACCGTTTGAACTTGCCGGACAGGTAGTTCACGTTGACCGCTTCGGCAACCTGATCACGAATTTCCGGGAGACGGACCTTGCCCTGCTTGGCGGAGGCAAGTATTGGGTGCAGATAGGGGGCTGCGCTATAGACAGGATAGCGACAACCTACGTGGATGCGGAGATTGGTGAGGTCGTGGCCCTGATGGGCAGCAGCGGTTACCTGGAGATATCGGTGCGCGATGGAAGCGCTCAAGCCGTGCTCGGCGCCGGCACCGGCACCGAGGTCCGGGTGCGCACTGTCTCGTAGTGACGCCGGCCGGCGTCCTTTGAAGACTGGACCTCTGCCGCCATGACTGCAGATGGCAGGGTCCACCCGTAAACCATACCGGTGCAGATCGAAGATCCGCCTCTGGTGGACCGGTATCCAGGAGGCGATTGCCGTCCGTGACAAGGGCTCGCTAAGTCGCATGGTCGGGGTCTCTGTGGGCTGCATTGTGGTCGTGCTCAGTACTCAGTACCCAGTACTCAGCACTCCGCCCTCAGTCCTGCTTCCTCCCTTTCCTCCATACCGTCCCCTTGGGAGTGTCCTCAAGGATGATGTCCAGTTCCTCCAGGCCCGACCTCACCTGATCGGCCAGCTTCCACTGCTTCTCCTTGCGCAACTCCGTCCGGACCTGCACCAGCAGATCGATGAAGGGCTGGGCATCCAGGCTGATCTCCCTCTCCGCCAGGGTCAGTCCCAGCACGCCGGCCAGGTCCCGGAGCAGCGCTTGCGCCGGTTTCACGTCCACGCCCTCGCTGCGGGCCCGGTTGATCTCCCGGGCCAGGTCGAACAGGGTACCGATGGCCTGGGCCGTATTGAAATCGTCGTCCATGGCCCCGATGAAGGCCTGGCGCACGGCATCAACGTCTATGGTCGGCGGCTTCCCGCCTGCGTCTTCGTTCCGTCCGCCTCCGGCGGCCTGCTGCAATCTCTCCAGTCCCCGCTCCGCCGCCTCCAGCCCCTCGTCGCTGAAGCTCAGGGGGCTGCGGTAATGGGAACTCAGAATGAAGAGTCTCACCGCGTCGGACGTGTACCTCTCCAGCACCTCATGGACGGTGACCAGTACGCCCAGGGACTTGCTCATTTTCACTTCGCCAAGGCGCAGCAACCCGTTGTGCATCCAGTAGCGCACAAAGGGCTCCTTCCCGGTGAAGCTCTCCGATTGAGCGATTTCGTTTTCATGGTGCGGGAAGATCAGGTCCTGGCCGCCTCCGTGGATGTCGATCTGCTCGCCCAGGTATTTCAGGGACATGGCGCTGCATTCTATATGCCAGCCCGGCCTGCCCTTGCTCCAGGGGCTGTCCCAGGCGGGCTCGCCCGGCTTGGCGGCCTTCCACAGGGCGAAATCGAGGGGGTGTTCCTTCTCGGCATCCACCTCCACCCTGGCTCCCGATTGCAGGGCGTCCAGGTCCTGATGGCTCAGCTTGCCGTAGTCGGGATCGCTCTTCACCCGGAAATAGACGCTGCCGTCCTCCGTGCGGTAGGCGTGGCCCTTGTCGATAAGCCCTTGGATGACCTCGATGATCTTGGGGATCTCCTCCGTCGCCCGGGGATAGGCATCCGCCCGGCGGATATTCAGGGCGTCCATGCAGCTAAAATACTGGGCGATCTGCCTCTCGGCCAGCTCCTGGGGGGGAACCCCGGCCGTGGCGGCGCGATCGATTATCTTGTCGTCGATATCTGTGAAATTCTGGATATACCTGACCTTATGGCCGCGGAATTCCAGGTAGCGCCTGGCCACGTCAAAGATGATGTAGCTCATGGCGTGGCCGATGTGACATTCCGAATAGGGGGTAACGCCGCATACGTACATGCGGACTTCATCGCCCAGCGGCCGAAAGCCTTCCTTCTGACCCGTTAGTGTGTTGAAAATCTTCACTGTTTCACTTCCTCATGAGTTTGGCTGGAGCGTCCAGGATTCAAGTGACGGCAGCACGTTCCACCAGCGCCACAGCGTGCACGGCGATGCCCTGGCCCTCGCCCAGGAAGCCGAGCCCCTTGGAGGTGGTACTCTTCAGCCCCACTGCCCCGGGGTCTGCGTCCATGGCCCCGGCGATATTGCGGCGCATGTCCGGTATGTAACCGGCCAGGACCGGCCGTTCACAGATTATGG
>PUNJ01000009.1 GCA_003551705.1 Chloroflexota bacterium | reverse complement strand
TGTTCGAAATGGCCAACATTCGCGACCAGTGCTCTTGGGTCCATTCCGACGATCATGAGATGGCGACGAAGAAGGCCAAGGATACTATCAAGATGGCCGTCTACAAGGCCAGACTCCGGCAGCCCTTGTACCCGAAGGTGATCGATGTCAATCAGTCCTGTCTGGTTGTGGGCGGAGGCCTGGCCGGCATGACGGCCGCTCTCGACCTCGCCAACCAGGGATTTGAGACTACGGTACTTGAGCAAAGCGATGTACTGGGCGGCAACATGAGGAGGCTCAAGTTTCTTCTGGATGGACAGGACCCCCAGGCTAAGCTTGAGGAATTGATCCAGAAGGTCCAGGGCCATCCCCATATCAAGGTCTATACGAAGACGGAGGTCACCAAATGTGAAGGCTCCATTGCCGACTTCAGCACCGATTTCACCTCGGATGGCCGGGCATATTCTGTAGCCCACGGGGCGGTTATCATTGCTACCGGTGCCAGCGAGTACCAGCCCGAGGAGTATTTATACGGCCAGAATGAAGGGGTCATGACTCAGCTCGAGTTGGAGGCCAGGCTTGCCCAGGGCGAGTTCGGCGCCAGCAACGTGGTCATGATCCAGTGTGTCGGCTCGCGAGAGGAGGCACGGCCCTACTGCAGCCGGGTGTGTTGCTCTCAGGCGGTGAAGAATTCCCTGAAGATCAAGGAACTGAATCCGGAGGCCAACGTGTTCATTCTGTATCGCGACCTCCGATCCTATGCTCTCAACGAAGAATGGTATCACAAGGCCAGAGAGCAGGGCGTAAGGTTTATCAGGTACGAAGATGACAAGAAGCCGGATGTTTCCGGGGATGGTTCATTGACGGTCACCTTCTATGATCCGTTGCTCCGTGCGGACCTGAGTATCGAGACCGATTTGGTTGTTCTGTCGACAGGCACCGTCTCCTCGCCGGGAAACAAGGCCATTGCCGAGATGTTCAGGGTGCCGCTCAACCAGGATAACTTCTTCCTGGAGGCGCACTTGAAACTGCGCCCGGTGGACTTCCCGGCCGACGGCCTGTACGTATGTGGCATCAGCCATGCTCCCAAGAACGTGGAGGAGAGCATTACTCAGGCCAGTGCGGCTGCCGCACGGGCGTCAACGGTGCTGTCCAAGAAGCAGATAGCTTCGGAGGCCACGGTCTCTTATGTGGACCCGGACGTTTGCCAGGGTTGCGGTCAGTGTGTGGCCATATGCGCCTATAATGCCATTGCACTGGACCCGGTCAAGAAGATCGCCGTTGTCACGGAGACGGTGTGCCAGGGATGCGGGGCATGTGCTGCCACATGTCCATCGAAGGCCATCAGGCACAGGAACTGGAACCCCAGGCAGTTCTTCGAGATGATCGACGCGGCGGGCTATGCATATGGTGATCAGGACTTGCCTGAGCGAATCAAAACTACTACTCCGGCGGGTGAACGATGAGTGAAACGAAGCGAAAGAAAGGCAAGGCAGTTCTCGTTGTGGGAGGCGGAGCGGCCGGCATCAGGGCCTCTCTGGACCTGGCCGAAATGGGTCACAAAGTCTATTTGTGCGATAGGAAGCCCAGTTTGGGCGGCGTCCTGGTACACACCGACCGCTGGTTCCCGGATAATCACTGCGGCATGTGCAAGATGCTTCCCATCTTTTCCAGAGACGACAAGTCGCAGTTCTGTTTGCGAAGTGGTCTGGTCCATCCCAACATAGAGCTTTTGCCCATGACCGAATTCGACTCGGTAACAGGAGAGGCGGGGGACTTCACGGTCACGGTGAAATCAGCGCCGGCTGGAGTGAACCCGGAGTTATGCGTCGGCTGCGGCACATGCAATAGCGTCTGCCCGGTGGAAGTGCCGGATGAATTCAATGAGGGACTCAGTCAACGCAAAGCCATCTACCTGCGCACTCCGTGGCTCCCCTCAAACAGCTACGTGATCGACTGGGCAGCTTGCACCAAGTGTGGGGAATGTGTTGCCCATTGTCCGACCAAGGCAATCAATCTATCCCCTCAGGGGAGTTCCAAGAAGATTTCTGTCGGTTCAATCATCCTCTCGACCGGGATTGAACAGTTCAATACCGAGGCGGCCAGCCAGTACGGCCATGGTCGCTATCCCAATGTACTGACCAGTATCGAACTGGAGAGATTACTAAGCCAAAGCGGGCCGACCGAGGGTGTAATGCTGCGCCCGTCGGATAAGAAGGTGCCTCAGTCAGTGGCCTTTCTGCAATGCGTCGGCTCCAGGGATATGAAGAGGAACTACTGTTCCTTTGCTTGCTGCATGTATGCCCTGAAGGAGGCCATGCTCATCAAGAAGCTCTACCCCCAAGTTGAGGTAGAGATCTTTTACATGGATATGCGGGTGTTCGGTAAGGGATACCATCGCTATTACGAGCAGGCCAAGGCGGCAGGGATCAAGTTCACCCGTTGCCGGGTGCCCCTGGTGAAGCAGGATTTCCAAAATGGCGACTTGATCATTACCACTGCCGGAGAGGACAACAGTCTTAAACAGCGCCGTTTCAACATGCTGGTCCTGTCAGTAGGACAGGTGCCGTCGCCCCTTTTTCAGGTCCTGGCGGACCCCGGCGGACTAGGCATCAAACTCAATCAGCATGGCTTCTGCCAGACTGGGGAATTCACGCCTGTGGAGACCAGCACTCCGGGAGTATTCGTTTGTGGTTCTGCTTCGGGACCAAAGAACATCACCGATTCCATGATTGGGGCGAGTGCCGCAGCTGGCAAGGCCTCGCATTATGCAATATCCGTAGAGTGGCCTGAAAATGGAGGCCCATCCAATGGAGCGGGCACTGATTTCGAAATCGATGCACCAGCCAAGACTGCTGTCCTCCTGTGTGATTGCGGCAACCAAATCTCTTCGATTATCGACATGGAGGATCTCTTGGATGCCAGCCGGGCTCTTCCCAGCGTAGTGTATGCCGAAAGAGCTCCTTATCTTTGCATGGAAGACGCTCTGGCATCGATAAGACCGAAGATGGACCATCATGGGGCGAACCGGGTCGTGCTGGCCTCTTGTGCTCCCTTCCTGACCAGGAGGCTGGGTGCCTCTATTGATCTGGACCCCTCTCTGATTCAGGTGGTCAATCTGAGAGAAGAGGTGGCCTGGCCCAACCAGGAAAACCCGGTTGCAGCCACCGACAAGGCCCGGGCTCTCATAAGCATGGCCGTGGAGCGACTGAGATTGCAGCAGCCTGCAGTCATGCTTCACATAGCGATGAATCAGTCGGCTCTGGTGGTAGGCAGCGGACTGGCAGCGATGGTGGCGGCCCGGACCATCTCTGATTTCGGGTATGAAGTACACATCGTGAGCCGGGAACCGGAACTGGGTGGCAGGGCCCGGAACATCCGCACGACTTTGAGCGGTTCTGATGTGCCGGCGTTCCTCGAGGACCTGAGGCGTACTTTGGCGAACAATCCGGACATTCATCAATACAAGGGGGTCGAGATAGCGACTGTGGAGGGTCATGCTGGGAATTTCCATGTCATCTTGACCAGCACAGTGGCGGATCCATCAGGGAAAGACCTGGCTACGTCCAGCCTCGAAGTGGGTAGCATTGTACTTGCAATGGGCGCTGATGAGCTTAGACCCACAGAATACCTCTATGGTCAGAACGACAAGGTTATCACGCAGACGGAGCTTGAAGCCAGACTGAATACCGGTGACCTGGGGGATGTAAAGAGTGTGGCCATGGTCCAATGCGTGGGTTCCAGGGATGAGGACAGGCCTTACTGCGGGCGCATTTGTTGTGCCGAGGCACTCTTGAATGCCCTTCGCATAAAGGAAGCCAATCCCCATGCTGAGGTGGTAATCTTCTATCGCGATATGATGAGCTACGGGCTCATGGAGGCGGATTACAAGCGAGCCAGGGAGAAAGGCGTCCTCTTCGTCCGGTATGATCCTGAGCGAAAGCCCGAGGTGAAGGCCGAGGGCGGCAAGCTCAGGGTTACGGTTAGGGAGACGGCTCTGCCGCGCAACGATGGCAATATCGTGATGGAGCCGGACCTGCTGGTGCTGTCCGTACCACTCGTGCCGCGTGATCAGACGGCCCTGGCGGCCATTCTGGGGCTGGAATTGACTGAGGACGGCTTTTTCAAGGAGGCCGAGGTGAAGTTCCGGCCGGTGGACTGCGTACGTGACGGCATCTTCATATGCGGCCTGGCCCATTCGCCCCGGGGCATGGCGGAGTCCATTACACAAGCTCAGGCAGCAGGGCAGCGGGCTGCCTCGATCATGGCCAAAGGCAGGCTCATGTCAGGCAGGACGGTTTCCGAGGTCAAGGCGAGATGGTGTGCCGGATGTCAAATGTGCGTCGACATTTGCCCGTATAACGCCAGGGTTATGGATGAGAGCGAAGGAGTGGTTATGGTGCTGGAGGCCTTATGCCAGGGTTGTGGCACCTGTGTGGTCAGTTGCCCCAGCGGGGCCGCTGGCCTGCGCGGTCTCAGTGACAAGCAGATAATGTCCATGGTGGATGCGGCATTATAGATATTGAGCAAGGCGGGTCGCAGACTCACCTGGGAGAGGGGTTAGCAGTGTCGGACAATGACAACAAAGAGTTCGAGCCAACGATAATCGGTTATTTCTGCAACTGGTGCACGTATGCTGCCGCGGATGTGGCTGGGAGCAGCAGGCTGCAATACCCGCACAACGTACGAGCCATCAGGGTCATGTGCAGCGGTTCGGTGGATCCGCTTTATGTGCTCCGTGCCTTGTTCAGCGGTGCTGACGGCGTGCTCATAGCCGGCTGCCGGCCGGGGGACTGTCATTATATCTCGGGTAACTATAAGGAACGGCGCAGGATCCTGGTCTTGAAGACCATTCTGGAAACCCTGGGGATGGAAAGCGACCGGGTATGGCTGCGCTGGGTAGGAGCATCCGAGTCGCCCAAGTTCGCTGCCACCATGAACGAGGTGACGGCAGCCATCAAGAAGTTGGGACCAAATCCCATTGGCAATGCCTGGGCGATTTAACCAGGAAGATAAGACGGAACGGGGACAATAACCACCGCCGCCGGGAGGCGGGTACCTCGGAGAGGAGAACAGTATGGCGAAAACGGTCGGATTCAGTGTCAGCGATGGGAGTGTGACGGCGGCGCTGCGCCAGCTCTTTAAGCAGCTTTTCGAGAAGAAGCTGGTGGACGCTATGCTCGTACCCTTGGAGTTGCCTTCCAGGGAGAATGTGGTCCAGAGTCTGGTGATGCGACCCGAGGCCCTGGATGCGGCCAATCCCCTGGCTCCCGTTCTGCCGGTGAGTACAGCCAGTATCATCTCAAAGATCACCAAGCAGGCCCCCAGTGCTCAGAAGATGGCCGTGGTGGCACGACCATGTGAGATGCGGGCCATTATAGAGCTGGCAAAACTCAAACAGGTATCGCTGGACAATATCCTTCGCATAAGCGTGGACTGCTACGGGACCTACTCAGTGCCTGAGTATAAGGAGTTCGCCAAGTCGGCCGGTGTCACCGGCGATGAGTTCATGAAGGGTGTCAAGTCGGGCGAGACCGACAGGCCGGAGGCTGCTTTGAGAGAGGCATGCCGGGTCTGCGAGTATCCTTACCCGTTGAATGTCGACATTACCATAGGCCTTTTTGGGACTGATTTCACCAAGGAGATATCTCTGATGGCAAACAGCGCTGCCGGTGAAGCGGTCCTTAATGGGTTGGGGCTGGCCGAGGTCTCGGGCGGCAACCGCCAGGCGGCCATAGACAAGCTGGTGGCCGAGAGGACCAGACAAAGAGATGAGGTGTTTGCGGACACCCTGGCTGAGTCCAAGGGCCTGGAGAAGCTGACCTCAATATTCGCTCCGTGCATCGGGTGCCATAACTGTCGTGATGTATGCCCGGTCTGCTACTGCCGGGAGTGCGTATTCGATTCTGATACATTCTGCTTTGAGGCCGACAGATATCTCAGTTGGGCCTCACGGAAGGGCGCCTTGAGGGTGCCCACTGATACCTTGCTCTTCCATTTAACCCGGATGAACCACATGGGAACTTCGTGCGTGGGTTGCGGTTTGTGCCAGGAGGCCTGTCCCAACGATGTACCGGTATTCCGCTTCTTCCGCTTGATTGGGGCGCAGGTACAGCCGCTGTTCGAGTATGTTCCCGGCAGAGACATCGAGGAGCCGTTGCCCTTGACCACCTTCAAGGAGGACGAGTTCGAGAAGGTGGGGTTTGAGTAAGCTTCCCGCAGCGCGTGATTCTGCAGGGGCCGAAGGAGACTGTTATGCAGTACACAGATAAGTCAGGGACAGTTACCTGCGATACGAAGTTTGCCGACCAGATACGAAGGGCCGGCGGGGAGGATATAGATCGCTGCTATCAATGTCTGACCTGCACGCTCGGTTGTCCCATGGCGAAGTACATGGACTACCCTCCCAGCGAGATAATCCGGCTGGTCCAGCTGGGACTTAAGGACCGGGTGCTGGGCTGTTCTACCATCTGGATATGCGCCTCCTGCGAAGCGTGCGTGACCAGGTGTCCCAACGAAGTAAACATACCCCACCTGATGGACATCCTGCACCAGACTACCCTGCGGGAGGGGATCACTCCCAGGGAGCCCAATGTTGCCGCTTTTCATAATGCTTTTCTGGGACCTGTAAAGAGGTTCGGGCGCCAGTATGAAGCCTTGATGTCGGCTGAGCATTTTGTCAGGTCCAGGGATTTCTCGATGAAGACCTTGAAGGTGGCTGCTGCGCTGGGTATGGGAATGATCACCAGGGGGAAGCTCAAGCTCATGCCTCCGAAATCCGGCAAGGGCAAGGCTGAGGTCCAGCGCCTGTTCAATGCAACATTGAGTCGCCGCGGCGACCGCCCAGAGGGGAAATAGCCATGAAGTATGCGTACTATCCAGGTTGTTCACAGGAAGGCGGAGAGGAGCATTTTGGCAAGTCCACCGAGGCTGTGTGTCATGCCCTGGGCATAGAGTTGCAGGAGATACATGATTGGACCTGCTGCGGGGCTTCATCCGGCCACTTCCTCAATCAAGACCTGTCACAAGCGCTGCCTGCCAGAAATCTGGTCCTGGCTGAACAGATGAAGATGGATACGGTGTGTGTTTGTGCCGCATGTTACCTGCGGTTGAAGCATGCCCGGCATGAGGCGCTCCATAATCCTGAGACGGCCCAGAAGCTTAAGGGGCTGCTGAAGACGTCCTATGAGGGCACCTATGATGTCCGGCACCTGCTGGACGTTGTTGTGAACGAACTCGGTTTGGATGCTGTTAAGGCCAAGGTGAAGAAACCCCTCAAGGGACTGAAAGTAGTGTGTTACTACGGGTGCTATCTGATGCGCCCGCCTGATATCGTTGCCTTTGACAATCCGGAGAATCCCACAGTCATGGACCGTTTGCTGGAGACGCTCGGCGCTGAGGTGCGGGACTGGTCCGGCAAGGTTGACTGTTGTGGTGGCAGCCTGTTGCTGACCCAGTCGGACGCCGTGCATGAACTGGTGGGTAACGTGGGTCAGCAGGCGCGGGATGTGGGTGCCGAGGCCATAGTGACCGCCTGCCCCATGTGCACCATGAACCTGGAGGCGATGCAGCAGGGGCGGGAAAAGTTGCCCGTGGTGTACTTCACCGAAATGATGGGCGTGGCCATGGG
>PUNJ01000196.1 GCA_003551705.1 Chloroflexota bacterium | reverse complement strand
CTATCAGGACCTGGGCATTACCGCCATGCTGGGGAAGGCGGTCACCAGTCTCGATCTCGATTCCCACCAAGCTGTGCTCGGGGATGGTGAGAGGCTCCAATGGGACAAGCTGCTGCTGGCTTGTGGGGCGGCCTCACTGGTCCCCCCCATTACGGGCATCAGAAAACGAGGCGTTCTTCCCTTTCTGACGCTGGACCATGCCAGGGCATTGGATGACCTTATCAGCAAAGGCGCCACGGCCGTCGTGATCGGCGGCGGGTTGATCGGCATCAGTGTGGCCGAGGCCCTGCACAAGCGTGGCGTGCCGGTCTGCGTGGTGGAGATGCGCGATCACATCTTGGGCACGATCCTTGATGCCGGTGCCTCCACCATGGCGGAGCGTCACATGACCAGGGCCGGTATCAGGTTCATAACGGGGACCACAGTCACCAGAATACTGGGCAAGGACCGCGCCAGCGGGGTGATGCTTGATGGAGGTGAGCGCATAAGCTGCAGCTTCGTTGTGCTGGCCGCCGGCGTTACGCCCCGGGCGGACCTCGCCCGCCAGGCCGGTTTGCAGGTACACCGTGGCATCGTGGTGGACCGCTGCCTGTGTACCAGTCATTCGGATGTTTATGCCGCGGGCGACGTTGCCGAGGTATACGATTTCGTCGAAGGCAAAGACCGGGTGATACCCATCTGGCCCGGGGCATATTTGAGCGGGCGCACTGCCGGACTGAACATGGCGGGCAGGCGGACGGAGTTCCCCGGCTCCACCCCCATGAACTCGCTTAACTACTTTGGGCTGGACATTGCCTCAGCAGGCAGCGTCGAGGTCCCGGACGGGAAAGGTTGGCAGACCATGCTGGCCCATAATGGAAACGGTTACCGGAAGGTCGTATTAAAGGACGGCCGCCTGGCCGGATTCCTGCTCATGGGCAATGTGGACACTTCCGGCCTGCTTTACGGGCTCATACGGGATGGCGTCAGGGTTGATGACTTCAAGGATACCCTGCTCCGGGAAGACTTTGGCCTTGCCTGCATGCCTGCCTCTATCAGGCGGGAGAGGCTCCGGATACCGGACGTCCCCGAGGCAAGTGCTGTGGGAGGTGTGCAATGAAAGACCTGGGCCATGTCAATAACCCCTGGGGCGATGACAAGGTCATTGATGCCTGCTCCATCTTCGGCATGATGGACGTGAGCGGGAAGACCTTCTCCGGCAGGGACATCATCACGGCCATCGGCAGCATGCATGACCGGGGCAACGGTCTGGGAGGTGGCTTTGCCGTATACGGGCTGTATCCAGAGTACGCCGACCTGTATGCCTTCCACGTCATGTATCTGAGTGTCTCGGGCAAAACAGAGATAGAGAGCTACCTCAACAGCCGGTTCAGGGTGGTCCTGTCAGAGGAGGTGCCTACCAGAAGGGTGAGGGCCATAGAGAATCCGCCCAAGGTCTGGCGCTATTTCCTGGAGGTTGACCGGCGCTTGTGCGACGACGATGTCGAAGAGGAGAAGTATGTTGTCGACCATGTAATGGAGATCAACGCAAGCTTTTCCGACGGCTTTGTCTTCTCCAGCGGTAAGAACATGGCCGTATTCAAGGGTGTCGGCTATCCGGAGGACATAGGGGAGTTCTTCTGCCTGGACAGCTATGAAGGCTACCTGTGGACGGCGCATGGCAGGTTTCCCACCAATACGCCGGGCTGGTGGGGTGGGGCGCATCCCTTCAATATCCTTGATTGGACGGTGGTCCACAACGGCGAGATCTCGTCATACGGCATCAACCGCCGGTACCTGGAGCAATATGGCTACCGGTGCACCATGCAGACGGACACCGAGGTCGTTGCCTATGCCATGGACCTTCTTCTGCGAAGGCATGGCCTGCCGGTGGAGATGGCCGCCCGCGTCCTGGCGGCGCCCCTGTGGTCCCGGCTGGAACATCTGCCGGCGCCCGAACGGGAACTCTATACATCGTTACGACAAATATACGGCAGCCTGCTCATGAACGGGCCCTTCACAGTGATAGTGGCCCATCAGGGTGAGATGATCGGTCTCACCGACCGCATAAGGCTCCGGCCGCTGACGGTGGGCACCAGCGGTACGCGGCTTTACCTCTCTTCCGAAGAGTCGGCCATCCGCCTGATTTGCCCGGACCTGGAGAATGCATGGATTCCTGCAGGGGGCCGGCCCATTGTCGGGAGGCTTGGAGATGCCCTGCCTGCCAGGCGCAGCGGCAGGAGCAGTCTCTCGAAGGGTGAAAACTTCCCCCTCCATGCCCAGGTACAAGGAGGTTGAGATGAAGACCTATCTGCCGCCCCGGTACATAGTACGCAGAGATGAAGACCGGTGCATACAGTGTCTGGTCTGCGAAAACCAGTGCAGTTTCGACGTGCACCAGTACGACGCGGGAGACGATCGCGTCTATGCCAGGGACGACCGGTGCGTGGCCTGTCATCGCTGCGTCACCTTTTGTCCTACCTCGGCTCTGGGCATCGGCGAGTACCCGCTGGACTTTCGAGCCAATCACAACTGGCGCCGGGAGGCCATAGAGGATGTGCTGAAACAGGCTGAGACGGGTGGGGTGTTGCTGACCGGCATGGGGACCGATAAGGGGCACCGGGTCTACTGGGACCACCTCTTACTCAATGCCAGCCAGGTGACCAATCCCTCAATTGACCCTCTGAGGGAGCCGATGGAGACTGTTACATTTCTGGGCAGGAAACCCGGTGCGGCGGAGATCGATCCGGCAACAGGCGCCTTGAAGACAGGCATGCCGCCTCAGGTAAGGCTCGGCTTGCCGGTTATGTTCTCGGCCATGTCGTACGGGGCTATCAGCCTCAATGTCCAGGAGTCGCTGGCGAGGGCGGCCACGGAACTGGGGACCCTGTGGAATACGGGGGAGGGCGGGCTGCATCCGAAGCTCCGCAAGTATGGCGACAATACCACCGTCCAGGTGGCTTCGGGCAGGTTCGGCGTGGACGCTGGATATCTCAATGCCGGGCGAATAGTCGAGATCAAGATCGGACAGGGCGCCAAACCTGGCATCGGGGGCCATCTTCCGGGCGAGAAGGTAGTCGAAGATGTGTCCAGGACCAGGATGATACCCATGGGGACCGACGCGTTGTCGCCGGCGCCGCAGCATGACATCTACTCAATTGAGGACCTGTCTCAATTGGTCCACGCCCTGAAAGAGGCCACCCATTATACCAAGCCTATATCGGTCAAGATCGCCGCGGTGCATAACTCGGCGGCCATTGCCAGCGGCATGGTCCGGGCGGGGGCGGACATCATAGTCCTGGACGGGTTGCGGGGTGCCACCGGCGCCGCTCCCAAGATAATCCGGGACAATGTCGGCATTCCAATTGAGGTGGCCCTGGCGGCTGTTGATACCCGTCTGAGGCAGGAGGGCATACGCCATCTCGCATCCCTGGTGGTCTCCGGCGGGATAAGGAACAGCGGTGATGTGGCCAAGGCCATCGCCCTGGGCGCCGATGCAGTGAACATCGGGACCGCTGCCCTGGTGGCCCTTGGTTGCCGCCTGTGCCAGCAATGCCACACCGGCAAATGCGCCTGGGGGATATGCACCAGCGATCCGGCGCTCACCAAGCGGATAAATCCCGAGCTAGGGGCACGGCGGTTGGTGAATCTGCTGCGGGGATGGGACCATGAGATACAGGAGATACTGGGCGGGCTCGGCGTCAATGCCATTGAGAGCCTGCGGGGTAACCGTCTGCACCTCAGAGGGCTGGGGCTGACGGACATGGAACTGGATACTCTGGGCGTAAGAATGGCAGGTAAATAGGATGTTGAACGAGACAAGTGCAGAACCAAGGGAGCAAACAGCCGGGCTGAATGCCGGGGGCATGCACTACCGGCAGCTAAATGCCACGTTGCGGGATATGGTGGCGGGGGGGGCGCAGAGGATAGAGATCAAGGACGTCTGCGGGCAGCGCTACATCGGGACAAACCTGTGCGCGCCCTTGGCGATAGATCTTCATGGCACACCGGGAAACGACCTTGGCGCCTTTATGAGCGGACCCCGGATAACGGTTTACGGTAATGCGCAGGATGGATGCGGCAACACCATGGATGACGGCCGGATCGTCATTCATGGACATGCTGGAGATGTTACAGGGCTCTCCGCCCGAGGAGGCAAGATTTTCATTCGAGACGATGCCGGGTACAGGGCCGGAATTCATATGAAGGAGTACGGCGCAAGGCGGCCCGTGGTTGTAATCGGCGGAACGGCGCAAGACTTCCTGGGAGAGTACATGGCGGGGGGTGTCATACTGCTCCTGGGTGTCACACTGGAAGGGAGCCGGGCCCACGACTGCGATTTCGTGGGCACCGGTATGCATGGCGGGGCCATATACCTGAGGGGTACTATTGACCATGCCCGTCTGGGCAGGGAAGTGGGCGTGTCCGATCCGGACGAGAACGACATGTTGCTTATTCGCAGCCTGGTGGCGGAGTATGCCGCTCTCTTCGGTCGTGACGAGGCTGAGCTTCTGCAGGGCGGCTTTGTGAAGCTGTATCCTCGCTGGTTGAGACCCTACGGGAACGTGTACGCCTATTAGATCTGAGAAGGAGGAAGAAAATGGCAAAGCGACAAGAAGAAAGTAAAGAGTACCTGTTGCGGACGGTGAAAGAGCATGATGTGAAGTTCATAAAGCTGTGGTTTGCTGACATTCTGGGTAATTTGAAGAGCTTCGCCATCACGGCGGAGGAACTTGAAAACGCTCTTACGGAGGGTATGGGCTTTGACGGCTCCTCCATAGAGGGATTTGCCCGGATCGATGAGAGCGACATGCTTGCTTTGCCTGACCCGGATACTTTCCAGCTATTGCCCTGGAGGCCTCAGAACCACAGCTCTGTGGGCAGGATGTTCTGTGACATAATCAAACCGGGCGGTGAACCGTTCCAGGGTGACCCCCGGTACGTCTTGAAGCGGAACCTGAAAAGGGCCGCGGACCTGGGCTTCACCTTCTATGTCGGACCGGAACTCGAGTACTTCTACTTCAAGGACTCAAAGGGTACCGAGACCCTGGATGCAGGTGGCTATTTCGACATGACTCCTCTGGATATGGCCACGGACATGAGGCGGGATACCGTTCTCACGCTGGAGCGGATGGGCATAGGGATCGAGTACTCTCACCATGAAGTGGCCAAGAGCCAGCATGAGATAGACATGAGATACACGGATGCCATGACCATGGCGGACAATGTGATGACATACCGGCTGGTTGTCAAGCAGGTGGCCATGCAGCATGGTTGCTATGCCACTTTCATGCCCAAGCCCATAACCGGCATCAACGGCAGCGGCATGCATGTGCACCAGTCGCTCTTCAAGAACGGGCGCAATGCATTCTTCGATGAGAAGGACGAATACGGCCTGTCCAAGACGGCCAAGCACTACATTGCCGGTCTTCTAAGGCATGCTCCCGAGCTTACCTCGATTACCAACCAGTGGGTAAACTCCTACAAACGACTGGTTCCCGGCTATGAAGCTCCCGTGTATCTCTCCTGGGCACGGAGAAACAGGGCCGACCTGATCAGGGTGCCGCAGTACAAGCCAGGCAAGGAGAATGCCACCAGGATAGAGCTGCGCTCGCCTGATCCGGCCTGCAACCCCTATCTTGCCTTCAGTGTCATGCTGGCCGCCGGCCTGGAAGGGATACTCAATGAGTACCCCATACCCGAGCCGGTTGAGGAGAATGTCTATGAAATGAGTGAGATGGAACGCCATAGAAGGGGAATCGCCACCCTGCCTTCCAACTTGTTTGAAGCCATCCATCTGACTCAGGGCAGCGATCTAGTTAGACAGGCGCTCGGGGACCATGCCTTCAATGCCTTCATCAAGAACAAGAAAGTTGAGTGGGACCTGTTCTCGACCTACGTTACGGACTTTGAAGTTGAAAGGTACCTGCCCGTCCTATAGTCCGGTTCAGTGGAGGTGGGCAGGCCCGGAAAGACGGGCCTGCCCTGTCAGGACAAGATGCGAAGACTCAGAGTGGGACTTGCCCAGATCAACACAACCGTTGGGGACTTCAGAGGGAATACCGCCAGAATAGGGGAGTCCATCGAACAGGCGCGCAAGCTGGATGTCGATCTGGTCGTATTTCCCGAACTCGCCACCTGCGGCTATCCGCCGGAGGACCTTATATTCAGGACGGCATTCGTTGCAGAGAACCTCAAGGTGTTGGATGAGGTGATCAAACAATCGGCGGACATAAGCCTTGTTCTCGGTTTCGTGGATTCCGATCACGACCTGTACAATGCAGCCGCCATAGTGCATGACGGCAAGCTGGCCGGTGTTTATCGCAAGATCTACCTGCCGACTTATGGTGTCTTTGATGAAGACCGCTACTTCCGCGCGGGGAACACGTGCCAGGTTTACGTCATGGGCGGTACCAGTGTGGGCATCACGGTCTGCGAAGACGTCTGGTACGAGGCCGGGCCGGCGATGATTGAGGCGCATGCCGGGGCCGAGGTTATTGTCAACATCGGCGCCTCGCCATACCATAGCGGCAAGCCGGCACAAAGGGAGAGAATGCTGGCCAGCCGGGCTGCGGACAGCGTGGCCATTGTGGTGCATGTCAACCTGGTCGGGGGACAGGATGAACTGGTCTTCGATGGGGGCAGCGTGATCATCAATGAAGTGGGTGAGGTTGTAGCCAGGGGAAAGCAGTTCGGTGAGGACTTTCTGGTGGCCGACCTCGACATTGATGCCGTCTTCCGGCAGCGCTTGCACGATCCGAGGTGGCGAAAATCACGAACTTTCTTATCTGACCGGGGATGGCACCTCACCCGAGTCGTGCTGCCCGAGACCGTTGCCACGCCCAAGTGCCCGGTGGCTCCTGTTGCCCGGGCGCCCATGGAAGCGCTGGAGGAGGTCTACTCGGCCTTGACCCTGGGCACCCGGGACTACCTGGTGAAGAATGGCATTCAAAAGGCGGTGATCGGACTATCGGGTGGCATCGACTCCAGCCTGGTGGCTGCCATAGCTGTCGATGCCATAGGGCGGGAGAATGTGATCGGGGTCTCCATGCCGTCCCGCTATTCCTCGCCCGGGAGCCGGGTGGATGCCGCTTTGCTGGGCGCAAACCTGGGCATAGAACTGGTGACGGTGCCGATTGAGCCGGTTTATGCAGCCTTTATGGAGACCCTGGCGGCGGCCTTTGCTGGTACACCGCCGGATGTGACTGAAGAGAACCTGCAGGCGAGGATACGCGGGCTCATTCTGATGGCGCTGTCCAACAAGTTTGGCTGGCTGGTGCTTACCACGGGCAACAAGAGCGAGATGTCGACCGGTTACACCACCTTATATGGCGACATGGCAGGCGGCTTTGCCGTAATCAAGGATGTGACCAAGACCCTGGTATATGAACTCGCCGCATACAGGAACCGTGTGGCGGGCCGGGACCTCATACCCGGGAGCGTGCTGGCGAAACCTCCGTCGGCCGAGTTGAGACCCGGCCAGAAGGACAGCGACTCACTGCCGCCTTATGATCTTCTGGATGTCATCCTGGCGGGATATGTGGAAGAGGACAGGGGCCTGGACGATCTGGTGCGCCGAGGCTTGGATATGACCATGGTCAGGCAGGCGATCCGCTTGGTTGATGCAAGTGAGTACAAGCGCCGCCAGGCCCCACTGGGAGTGCGCATAACGCCCAGGGCGCTGGGTAGAGAGCGACGCATCCCGGTAACGAACCGGTTCAAGGACTGGTGAGGCGCGGGGGTTATATTCGAACGCGCTCGAGTATCCCCGGATGGGCGCGATTGTACTCGATAAGCCTTGCTGTGGCCCGGGCAGCCCCCTGCATGGACAGGAATAAGGGTATTCCGGCATCGATGCAAATGCGCTGGGCTTTGAGCGATGATCTGAGCGAGCCCTCTTGGGCAATGACGTGAAGGACTATCGCTGCAGGCAGCCGGCTCTTGGCTG
>PUNJ01000029.1 GCA_003551705.1 Chloroflexota bacterium | reverse complement strand
TTGGTCCTGGCATCCATACTGGAGGCCAAGGGCATAGCGTACACGATAAAAGCATCACCGATCCACATGTGGGTGGACTACGAGGGCAAAGAGCAGTCGGACATGGAGAATGAGGATGTAACGTTATTTCAACGCGGTCCTGAGACTGACGGAATGGCCCTCCGGTTGCCGCGCATTTCCCTGAGGCAGATATGGGATGTGGTCTGGGAAGGTTTCTGGGACCCCATGCCGGCTGCGAGGAAGGCGCTTTTTGTTGGAGGCCCATCCGGCATCCTGGTGTTGCGCTTTGGTGGCCCGCGAGCGTATGCACTTTTGAAAGGGGGTAAGACCCACATATAGTGGTGTTACCTATTGGTTGTCACGAAAGCATTGTGTTATACTTTGTTCGCGCTTGGCAGCTATGAGTACGAAGCTACCGAGGATAAGATTATCTACGCGTCAAGGTATCAACCGCTGTCTAGCTCTTACCGGGAAGGCAAATTGAACACTGTGGGGGGGAATCCATGAAAATATGCCTTCTATCGTACAGAGGGGAGCCGTACTGTGGTGGTCAGGGTGTTTACATCCATTACCTGTCCAGGGAACTGTGCGCACTTGGACATGAAGTACACATCCTCTCAGGAACTCCGCATCCCAATGTAGTCGATACCGTCAAGCTGGAGAAGCTTGAGAGCCTGGATGCCTATAGTTGGACCGGGCGTCTACCTCCCGAACCGTTACGTTTGATCAGTCCCCTAAACATGTATGAGTTCGGAGCCACGCTGTTTGGCTTCTTCCCTGAGCTGTTCACGTTCAGCATCCGGGCTTTCAACCGAATACGCGGCCTGGAGAAACGCGGCACCAAATTCGATGTTGTCCATGATAACCAATGCCTGGGTTGGGGTCTTCTCGGCATCAAGGGCATGGGTCTTCCCGTCGTAGCTACCATACATCATCCAATAACAGTTGATCGTGACATTGAGATCGCTCAGGCAAGAGGCTGGTGGAACAAGTTCAAGATGATGAGGTGGTATACCTTCTTGAACATGCAGAAGAAGGTGGCCCGCCGCTTGGACCGGATATTGGTGGTCTCCAATAGTTCTGCTACGGACACCAGCAAGGCCTTCGGTTTGTCGCCGCAGAAGATAAGGACCGTCTATAATGGTGTCGATAGTGAAATGTTTACGCCTGATAATTCTGTCACGAAGGAACCCCGCAGTTTGATCACAGTTGGAGCCACGGGCCACATCAAGGGGTTTCCTTATCTGTTGAAAGCGCTGGCGCGGTTGAGGAACGACGTCGATGTGAACCTGACGATTGTTGGCAAGGCCCCTGTCGATGGCAATTATCCCATGAGCCTTATCAAGGAGTATGGCCTGCAAGACCGGGTGAAATACACAGGCAGGTTAACCCCGGGTGAACTGGTCAAGCGCTATGCAGCGTCGGAAGTTGCCGTGGTGCCATCGTTGTATGAAGGTTTTGGTTTTCCGGCGGCGGAAGCCATGGCGTGCAAGGTGCCGCTGGTCTCCACAAGTGGGGGAGCTTTGCCCGAGGTAACAGGACAGGATGGAGAAGCAGGTATCATAGTACGGCCGGCTGACCCTGATGCCATGGCTGGAGCCATCAAGCGGTTGCTGGATGATGAGATGCTGCGCAGGAAGTTGGGTGAGGCGGGCAGGCTGAGAGTTGAGAGTAATTTCACCTGGAGGCAGGCGGCGCAGAAGACAGTCGAAGTGTATCAAGAGCTTCTATAGATGTATACCATCGATCTGCGACTACTGGGTTTGCAGAACGGTGACCAGTTCTTGGATGTGGGGTGTGGGAATGGAAGGCATAGTTGGGGCATGTACAAGGTCGCCGATTGCTCCGTTTTCGCCTTGGACATAGGGCAGGAGGATCTGCAAAGGGCCAGGTATACATTCACGATGTTGGACGAACAGGACCATCGTCCAGGCACCTGGCTGGCCATAAGAGGAGATGCAGGAAACCTGCCCTTCCGTGACTCGTCTTTTGATAAGGTTGTTTGCTCGGAGGTGCTGGAGCATCTGCCGGACGACAACAGGGGAGTCAAAGAACTGGTGAGAGTGCTGAAAGAGGGCGGTATTCTGGCGGTCAGCGTTCCCAACTACTTTCCCGAGGCGGTCTATTGGAGATTATCCAGGAGCTACCATAACACTCCTGGAGGACACATCAGGATCTATCGCAAGAAGGGTATCCTGGACCTCCTTGGTCGCCATGGTCTTCGTGTCCTGGCCATTCATTACAAACATTCGCTGCATACACCTTACTGGCTGCTTCGCTGCATTTTCGGAATAGATAACAAGAAGGCACTCATACCTTCGCTGTATCACAAATTACTGGTCTGGGACCTCAGGAACCAGTACAGAATCGTTCGATTGCTGGATGATATATGCAATCGCATTTTCCCAAAAAGCATCGTGATTTATGCGAAGAAGGGAGATGATGAAGGATAAGTATCAAATCATTCGCGAACAAGCAGCTTTCATAGCTGAACACCAACTACAGACGGGAGCCATTCCCTGGTATCAGGGCGGCATTATCGATCCATGGGACCACATAGAATGCGCTATCGCACTGGACGTGGCTGGGATGAAGAAGGAAGCGGGCAGGGCTTACGATTGGCTGAAACGGATCCAGAACAGTGATGGCAGCTGGTACTCCGGCTATCTGGACGGCTACGTACCTGATTTGACCAAAGATGCCAACTTCATATCATATACGGCCACCGGGGTGTGGTACCACTACTTGTTTACCAAAGACGAAGGCTTCCTGCAGGAAATGTGGCCGGTAGCCGAGAGAGGCCTGGATTTCACATTGAGGCTGCAACAGCCGACAGGCGAAATACTCTGGTCGTTTGATAAGAATGGCAGGCCCTGGCCCGGCGCTCTAATTTCCGGATCGAGTTGCATATGGCAGAGCCTGCAAAGCGGGATAAAGATTGCTGAAGTCCTGGGCAGGGAGAAGCCCGAATGGTCCATTGCGGGGGAAAAGTTGAGCCGGGCCGTCAGGTACCGGCCGGAGTTGTTCGATCGTCATGGTGAAGACGAACAGCGTTTTGCCACAACATGGTTCTACCCTGTTCTGACCGGTGTACTCGAGGGACAGGCAGCCAGGGACCGGATATTCGGCGGTTGGGACGAGTTTGTTGTGGAAGGGTGGGGATGCAAGTGCGTGAGTACGGCGCCGTGGGTGACTATGGCGGAGACAACGGAGTTGATCATGGCGCTTTGTCTCATTGGTGAACTGGACAAGGCCAAGATGGTCTTCGATTGGATACTGCCCTTCCAGGACCCTGCGGGTGGTTTCAAGACCGGGATAAAGCTGCCCGAGGAGCTTATATGGCCCGAGGAAAAGAGCACCTGGACCTCGGCGGGGGTGGTGCTGGCCGCCTCAGCCATAGCCTGGAGAGATGACCGGAATGGCGGTTGAAGAGTTCGTAGGCTATGAAAACATAATAGCCTTCATGGAACGAAAAGGTTTACATAAGCTAGAGGGCGATTTTGTCGAAGTTGGTGCCTACATGGGCGGAGGTACGGCAAAGCTGGCCCAGTATGCCGGCAAGTATGGCAAGAAGGTCTTTGCCATCGATCTCTTTCAGCCTGGGCTGGACGATACTGTGGGCAAGGGTGGTGTCAAGGCGGGCGATGTCTATGAGGCTTTCTTGCAGGGCCGGTCGATGCTCGAAGCCTACAAGGAAAACACCCGCACCTTCGATAATGTTGTGACCATCATAGCCGATTCCCGGCGTGTTACGTTCCCCGTTTCGCAGCGGTTTTCTTTTGGTTTCATCGATGGTTGCCATCAGGCGTCCTTTGTGGAGAGCGACTTCCGCCTGCTTTGGGGGCATCTGGTTTCCGGGGGTGCGATAGGTGTCCACGATTACAAGTTTGAAGGCTGGCCCGAGGTGACGGTGGCTGCTGAAAACATCCTGTCCGCCTATGAGGGTGAAATCGCTGCCGTGGAGGAGCTGGAGGCCGGTCACGGTATTCTGTCGCTTATGCTCATCAAGAAGTAGTCAGAGCTGATAACCTGGCTCATCTGTGGTTTTTCGGCGTGCACTTGAAGACCAGTGTGTCGCTCAGGGAAGGCATGAGGCGGGCCATTCCGTCCAGGCCGTGCAATATGGCCGAAGACATGCGCCCGGGCATTCTGTGCAGGACGAGACCCCACCATGGAAAGGCGAAGAACAGTGATATGCCCAGGGCCTTCTCCACGTCCAAATGGGGCTTCACCATGCGGTTAAGCGTGGCGTAGTCGAACTTGTAGGCATGGTCTTCGGGCACATGCCAGACTCGTCTCTCATCCCTGCTCTTCTTGTGGAAGATGCTGATGATCCTGTAGAGACGGCGCCCAAGGCGGAAGCTGAGGCTCTCGAAATTGGCAATGGATATGATGGCTTTGCCGCCGGGCTTGAGCACTCTGGCCATTTCCTGGATGGCCTTTTCCGGGTTTGGAAAATGGTCCAGGGCGCCTTTACACATGACCTTGTCAAAAGTGCCGTCCTTGAAAGGCAGCTGTTCACCGATACCCCTGATGAGGACCACGTTTCTGCCATTCTCAGCGAGGTATGATCTGGCATGTTGCAGCATCTTGCCTGAGGGTTCCAGGCCATGGCATTGCCAGTTGCCGGTGGCAACCTCTGCCACGTCAATTGCCCTGCCACAGCCCACATCCAGGATCCTTTCACCGTCTTTGGCTTGGACCTGCTGCGCGGTGGCCTGTTTCATGCGCTGAAACAGGAAGATGAGGTCAGGGAACATGATATCCGGGACAACATGGTCGTCATCCCATGAAGTATCGAACTCCATCTGGTTGTTATGGCAGGCCACTTTTTCTTTCATCAACGCCACCCCGTTGTGTTAGTTATGCGTCAGCCGGGCGATTTGGGGTAGGAACCAAATACCTTCAGGAGGGATACTTGCTGTTTGACCGTATCCAGGACCTTCTCAATGGAAGGGTCCTTGCGATGGCCCTCAAAATCAATCAGGAAGAAATACCGGCCCAGGCTCTCCTTGGAGGGCCGGGACTCTACCTTGGCCAGGTTTATATTTGTTTCCGCAAACAGTTTCATAATGTTGAAGAGCAAGCCGGGCCGGTCGTCGTCGAAAGTAAAGCAAAGCGAAGTCTTGTCATTGCCCGTCGGCGGGTCGTCATGAGGGGCGAGGACCACGAAGCGGGTGACGTTGGGAGACCGGTCCTGTATGTTGCTGGCGAGTGTATGCGCCTCGTATAGCTCGGCCGCCCTCTTCGTGCCGATGGCCGCGGCCGGAAAGGAGGAAGACATCATCTGTGATACGGCTGCAGTGGTACTCAGGGCTGCTACAAGTTCGGCCTGGGGGAAGCAGCGTTCCAGGAATCTCCGGCACTGGGCAAGCGCCTGGGGATGAGAATAGATGACCTTGATATCCGGAGGTTCAGTGCCTGGTTTGACGAGGAAGTGGTGCTCGATCTTGAGGATCAGCTCACGTTTGATCATCAATCGGGTCTCATGTATGAGCAGGTCCAGTGTATCGGTGACTGAGCCTTCCAGGCTGTTCTCTATGGCAACGACGCCTTCCTCCGCCAGGCCGGTATCCACGGCAGCGGCCACGGCCGGAATGCTGGTAAATGGCAGGAGCTGTGCCTTGGATTCGTACTTGAGTGCCGCCTCCTCGGTGAAGGTGCCCGCTGGTCCCAGATAAGCGATCTTTCTTGCCATATTCTCAGCCGGCGAGCTCAGCGAGAAGGATCTGTTCTGCATCCGCGTTGGTGACAGCCACGATGCGGTCCCCTGCCTCTATGTAACTGTCGGCGGTTAGTGCCTTGATAGCCTGTCCTCGTATAACCAGAGAAAGGATGGTCCCGGTGGGCAGGGAGAGGTCCTTGATCTGCCTGCCGATCGACGGAGAGGACGATCCGATCCTGACTTCGACTATCTCCTGTTTGTTTTCCTTCAGTTCGACAAGATGCACGAGAGGCCTGGTGGGGACTTCCTGGCCGATATGCTCCAGGATCAGGTTGGTGGCGCTGACGGTTACGTCGATGCCAAGGGCCCTGAAAAGGGTCTCGTTTTTGGGGTTGCTGATCCGGGCTATAACCCTGGGAACATTGAACATGTGTCTGGCCACCTGGCAGGCGACCAGGTTGTCTTCGTCTTCATTGGTGACCGCCACAAACAGGCTGGCCCGCTCAGTGCCTGCTTCATCCAGTGTTGAAGCTTCACAGCCATCGCCCTCCATGCAGATACTGCCGAGTTCCTCCTCCATTCTCTCCACCTTCAGGGAGTCCTTCTCAATCACAAGCACTTCGTGGCCTTCACTCAGCAACCCCTTCGAAAGGTAGTAGCCGAGACGGCCGCCTCCGACGATGATGATATACATGCTATTTTTCCTTGCCCAGAAGCGTATCCCGCAACAGCTCTGCAAAGGTGGTGGTCGGACTCAGGGCTTCCAGCCCGAGGTTCCGGTAGAGTTCCTGTCTGAGGGGATCATAGATACGGCAGATTACCCTGGGAACTTTGAATGTGTGCTTAGCGACTTGCGCTCCCATTACGTTCCGGTTGTCGCCTTCCGTGACAGCGATGAAGGCGTCGGCAACCTCGATGCCTGCTTTGCGAAGCGAGTCTTCATCCGTTCCGTCGCCCAGCAGGGCATTGCCGCTGAAAGTGGGAGGCAGCCGGCGAAAGCTGGTGGAATTGACATCGAGCACGGTCACCTGGTGACCCTGACTGTCCAGCAGGCCGGCGAGATGTGCGCCGACGCGTCCGCAACCCATGATTACCACTTTGTTCTTCTTGGCCATTGTTATAATAGAGGCAGGCGCAACAGCAGGACCCGGCAGGGTGCATACTTGAGAACGTAGGGCACGGTCTCACCGAGTTCGAACTGGCCGAATCTCTTGCGATACCCCATTCCCAACAATATGAGGTCGGCGCTTCTTTCCATGGCTTCGTCGATAATGGCCGGGCCTATTTCCCTTGTCTGCAAGAGATCGGTCTCGACTTCGTAGTCCTGTTCTTCGGCGTATTCCTCTGCTCTGCTGAGGACCTCTTCCGCTTTCTGAGTCTCTGACACTAGTTCTGCGTCCAGAGGAAGCGACCTTTTCACCTGGATGACGTAGACGACGAAGACTTTGCCCTTGACTTCCTTGGCCATCTTGCAGGCCAATTCGATGACCTCCTTGTCGGCTCCGTCTCCACTCACCGGCACCAGTAATCTATAGAACTTCATTGACGCACAGCTTCACGATGTTTCCCTGTCACCTCCGGGCTATTATACCAGCATAGGTGATTCATGCAAATCGGCCCCGCCGCTCCACCCGTCGTTGAGTACTGAGTACTGAGTACTGAGTACTGAGTACTGAGTACTGTCTCCTGCGGGTCCGCCACAGGCGGATCTTCGACGACTCTTCGAGAGTGCTGAGTGCGGGCGCACCCTACAGGTAGGGGCGGGCCCCCGTGCCCGCCCGGAGGGGTGGGGTGGGGCCGGTCCAACCGCAAATGCTGCCGGAACAGGGCGGCTCACTCATTCCAATGTCGCCCGGCAGCCGTTATTGCTTGTCTTGAGGCACGTTACGGGGTATCATTATCATCAGTTGCGAGCCCCTGTAGCTCAGAGGATAGAGCACCGGCCTCCGGAGCCGGGTGCGGGCGTTCGAGTCGCCCCAGGGGTATTTTCTTTAGTGCTGAGTGCTGAGTGCTGAGTGCTGAGGCCCCTCCCCGCCCCGCTGTCCCATCCGGCGTGCATTCGTGATTGCCTTCCCGACAAAAGCGCGCTTATCATCGCCATACCGGCGGAGGCCGGTATCCAGAATGAGGCTGGCCATCGAAGGCGGTGCTCACTGGACCCCGGTCCTCGAGAGGCGGATATTCGATCCTCCGGAGGCGGACCTTCGGCCTCCGCGGGGGTGGCGTTAAGGAAGGGGGGGCGCGTGTCAACTCATATAGAAATGCTACCGGAGCAGG
>PUNJ01000045.1 GCA_003551705.1 Chloroflexota bacterium | reverse complement strand
TGTCACTTGAATGGTTCATAGGCAGGCTCCAATTGGGGTCCCTTCTGGCTCAGGGCCTTGTGGCTCTTTCCTTGCGAAATCTATGGCCGGCACCGGGCTAAGGACGGTTGAGGAGGGCATGGTTTATCTGACAATTCATTATTTAAACTCAGTATAGGTCCATCGGGCCGGGGATTCAATTAGTTTTGCACCGGGAGAGCAATTCGGGTTTGTAATGATGGCATGCCTCGACGATGCGCGATGAGGTATTGACTACAGGTTCTGTCCGTGCTATCCTCACAATACGGCAAGTGGTTACCGATAGCCGCTGGAGTGCCCAATGCTTGAGGATGGTTCGACTATCAGCACGGGCCTGGCGGGACTGGATGAACTCATCCAGGGCCTGCATATGGGCGATAACGTTGTCTGGCAGGTGGACAGGCTGGACGACTATATGTTTTTTGCACGCGCCTTCGCTGCCCAGGCAGCTCGGGAAGGCGTGGAATGTATCTACCTCAGGTTTGCGCCCCATTCCTGTATCCTGGAGTCTGGCCCGGGTGTAACGTGCCTTCAGGTCGACCCCGCTCCAGGATTTGACGCGTTCAGCAGCCAGATACATGGCATCATCGATGAACGAGGGAGCCGTGCCTGGTATGTTTTCGACAACATATCGGCGCTTGTTGCTGAATGGAGGACCGATGAGTCCCTGGCTAATTTCTTCCAGTTGACCTGTCCCAGGGTGCTGGCGGTCGGTGCCATAGCCTACTTCGCTCTCAGCCGGGGACAACATGCCCAGCGCACCGTATCCAGGATAAGGGATACTACGCAGGTACTGGTAGACCTGTTCCATGTTGGTGCTGACGTATATGCTCATCCTCAGAAGCTTTGGGGCCGGTACAGTCCCAACATGTTCCTGCCGCATCGGATTTCCGGTACCAAATGGACGCCCATCGTTGTCAGCGGTGATGCTGCGGCCGTACTGGCCAACGCTCGCAAACAGCCGATAGGTGCGTTGCCGGGGGTCGTTGCTCCGTGGGACAGCGTGTACCAAAAATTGATGCTCTACCATGGCGAGGACACGCTGGAGCGCCGGGAGGAAATGAAAGCGCTGAAGCGCGAACTCGCCTCCATGATAATCGGCAATCACGCGCATTTGAACGATCTGGCTGACTGGTATCTGGGAGTGAGCGATCTGCTCGAGATACGGAACCGTCTTATCGGTTCAGGGCGTATCGGGGGAAAATCTGCAGGTATGTTGCTGGCCAGGGCTGTTCTGGAGCGAGAATCAGGGGAATTCGACTTCTCCCAGGTTCTGGAGGAGCATGATTCCTTCTATATTGGGTCTGATGTGTTTTTCACCTTTCTGGTGGAGAATGGGCTCTACCAGTTGAGACTGGACCTGTCTAGGCGAACTACGCTGTCCAAGGAGGAGTTCGCCACTGTAGAGGAAAGGTTCCTGGCCGGATCTTTTCAGAGAGAGACGGTTGAGCAGTTCCGGGACATGCTGGGCTACTACGGGCAGGCTCCCATTATCGTTCGCTCCAGCAGCCTGCTGGAGGATGGCTATACCGATGCCTTTGCGGGCAAATACCGGAGTGAGTTCTGCGCCAATCAGGGCAGTCCCGAGAACCGTCTGGAGGCCTTCATGCGGGCGGTCAAACTGGTATATGCCAGCGCTTTGAATCCCGATGCCCTGTCCTACCGGAGGAAGCGCGGTCTTGGCGAAGGCGATGAGCAAATGGCCATCCTGGTGCAGCGTGTATCGGGTATGCCGTACCGCGACTTCTTCTTTCCTACCCTGGCCGGGGTAGCTTTCTCGCGAAACCTTTATGCCTGGTCGGACCGAATCAACCCCCGTCAGGGTCTCATACGTCTTGTTTTCGGATTGGGCACGAGGGCGGTCGACCGGGTGGGCAGCGACTATCCCAGGATGATCGCCGTCAGCCATCCCGAGATCAGGCCGGAATTCGGGAGACGGGTGGCCAAGTACTCACAGCGCGAGATGGACCTCTTGGACTTGAAGGGCAACAGCATGATTACCGCTCCAGTGCATAGCGTAGTCCGGGAGAGTGCCTATCCCAATCTGGATCTGATCATATCCCTCATGGTTGACGACCATGTTCACGAACCCCTGGTCCTTTCGCCGTCCGTTCCTGAGGGAATGGTGGTGACTTTCAACAAGCTGATCAAGGATACGGCCTTCTTGAGGACCATGGCGCACATGCTGCGCATACTGGAAAGGGTCTGGGGCCAGCCAGTCGATACCGAATTCACAGCGCATATAGACCACCAGCGCAAGATCAGGGTCAACCTTCTCCAGTGTCGTTCCTTGCGGCTGCCCAGGCCACAGTCCGGACAACCGGTCCTGCCCGACAATCTGCCTCCCGGCCGCCTTCTTTTTCGAGCGGGTGCGGCTATCAGTGCCGGCGGGATCTCCGGTATCACCCATGTTGTATTCATTGACCCGGAAGCCTATGGGGAACTGCCCGACACGGAGAAGAAGTCGGTAGGCAGAGCAGTTGGGAAACTAAACAGTATCTTGCAGGACCTCAAGACGATAACCATGGCCATTGGGCCGGGAAGGTGGGGCAGCAACAACATTCGCCTGGGCGTCAACGTCACCTATGCAGACATAGACGGTATCTCGGTCCTGGTAGAGATACCCCGTGAGGAGACAGTCGCCCGCCTCGAGGTCTCATACGGTACACACTTCTTTCAGGACATCGTCGAGTCAGGCATGTTCTACGTTCCCGTACATCCTGGGGAAAGGAACAACATGTTTAATTCCGGTTTCTTTTTGCACTCGCCCAATAGTCTTGGGGACTTGCTACCCGAGTTCACCAGGCTGGCCGGCGCGTTACGTGTGATCTCGATTCCGGCCGTAGCGAATGGAGCGACTGCTTGTCTAGTCGTCGATCCCGATAGGAGGTTGTCCGTCTGCTTCCTGCAGTAGCCTGAGCGGTTACCGGACCAGGGTCATAACGTTGACAGGACCTGCCTGATGTCTGTACCATAGGTAACCGGTAACCTATGACCAAACCAACAAATTTGCCAAGAGGTGAGTTATGAAGACTGATCTGGAAAAAGTCGCCGCCATCATCGACAGATACGACCGCCATTGCGATGGACTGGTCTCCATACTCCACGAAGTCCAGCACGAATTCCACTTCCTGCCCGAAGACGCCGTAAGAATGGTGGCCGAATTCCTGGGACTGCCTCTTGTCCAGGTATACGGCGTGGCTACCTTCTTTAAGGCCTTCAGCCTGCAGCCAAGGGGAGAACACACCATCAGCGTGTGCATGGGTACCGCCTGCCACGTACGCGGCGCCCCTAACGTGCTCAATGAGATTAAGCGTCACCTGGGAATCGAGCCGGGAGAAAATTCGCCGGACATGAAGTTCCGCCTGGAGACGGTGAATTGCCTAGGGGCGTGCGCCCTGGGCCCCATCGTCGTCATCGACAGCGAATACGAGGGAGAGGTTAACTCAGGTAAGGTCAAGAAGCTCCTCGACAAGCACAAGGCCGCTGTCATGGAGAAGGTCCATGCCTAATTTGAAGTCCCCGGTTGCCCTGGAGCAACTGCGGAACCATATCATGACCAGACGTCCTCCGGAGCAGATTACCGTCTCCGTCTGCGGTGGCACAGGCTGTCATGCCTATAAGTGTGAGGACGTGGCTGCCGCACTCAGGCAGGAGCTGGCCTGCCATCCGGGAGGTAGGGACGTCGTCATGAAGGTGACCGGCTGCCACGGCCTATGTGAACGAGGCCCCCTGATGGTCATCCATCCGCAGGGGATCTTCTATCAGCGCGTCAAACCCGGAGACGTGCCCGAAATAGTCGCCGAAACCGTCTTTGGAGGCAGGTTCATCGACAGGCTCCTCTATACTGGTCCTGGCATGGACGCCGCGGCGCTTCGCGAGGACGACATTCCATTCTACAGAAAACAGCAGCGACTGATCTTTGGCAACAACGGGTTAATCGATCCAACCAGCATAGAGGACTACATGGCCATCGGCGGTTATTCGTCGCTGGCAAAGGCGCTTTTCGCCATGAAGCCGGCTGATGTCATCGAGGAGATCAAGGTCTCGGGCTTGCGCGGGCGGGGCGGCGCCGGCTTTCCCACCGGCTTGAAGTGGGAGATGTGCGCCTCAGCCGTAGCCCATGACGGGGCCAGGTACGTCATCTGTAACGCTGATGAAGGTGATCCCGGGGCCTACATGGACAGGAGCCTGCTTGAAGGCAACCCGCACTCCGTAATCGAAGGCATGATCATAGGCGCCTATGCCGTCGGCGCCGGGACAGGATATGTCTATGTTCGCCACGAATATCCATTGGCCCTGAAAAACTTGCGCACTGCCCTGATACAGGCGGAAAGATACGGACTGCTGGGGGACAATATCCTGGGAAGCCGGTTTAACTTCCGCATTCGTATCAGCGTCGGCGGCGGCGCCTTCGTTTGCGGCGAGGAGACAGCCCTGCTCTTCTCAATCGAAGGTAAACCGGGTAACCCTCGGCAAAGACCCCCCTTTCCGGCACGCCAGGGACTCTTCGGCAAGCCCACCGTTCTGAACAACGTCGAGACCTGGGCCAATGTACCCGTGATAACAGGTCTCGGCGGTCCCTGGTACGCAAGACTCGGCACCCGGAACAGCAAGGGGACCAAAATATTCTCGCTGGTGGGCAAGATCAACAATACCGGCCTCGTGGAAGTACCCATGGGTATCACCCTCCGCGAGATTGTCTTCGACATCGGCGGCGGCATACCCGGTGGGAAGGGGTTCAAGGCTGTGCAGACTGGCGGTCCCTCCGGAGGATGTCTGCCGGAGAGCCTGCTCGACCTGCCGGTGGACTTCGATCGGCTCATCGAAGCAGGGTCCATCATGGGCTCCGGCGGCATGATCGTCATGGACGGAGAGACCTGCATGGTCGACGTAGCCCGCTATTTCACCCATTTTCTCACCGAGGAGTCATGCGGCAAATGCGTGCCCTGCAGAGAGGGGCTCGACAGGATGCTGGATATTTTGACGGATATCACGGAGGGGAGGGGCAGGCCGGAGGATATCGAGCTGCTTCAGGAACTGGGGGAGGCCATCAAGTCCGCGTCTCTGTGTGCTCTGGGTCGCACGGCTCCCAATCCGGTGTTGTCCACCCTGCGCTATTTCAGAGACGAGTACGACGCCCATATCAGGGGCGGCAGATGTCCGGCCGGGGTCTGCAAGGCCCTGATCAGCTGCAGTATTGACACTGCCCGGTGCAACGGGTGCGGTCTCTGTGCCAGGGAGTGTCCGCAAGTGGCCATTACAGGCGAAAAGAAGCAGGCCCATGTCATAGACCAGGGTCAGTGTACCAGGTGCGGTCTGTGCAAGGACCTGTGCAAGTTCGACGCAGTGGTGATCTCCTGAGGGGACTGCAAAATGGTACAGGTAAGGATAGACGGAATAAGGACGGTAGTACCGGAAGGGACCACAGTTCTGGAGGCGGCGGAGACGATGGGTATAAGGATACCCACGCTGTGTCACTACCCGGGTCTCAGTCCCTTCGGCGGATGTCGTGTCTGTCTGGTGGAGGTAAAGAGGGGTGACAGGTCTCCCCTGGAGGCATCCTGTACCCTGCCGGTGGACGAGGGCCAGGTGATACTGACCGCTTCCCGGAAGGTCATGGAAGCCCGGCGGGTTGTCGTAGAGCTTCTCCTGTCGTCCTGTCCCAGCTCAAAGACCCTGCAGGACCTGGCTTCGCAGTTGGGGATCAACCGGGTCCGGTTCAAGATCAAGGAGAGGGAGTGCATACTGTGCGGGCGCTGCGTACGCTACTGCAAGGAACAGATGCGCAGCGGGGGCATAGACTTTGTGGGCAGGGGCATGGCCAGTACCGTATCGAGCGCGTTTGGGACCACTCCTGCCGAGTGCCGCAACTGCGGCGGCTGCCAGTGGGTCTGCCCTGTATGCGAGAGGGCATGCCTTGCGGGCGATCTGCTGAATGGGCTCTGCGGCGGCTGTCACAACGCGGCACCGGTGGAAACGTGCCTGGTGTGCACGCATTGTTCAGAGAGTGTGGGCGCCGGTGGTCACAGGGTCTTTCACCAATGAGAAACGCAATCCTGGGAGGAAACACAGATGACTTTGACCAGATATAACGCAACCGCCTCGACACTGACGAAGAACAGGACCGGTGGTGACTGGTGTCCCATCAGCGGCATGTGCGTGACCTGTGTGGATGGGTGCATAGGCATGTGCGAAATCGGAAAGAGCGCTTACAGGGGCCATGAGGCGATCTATCCGCAACCCTACGGCGTTATAACCACCGCTTCCCAGAAAGCGTACCCGGTCGACCTCTCCCATTTCAACATAATGGGGACCGCTGCCGGCGCGGTGGGCATAGACGCCAACTCGGACGAGGCCATTTTCCCGAACGTCAGGCTGGAGACGAAGCTGGGTCGCGACGGCGGCATCAGGATGCGTTTGCCCTTCATAATACCCGGATTGGGTTCCACAAACGTGGCTGGTATCAACTGGGATGGTCTCGCCATAGGGGCTGCATTGACTGGTACCTGTCTTACCATAGGGGAAAACGTGTGCGGTATGGACATGGAGTCGCGTCTCGACAAAGGCAGGGTGACCCACTCCCCTGACCTGGCCCGGCGCGTCAAGCTGTTCCGTGATTGGCGGCGGGACGGCTATGGGCAGATCATCGTTCAGGCCAATGTGGAGGACAACCGCTTCGGGGTCCTGGAATATGCCATTGACAAGCTGGGGGTCGAGGCGGTCGAAATGAAATGGGGACAGGGAGCCAAGGACATCGGCGGCGAAGTCAAGATCAGGGACTTGGAAAAGGCCCAGTTGCTGGCGCAACGCGGTTATATCGTGCTCCCGGACCCTCTGGACCCGGCCGTGGTTGACGACTTCAAGCAGGGCCTCTTCATCGAGTTTGAGAGACACTCCCGTGTAGGCATGGTCGGTGAAGACGATTTCATGGCCACCGTGAAGGCACTGCGCAGGGCGGGTGCCAAATATGTCTCCCTGAAAACCGGCGCATACCGGCCCGCGGACCTGGCGCGGGCGGTCAAGTATTCCTCGCTGGCCGGGATCGATTACCTTACCGTAGATGCCGCCGGCGGAGGTACGGGGATGAGCCCGTGGCGCATGATGAATGAATGGGGCGTTCCGGGCATCGAACTCTGGTCGCTTCTACACCAGTATTGCACCCGGCTGGCCCTGCGAGGCGATTACGTACCGCCGGTTGTGCTGGCAGGCGGATATGTATTGGAAGACCAGATATTCAAGGGGGTCGCCCTGGCTGCACCTTTTGTGAAGGCCATCGGCATGGCTCGAGCGCCGCTGGCAGCGGTCATGGTGGGCAAGACCATAGGTGAGAACATTGATAACGGCCAGTTGCCGATTTACCTGGAGAGATTCGGGCGCACCAGGGAGTCCATATTCGTGATGGCTGAGACCTTGAAGAGGGAATACGGCAGCGACTATCACAGAATCCCCACCTCGGCGATCGCTCTGTATACTTATTACGAGCGCCTTGCTCAGGGTCTACGCCAGTTGATGTGTGGCGCTCGGAAGTTCGCCATGGAGCACATAAGCCGTGACGATATCGCGGCATTGACCCCTGAGGCCTCGAGGATAAGCGGTATACCAATGGTCTCAGACGTGGATGCGGAAGAGGTCGACAGAATTCTGGGCTAACCCCCGAGCTTGAGGTGGCCGGAACTCATTTTGCACAAACGGTTGAGAGTCTGCACACCGTGGCTTGAACGCGTTCCATCTGCAGCGTGACGCTGCATGTAGCCTGGATGGTGAGCGCCGGACCTGCCCTAGAACTGCTCCATCAGGTGGCCGATCTGCTCCTGAGTGAAGACGGGGCCATCCTTGCAGATGTACTTGTCCCCCACGTTGCACCGGGCGCACTTGCCGATGCCGCACTTCATCTTCCCCTCGAGCGTGGTCACTATCTGGCTGTCCGCAAACTCCA
>PUNJ01000072.1 GCA_003551705.1 Chloroflexota bacterium | reverse complement strand
TATAGATCATGAATATGGAAGAACGGCTGGCACTCAACAAGTATGATGTCGACAATCAGGCGCATATACGCTTGGAGGATGGCAAGTGCCGCGATTGTTCTCACAAAGCTTGCCTTATCATTTGTCCCGCTGAGTGTTTCAAGCTGAGAGAAGGGGCCGTGAGCTTTGCCTATGAAGGATGCCTCGAATGCGGGAGCTGCCGGGTGGTCTGCAACGAAGGAGGCCTTGACTGGTCATATCCCAGGAGTGGCTTTGGTGTGTCTTATGAATATGGATAGGGAGGGTGCTTGCCCATGAATATCATCGTCTGCATAAAGCAGATACTTGACCCGGAAATACCTCCGGCCAAATTCAAGGTCGATACTGTAGCCAAGAAGGTTGTCTGCCCTGAAGGCATTCCCCTGGTGGTGAGTCCTTACGATGAACAGGCCGTGGAAGCTGCCCTCAGGATCAAGGAGTCACGTTCCGATGCCAAGTTAACGGCCCTTACTTTGGGGGGTGCTGGCGCCAAGGATGCCATCAAGCATGTTTTGTCCATGGGTGTGGATGAGGGCATCATTGTGAATGACGACGCTTTCGAAGGCTCGGACGCCTTTGGCACTGCCTACATTCTATCCAAGGCTATCGAAAAGCTGGGCGATTATGGTCTGGTCCTTTGCGGCCGGCAGGCGGCGGACTGGGACGCCGGGCAAGTGGGGCCGGTGCTGGCCGAATATCTGGGCATACCGGTGGTAACCGTGGCCAAGGAGGTTGCCGCAGTTGATGGCAAAGTCACAGTGAAACAAGTATTGGCTGATGGTTATCGTGTCCTGCACATGGCTATGCCGGCCCTGGTCACGGTGAGCAGCGAAATCGGCCAGGCCCGACTGCCATCGGGAAAGGGCATTGTTATGGCCGCCCGCAAGCAGGTAACAGTTTGGAGTTCTCAGGACCTGGGTTGTGACCCGGGAAGAATCGGATCTGGTGCGGCCCGGGCTGAACTGGCCGAGCTTTTCGTGCCCTCTCAAGACAGAAAAAGCGAAATCATCACAGGGAAAGATGTTGCAGAGGCAGCAGGTAATCTGGCAGGAGTGCTCAGGAGAGAGGGGGCCATATAATGGATGATCATCGGGGAGTACTGGTTGTCGGTGAACTGGGTCAGTCCCGGCTGGCTACAGTAACCAGGGAGTTGTTGGGTGCTGGTCGCAGGTTGGCCGACGAACTGGGGGAGCCTCTCGGCCTGCTCCTGATTGGCGATGCAGTATCGGGTTGTGATACGGAGGCTTCTGCGCTTGGTGTGGATACTCTTTATGTGGCCGAGGGACCGCACCTGGCTGCCTACAATGGGGATGTCTATATGGAAATCGCCGGCACGGTTGCCGGAGAGACTGCTGCGGCAGTCATATTGATGGGTCATACAACGGCGGGTCGCGAGATGGGGCCGAGACTGGCTGCCCGGTTGGGAGGGTCGCTTTTCACTGATTGTGTGGACCTGGCGCTGGACGCTGCGCGGTGGCTGGTGGCAACACGCCCTGTTTATGGTGGCAACGCCATGGCCGGTTTTGTATCGAAAACCTTGCCTCAGATCGCCACAGTCAGACCTAAGGCCATGCCCGAGACGGCTGCCTGCACGGGGAAGAACATGAGTACGGTTGCTGTATCCACAGACAGTACCCTGTCCAGAATAGAGCTGTCCGAGGTTGTTGTGGAGGAGGCCGCCGGTCCCAGGATCGAGGACGCGGGGGTCGTGGTGGCTGTGGGGGCAGGGGTACGCCAGGAGGACTTCGGTCTGGTTTGCGATCTGGCGCAAGTTCTTGGAGGCGCCGTGGGAGGGACCCGGCTGCCATACGAAGAGGGGTGGATACCTGCCAGTTCCCAGATCGGCCAGACGGGCAAGATGATTACTCCGGACCTGTATGTCGCTGTGGGCATTTCCGGCGCACCGCAGCACATGGCTGGTTGCACAGGGGCCAAGAGGATTGTGGCAATCAACAACGACCCTGAAGCCCATATATTTAAAATGGCGGATTATGGTATCGTCGCTGACTACAAGGAAGCGCTTCCTGTCCTTATCGAGAAGATAAGGGAGATGACCGGCGCTTAGCGTCGGAGGAACTGGATAGGGGGAGAACATGGACTTTGATCTTACTGATGAACAGCAGATGTTCCAGAAGCTGGCCAGAGACTTTGCCGATCGGGAGATCGAGCCCGTGGCGGAGCAGATCGAGTTGGAAGATAGAATACCAGAGGATATGCTGGCCAAGATGGCCAGGGTGGGGCTGCTTGGGGTGACGGCACCCGAGGACTATGGTGGGCTTCAGATGGGCTTCCTGACTCTTGTCCTGGTCCTTGAACAGATACATTATCCGTGTACTCCCTGTACCTGGCTTCTTGCCGGAAACGAACTCGCCGAGGTCCTGGAGGCTGCCGGCACCCGGGAACAGAAGGACGAGTTTCTGCCGGACGTCGTTGAGGGCAAATCGCTTCCCGGAGGGGTCTTCACTGAAGCAGCTACCGGTTCCTATGAGGACATGATTACCACCACGGCCAAGCTGGAAAACGGCAGATGGATACTGAATGGTACCAAGCGATTTCATACTTTCGGGAATGTTGACGGTCCGGCCATTATTTTCGCCCGGACCGGCGAGAAGAAGACCAGCGCCATTATTGTGCCAAAGAACATAGAGGGCTACACTTCCTCCAAACCGTGGGGCCTTATGGGCCTGCGCGGTCTGGAAACGGTGGACACCTTTATCCGCAACGTAAGCGTGCCGGAGGGCTACCTGCTGGGCGAGAAGGATGGCGGCCTTGACATTCTGTTCAAGGTCACGGCAGGCGGTCGACTTCGCCAGGCTATTCTCTCGGTAGCCTGCGGGCAACGGGCCCTTGACGAGGCGGTTTCCTATGCCCGGGAGAGGACGACTTCGAGGGGACCCATATCCAAAATGCAGGGTATCCGGTGGCAGTTTGCAGAGATGGCCTCCAGGATAGAGGCGTCGAGGTGGCTGACTTACCGGATGTCGTTTCTCAGGGAACAGGGCAAGGCCGTCAGATCGGAATCGGCCATGGCGAAGCTTTTTGCTGGACAGGCAGCTGAGTGGGTGGCTTCTGAGGCCCTGAAGATCCATGGAGCCTACGGATACACTACGGAGTACAAGATAGAGAGGGTGCACAGGGCGGCTCTGGCCCAGGAATTGATCGAAGGGACCAATGAGATCCAGAAGTCGATTGTGGGTGCAGCGGTGGTGCAGGATTAGGTGCGATGGGCCCGCTCGAGACTCCAGCGCTCTATATAGGCCTGCCTTAGCTGGCGTAGTCTGGTCTGGTAGCTCTCTGAGGTTATATCATCCGTGGACATGATCACGGCATCCTCGCCGTTGTCAGAGTAGTACGAACGCCGCACGCCGGTCTGGGAGAATCCGTACTTCTCATACAAAGCTTGTGCGGGTTGGTTGGACACTCTTGTCTCCAGGGTTAGCGTTTTTGCCTTTACTTGGAGGGCGAGGTCAATCATGCCGATAAGGAGGAGTTCACCGATGCCGCGGCGCTGGCAGTCCGCCTTTACAGCAATGGATGTCAGGTGTGCTTCGTCAACCATCAGCCACAAGGCCGCGTACCCTACCACGCAATGGTTGTCCTGAGCAGGATCTCTTGTGACTGGCTGCTCTCTGGCAAACAACTGGCTTAACCGGCTGACGAAGCTCTTCAGCCCACTGCCGTACCCGGAATACCTGCCGTTATCGTCTTGTATCAGGATTGCACGATCCTCCACCGCGACAAGGTAACGGACTATCCGATTTTCGAGGTCTCGCTTGAAGGGCGGTGGCGGCCACTGCGTAGGGAAGGCCTCCCTGTCGATTGCATGTACCCGAGGAATATCCTCTTTTTGCATGTTGCGCAAAGAATAACGTATCTGCATTTCTTAGTATCAAAATAGATTTTAGCACAATGAGGACCAGGATTAACATGAGAATCGGGGCACATATAGATATGGAAACAACTGGCCGTCCCGGCCCGCGGGGCAGAGATAGAGACCGCTTCCTGGCTGCATCGGCGGCGGGACTGTAACGGATGGCGGTGGTCTCTAATGAGAATACTTGCAGCAGATATACCAACTGCTTAGAATACTAGAGTATCTCATGGACTTAACTACTGAATTGGTCTCCGGAACCAGGGGACTGAAGTTGAAAAACCCCGTCATGAATGCTTCGGGGACCTTCGGCTATGGCACAGAATACTCGTCGTTGATAGATATCCAGGAACTCGGTGCCGTAGTAACAAAGGGCACCACTATTGAGTCCAGGGCCGGCAATCCACAACCGCGACTGAAAGAGACCCCGGCCGGCATGCTTAACTCGATCGGACTACAGAACATCGGGGTTGAGGCGGTGATTGCCCAGAAAGCCCCGCTATGGGCGACCTGGCGGGTGCCCGTTATCGTGAACATAGCCGGCAGCCAGGTTGAGGACTACGCCGTTTTGGCCTCCCGGCTCAGTGTCGTGGACGGGGTGAGCGGGCTCGAGGTCAACATAAGCTGCCCCAATGTCAAGGCGGGCGGCGTGGCGTTCGGCGCCAGTCCCCGCATGGCAGCGGAGGTGACGAGAGGGGTGGTATCTTCCACAACACTACCCGTTATCGTCAAGCTTTCTCCCAACGTCAGCGACATCGTTGAGATTGCGGTTGCCGTGAGAGAGGCGGGGGCGCATGTGCTTTGTCTTGTAAACACGCTGCGAGGCACGGCCATAGATATCAACAGCAGGCGGCCCTTTTTGGGGAACGGGATGGGCGGGCTATCAGGTCCCGCCATCAGGCCTGTAGCGTTGGCCATGGTCTACCAGGCAGCTAAGATGGTGGATATCCCCATCATCGGGTGTGGTGGGATAGCTACCGCGGCAGACGCTCTGGAGTTCATCATGGCCGGTGCCAGTGCTGTCCAGGTTGGTGCTGCGCAATTCGTCGATCCCTCATCCTTGCTGCGGATTGCGGAAGGCATCGACGAGTTCATGGAACGCGAAGGTGTCAAGTACCTTTCAGAGCTTGTGGGTGTGGCGTTGTAGAGGCAGTGTTGGTGGGTTCGGACTGCACAAATTGGTATAATTAGCTGGGAAAAAGATGATACATAGAAGTATGCTAGACAGGCTTGAATCAATTGAAAAGCGTTATATTGAGCTGGAAAATCTCATGGCGGCGTCGGGTACGGAGGACTGGCAAAGTTTGGGCCAGGAACGAGCCTCTATAGAGGATGTCGTAGCCAAATACCGGGAGTACAAAGAGGCGGCCAAGGAATTGGAGGAGACGGAGGAGCTTCTCAGAGACAGGCAGGACCCCGAAATGCATGAGATGGCCCAGCAGGAAGCGGAAATTCTGAAGCACCGATTGGAAATCTTGCAGCATGAATTGCGCCTGGCCCTGATTCCCGAGGACCCGGCGGCCGGCAAGAGCGCCATTGTGGAGATACGGGCCGGTACGGGAGGTGAGGAAGCGGCACTTTTTGCTGGTGACCTCTATCGCATGTACGTGCGCTACTCCCAGCTGAGGGGGTGGAAGACGGAGATGATCGATGCCAGTCCGAGCGAGCGAGGCGGATTCAAGGAGATCATCTTTGAGGTAACGGGCAAGAATGTTTTTGGACGGCTCAAGTATGAACGGGGTGTACACCGCGTACAGCGGGTTCCCGTTACCGAGGCGGGCGGTCGTGTACACACCTCTACGGCTACGGTAGCGGTATTGCCGGAGACCCAGGAAGTCGAGATTGAGGTGAGGTCCGAGGAGCTGAAGGTTGATATCTTTCACAGTGGCGGGCCCGGCGGCCAGAACGTGAACAAGGTTGCAACGGCTGTACGCATGACCCACATTCCCACTGGGATGGTCGTGGTCTGCCAGGACGACCGGTCGCAGTTGAGGAACCGGACAAAGGCACTGGCAGTGCTTCGAGCCCGCCTTTACGATGTTGAACAACGCAAGCAGCAGGACGAGATAACCAGGGAGCGGCGCTCCCAGGTTGGCGGCGGGGAGAGAGCAGAGAAGATACGGACCTACAATTACCCGCAGAACCGCGTTACCGATCACCGCGTGGGCATGACATTACATAACCTTCAAGCCGTATTGGAAGGCGACTTGGATGATCTCCTGGACTCCCTGGCCAGCCAGGAGAAGGCTCGCCAATTGGAGGAAGTGGCCAGTTGAAGATCAGAGACATACTCAGAGCGGCACAGTCCAGCATAGCTGGCAGGTATATTCCTGATGCCCGCTTTGAGGCTGAACTGCTTCTGATGCACTCCCTCGGCATCAACAGAGTGGAACTGTACACCGACCTGGAGAGACCGCTGTCCGGCCCTGAAAGATCTGCGTACTGGCATCTGGTGGAACGCCGTCTTTGCCATGAGCCTGCAGCCTACATCACAGGAGAAGTGCAGTTCTACGGCATTGACCTGCGAGTTGACCGGCGTGTTCTGATCCCGCGACCCGAGACCGAAATGCTGGTCGAGATGGCCTTGGGGTTTCTTTCTCACCGAACGCCGGGCAAGGCGCTCGTCGCCGACATAGGTACCGGTAGTGGGGCCATGGCAGTTGCTCTGGCCCGGCTATGCCCTGATGCGTTTGTCTATGGGATAGACATCTCACCCATGGCTCTCGAGGTTGCACGGCTGAACGTTGCCAGGTACGGATTACAAGACCGGGTAATGCTTGTACAGGGGGACTTGTTAGGACCTCTTCCCCAGGCGGTTGACCTCGTGGTGGCCAATCTACCTTACGTTAAACAAGATGAGTTATCTGGACTGATGCCCGAGGTCCGGGTCTTTGAGCCGGAGATGGCCCTGAACGGGGGCGTGGACGGGCTTGCTCTCATAGGGCGGCTGATTTCCCAGGTTGGGAAACATCTACTTCTGGGAGGCATGCTTCTTTTGGAGATCGGCCATGAACATGGCGAGGCTGTGGTGGGGCTGGTCCGGAACCGGCTTTCGGACTGGAACGTGAAAGTGGTACGGGATATGGCTGGCATCAACCGGATGGTTGTTATTGAGACGGTCCCGGTGGCTGCCGGGAGCAAGGTCGGGACTGCCGGCATGAATCGTCCCCTTGAATAGTAGTGGTCTGTGCGGTTAATACAGGCTGTGGCGAGCAGCAAGTACGAAGGAGGGCGCTAATATGGGTAAACTCGATGGGAAGGTAGCCCTGGTCACGGGTTCCGCAACCGGGATCGGCCGGGCAACAGCACTTCTGTTCTCTGATGAGGGAGCCAAGATTGTCATCGCCGACTATGCACCCAAGGAAGCAAAAGAGACCCTGGCGATGGTCAAAGACAAGGGAAACGAGGCCATATTCGTGGAGATTGACGTGCGCAAGTCTGCCGAGGTGAGGAAAATGGTGGACACGACGGTCGACACATATGGTCGCCTTGATATTCTCTTCAACAATGCCGGGATCATGGGCCGGTGGATATTTGGCGGCGACATCGATGAGTTGGACTTGGATGACATCATCGATACGAACCTGAAGGGCGTATTTCTCGGGTCACGATATGCCATACCGGTCATGGTAAAGCAGGGTGGCGGTGTCATATTGAACACGGCTTCCACAGCTGGCATGGTCAGCCTGCCAGGACAGTCCATCTACGGAGCGTCGAAGGCAGGCGTAGTCATGCTGACCAGGACGATGGCCCTGGAGTATGCCGACATGAATATCAGGATTAATTGCATCTGCCCCGGAGGCATTCTTACCAGGATGTCAGAACCCGATCCGTCGGGTACCACACCTTCCTTCCGACAACCCCAGCCGATGAGGCGTTTTGGCACCCCTGAGGAGGTTGCCAGGCTGCTGCTTTATCTGGCTTCGGACGATGCTTCTTACGTTAACGGAGCGGCCATAACCATAGACGGTGCCTGGTCGACAGGCTTTGCCAAGAGACCTCCGAAGAGGCCTGCCAGCTAAGTCGAATTAGATGTTGCCCCCCGGACCAACGCCGGGGGCAACCCTTTACTATCTCTGCACCCCGGCCGGACGTGCTTGCTTGCTCTTGAT
>PUNJ01000023.1 GCA_003551705.1 Chloroflexota bacterium | reverse complement strand
GCGGTCCCCGGCGGACCTACCATGAACGTGGCTGTGACTGGGAGGGAGAAGTCATTGGTGAGCACAGCGATCAGGACCGCTTGCACTGCGAGGACCAGCCCGACCAGGATGTTCCAGAGACGCAGGCGATCGAGCTTCCTGTCCACGGACTTGTCAGCGGTCATGACAGACCTCCTCTTGAGTACATTACTCAAACCCGTCGCGCCACGGGTACGAATGAACGAAACTACCGGCGTGCTGCAGCAGGCGCGGGTTATCCCAGGGCCTGCCTGGCCAAGTTTCAGCACCGTGCCCGCAGATTATGGCACATAGCTTCGATTGACTGTCAACACCCGGCGTGTGAGGATAAGAGTTACATTGCCAGCAGGATCATCGCTCATGAAGCTGTCGGGTGACAGTGGGTGGCCGGAACAGTTATTATTTATTGCGGGTGCTAAAACAGGAGGTAGTGAATGCCATCTTTAGCGGTCAATGGGGTCAGGCTCGAGTATATTGAGAGCGGCAGCGGTCCGCAGACAATCGTATTCGCTCATGGCTTCGCCATGTCAAGCATGGCCTGGCGGGAAGTGCTGCCGATGATTCCCGGCAACAGGTACCGGGCTTGTGCCGTAGACCTGCGCGGGTTTGGAATGTCCAGCAGGGCGAACAGGTATGGATTGGCCGACTTCGCGGAAGACATGTATTCGTTTGGCTGTGAGCTTGCCGGAGACGGATTCATCTTTGTCGGGCATTCAATGTCCGGCTTGATAGGACTCAAATTGGCCGCAAACCATGCCAGTGCTGTCAAGGCGCTTGTACTGGTAGCACCACCGCCTGCAAGAGGTGTGAAGTTGACCAGAGCTATTTTGTCCCAACTGCAGGCAACTGGCCTGGTGGGTTCAGATTCGAAGGATGAAAAGGTAGCGTGGTCCTTGGACATAGCCAGGGCCTTTCTTCCGAAGATGTTCGCCTCCCCTCCCCCTGCGGAGCGCATCGAGGAGTTTGTTGCAGAATCCATGAAGATGGACCCGCACGCCATCCCGGGTTGCTTGCCTTGGATAGTCGCGCCGGGCCTGCAGGATTTGCTGTCGCAATTGAGTATGCCGACCATGATTATCGGGGCCGGCAGAGATATTATCCCTGCTCATTTGGTTGGAGAAACAGCAGCCGCTATCCCTGGATGCCGTCTGGAAGTCTTCGAGGATTCCGGCCATACGCTATTTGTTGAGAGGCCGCAAATGTTCGCTGGGGTGCTCATGGACTTCCTGGATGAAGCTTGTAAAAGCCGCTAGCGCTTCTAGATTCAAAGAGATATCGAACTCGGCCCCCCGATAAAAATTGTTATAATAGCGGAAGGTAAGCGAGGAGCAAGGAAATGCAGTCATGTTCTCTAAATCAATCCGCAATCGTCATTACTCTTGATCATTTTCTCGATGCCAAAAGCGAAGACACTCTGTTTGTGCATGTGAAGGAGACCTTGCAAAGCGGGAAGAACAAGATCATTTTGGATTTTCGTCCTATAGACCACATGAACAGCGCTGGTGCCAGTTCTCTTGTTAAGCTCATTTCTATGGTTAAGCAGAATAGAGTAAAGCTCTTTGCGTACGGCCTTGGTAAGCGTTACGCGGAGATATTTGCCTTGACCGGGCTGGATCGAGGTATTACGGTACTTCATGATGTAAATACAAAAGTGTCGCTACTCGAGGGCGAGCTTGCCAAGCTTGAGAATATGGATATCGAGGCCGGTGAGCAATCCGATGCCGGCTGGGCACCGAATATCTGCAGGCTGCATGTCACGGAGAAGCCTGAAGGAGCCTTCGGTAAGAATATGAACGGGCGCCGGTGTATCGGTCAGCTCCAGGGCTTCGGTCCGATGTGGGAAAAGACGTACTGGATAAACGTAAAGAAGACCGGGATAAAGAAGGAAGAAGTCGTTCGATCCATACTGGAACATTTCCTGGAATTTCAGCCATCGACAAATACCTTTTATCCGACTAGGAAGGGACTTGCTCCCGGGGAGTTGATTCTTATTGATTCCAAAACCCCGGGCGGCATCGTGAGTACCGGCGTCATGGTATTGTATATGGACGATAACAGCTTCACCTTGATTACTCCACAGGGTCACCCGGAAGCCGGCTGGATTACATTTAGCGTCGATGAACAAGAGGAGTCGATTCATGTTCAGATACAGGGGCTGGTCCGTTCATCCGATCCCTTTTTCGAGGCGGCCTTTTTAATAGCTGGCTCAAAGTTCCAGGAGACCATCTGGAAACATGTATTATCGTCATTGGCCAAATATCTGGGTGTGGAAGCGAATGTGGAGATGAAGAAGCACTGTCCCGCCAGTGATTTGCAATGGAGCAAAGCGGGCAACATATGGTACAACTCACAGATAAGGTCGTTGCCACTGAATATACTTACTTTGTTTAGAAGGAGCCGTTGAGTTGGTCAGTGATAAAAAGAAGGCTATCGTGGTCGGCTCGGGACCCAACGGTCTGGCAGCAGCTATCGCCTTGGCACAAGCCGGCCTGGGGGTAACCGTTTATGAGAAGCACGAGATAATTGGTGGGGGCTGCCGGTCTCTAGAGTTGATACAGGAGGGCTATATCCATGACGTGTGCTCGACGGTTCATCTGCAGGTAAAACTTTCACCCTTCTTCCGGAAACTACCTCTGCAAGAGTTCGGGCTAAAGTGGGTAACACCTCCCTTTGCCCTTGCCAACCCTTTTGACGACGGTACTGCGGCGGTGGTTTCCCAATCTATGCCTGAGACTGTTGACACCCTCGACAGTGCCGATGAGGCTACATATGCAAAACTAATGTCCCCGCTGGTTAATAAATCACAGGAGCTTATGGATGAAATCATGCGATTCCCTGCCATTCCCTGGCGCCACCCATTCTTGATGCTGAATTTTGGCAGAAGAGCATTGACTCCCACTACCGAGCTTGCCAGAAGCCTTTTCAAGGGGAAGAGGGCCAGGGCATTGATTGCCGGCATGGGGGCTCACTCGGGAATGGCACTTGAGCAGAGAGGCAGTTTTGCTTCAGGCTTATTGATGAGCATAACCGCTCATGCTGACGGATGGCCCTTCCCCGAGGGCGGCTCGCAAAGAACTGTAAATGCCCTGGCAGGTTATCTAATCAAATTGGGCGGTGAAATCATTACCGGCTATGAAGTCAAATCGCTGGAGCAGTTGCCGCCGCATGACGTGGCCTTGCTCGATGTAACACCCCGCCAGTTCCTTGAGATGGCCGAAAACAGACTGCGGTCCTCATACACGGACAGACTGAGTAAGTATGAATACGGATGGGGCGCGTTCAAGTGCGATTGGATTTTGGACGGTCCTGTTCCCTGGAAAGCCGGGGAATGTCATAGAGCAAACACCGTGCATATAGGTGGTTATCTCGAAGAAATAGCCGCCGCTGAACGAGAGGTAAGTCAGCACAAGCATCCAGAGAAACCATTTGTCATTTTAGCTCAGCCGAGCATGTTCGATAGAACACGGGTTAATGGTGATGGACATATCGTTTATGCTTATTGCCACGTACCCAACGGATCCAGCGTTGACATGACGGAACGCATTGAAACCCAGATAGAGCGCTTTGCTCCGGGATTTAGGGACAGGATAATCGGTCGGCATACCATGTTCACTGCAGACCTAGAAAGGCATAACCCCAACTGTGTAGGAGGAGACTTTTTGGGAGGTGCGCAAAGCTTGAAGCGTTTGATTCTACCACAGGTATCTTATGAGACACCACTTAAGAATGCCTTCCTCTGTTCCAGTTCGACACCCCCCAGTCCTGGTGTACATGGTATGTGTGGTTTCCGTGCCGCACAGACAGCGATAAAGAAACTGTGAACTCCTCGCTAAACGGCTGTTGTTTCCAGAACGATTTCCACCCCCGTCTTCACCATGATGGGTTCGTATCTTGGATGTGGAGGATTACCATGGTGACTAGGATGGATACTTATCCCGATGTTGCTATCCCTCCTGGCGAGTATCTTGCTGAGGTGAGGCCCGGGGCATTACCCAGACGGAACTTGCCGCGCGCATGGGACGACCGCTTAACCAGGGTCAAGTAGCCACCGGAGGGCACTGAGGTAGAGTCTGGTGACCCGGAAAGATAGGTACTGCATCCGGCGGGAGCGGAAGCCATCCCCCGCAGTGCCGTTTACATGGCCACGGTGCCGCACTATGGCAGAGCCACTTCGACCGGAATGGCTTTTGCCTCAGGGGGGACGTCGACAATCCGGCAGGAGATGAGCATGTTGTTGTTGAGCCAGGGAGAAAGAGAGCAATGGCAAGGCCTGAGCGAAGACGTTATAGTGGGGGGCCGCCCCGCCGGCGTCGGCCCGGAGATATGCCCTGAGCTTCAACCCGCCTTTCGGTACTACATGGGCACTCTCCTGGCCGCAAAAGGAAGGCCGGAGGAGGCCAGGGACTGGTTTGCCGCCGGAGCGGCGCATGAGACGGTTCCGGCCAATGCCCAGATGCTGAATTTCTTGGAGCGACACGGCGGCCTCGTGGTGCCGGGGATCACTTTCTCGGACCCGCGTCCTTTCGCCCACTTCGCCCAGGTACCACAGATCAGGGACGCCAGAGAGAACTTCGTCAAATGCTCCAGTCGCTCTCTCCCCTTATTCCCGCAACCATTCAAGGTAATGGACATAGGATGCGGCAACGGTGAGATGGTGGTCGCCCTGATCGAGCATCTCAGGGATACCGGCAAGGTGAGCGATCTCGGAGAGGTCCTCCTCATTGATCCTTCGGCGGAGATGTTGCGGTTGGCGCAGCGCAATGTTGGCATGGCTTTCCCCGGAGCGTCGATCCGGGCGTTCAACAACAGACTGGAAGTTGTTTCTAATCAGGTCCAATCGCGCTACGATGTAGCTATCAGTGTGCTGGCCTACCACCATCTGCCTTTCGAGTCCAAATTGGCCCACCTCCGCAGCCTGAGCAAATGGGTGGACCACTTCATAATCTTCGAACCTGAGGGGAACCATGACACGCCGGAGTTGTTCTCCCCCGATCTGGCGTTCTCGGTCTATCAGATGTACGGCCGGGGGATCGAGTTCATTCTCTCCCAGGAAGCCCCTGAAGAGGTGGCGCTCAGTTGCGTAGATATGTTCATGATGACAGAGGCGGTGTCTCTTCTCACCAAGCCGAGAGGTATCCGGACGGAGTACCACATGATGCGGAGCCAGTGGCATGAACTCTTTCGCCGGGGTCTGCGTACCGGCTTTGATTGCCTGGGAGATTTCAACTGCTACTCGGACGAATATCTGGATATCTTCGCCCTGCACTACGGCCGCCGAGCCGTGTGTTGACCTCAACGCTGCAGCAGCTACGACAGCATCTCGTGAAGCCCCCTGTTAACCGGGCCCGAACCCGCCGTCCTTGACAGCAAAGCATGTCCAGAGGGAGTGGTAGTATACAGACCGGAGGGAGTGGTAGTATAAGAAAAGGAGTATCCGGACGAAACTGGATCGAGCTAGATTAACCAGACCGAACACCGATCCCACCTACTCATGGAGATAGCGGACTACGCTAGAAAGGAGCCCAACCCATGGGAGATAAGAAGGGCAAGAAGGACAAGGCCAAAGGACAGCGGCAGAAGGAAGCCAAAAAGGAGAAAGCCGCAAAGCAGAAATAGCATCTGCGCTATCATACGGCTGACCTGACAACTAAGAATCGGCCCAGGAAGGCTGACTTTGTAAGTGGTACCACCATTGGGGAGAGGTCAGGGGTGGATGTAAACTGATATCGTTGACTCTGGTTGACTGTGAACTGTTGATCAAGGCTGTTGGCGGTTATTGATGTAGGACACAGGATTCAAGTGAGAATGGATGAGAATAAGGGCACTATACATGCTAACCCTAAATTATTGGTTGACTTGGTGTCTGTACGAATGCCTTTCGGGAAATACAAAGATCGTATCCTTTGTGACCTGCCTGAACCTTACCTGGTATGGTTTCACCAGAAAGGTTTCCCTCCAGGGGAAATTGGCATACAGTTGTCCGCTCTGTACGAAATCAAACTAAACGGATTAGAATATCTTCTGAAATCAATCAGAAAGAACCTCAAATCTAAATATGACCTAAAACGCGCCTGACTTTGTATGGGCTAGCTTGGAATGCTTTAGCAATGAACAAAAAGCTAGAGTGTGACCTGCTGTGTAATCTGATAACTGTCCTAAGTTTTCATCAAGAAGTAATACGTGGTTGGTTGAAACAACGAAGACTGGCCGCTCGATGATGGGTTCAATGCTTATGATGGCTGAGATACATGCAGATTGCGCCGCAAGCCGCTACATTCAGCGATTCCGTTTTCCTCCGGATTGTGGGTATTCTTAATCTATGATTGGAAGCGTTCAGTACTGAGTCTGAAAGGCCAGATGCCTCGTTGCCCAGCGCAAGCAGGAGCTTGCTATGGCATTGAAGATGCGAAGGGTCTGCCACGCCACCCAGGTCTGCGGCTACGAGGAAGTACCCCCTATGTTGCAGTTCTTCTACAAGCTCCAGGTAACGGGAGGTTCTTCTGATCCATAAAGATAACACTGTACCGGCAGTCGACCGAACACATTTTGGAGACAGGGGATCGGCGCACTTTTCTGTCAGGATAACCCCAGAGAAATCAAAGGCTGCGGCAGTACGGATGAGAGTGCCCACATTTCCCGGGTCCTGAACATCTTCGAGTAGTAGGATTTTACTACCGATGCCATCTGGCAGCCGGGCAGAGTACGTATCCAGAGGTAGACGGACGACAGCAATGATCCCCTGAGGAGTCTTCGATGAGCAGATTGAGCGTAACTGTATGTCAGTGACAAGGCGATTAGGGTATTTGTGGAACGGGTGGGTTAGTGTTTCTGTGGAGACAAGTTCGATTATTTCATCTGGATTATTACTGATCATTTGTTTGATAGCCATGTCCCCTTCAATGAGAAATGCTCCAGCTTCAAGCCGTCCCTTTCTCGTAGCGAGACTCTTGTACCATTTGATAGGTTTCAGCGCAATAGTTCTGTCATCGGGCATGAGTAACACAGTACCTTCACTCTCTATGTGTAGCAGCGTTGCTGTCAGTTCTGGAACGCGCCGGAGGTTGGGGTCCCGTCAGGGACCGGTGACCTTCCCCGAGGCCCTCCTGCCTACCCGCCGGCCAACCTTGCTCTTCTGGACGGCATTTACATCGCCCATGAGTCTGGCCAGCTGATATAGCATACTCCTCAATTCCCTCTCTTCATCTCCTTCTCACCCCGGGCCTGGCAGATATAGGGCATCTGCCTCCTTCAGTGGCATCATGCATGCTCGCCAGACGTTCTGAAGCCTCGCCAATATCGCCTGGCAAGAATATATATCGAGCGCAGTCACCATGTCAACGAACGCATGACTGGTCTCACCCGGTACCACCAGGCTTGCCGCCAAGAAGAGCCAATCATCACGCAACGCCGCTGTTTCTCGATCCCTTGTGACCATCCGGTGTTCCGTATGATGGTTGTGCACCAGACGGGCGACCCTGATGCCCGAACTGGCAGCTTCATGTGTCCCCACGAGGGCGCCGCCGGCATCGCGCTCCATGAAGAAGAGTCCCGAACAACTTTGTCTGTGGCAACTAATGGTTCTTGACAATTTCGCTGATGGGCGGATAGGATGCTTGATTCAGAACTGCCCAGACGCCATATAATGGAACAGACCTGCTACAGACCTGAAGCCCAATCGGGTTACATGTTTGGACAACGTCAAACCCATGACTCGAGACTCCACAGATGAACGCAGCGGGTTGACAGATGATTGACGAAAGAGCATCAGAGGAAACTAGTGCCGGAACCGTGGCCACAATCTACATGCTTAAGCAACTGAGCGTCATTGCCACCGAGGCTGGCATGACACATCACCCTGCAGGGGCCGTGTATTATTATGGTGGAGACGGGGGGGAGCCGAACTCGCCCTGAAACAACAGGTTTCTGAAGCTACCAGCGCGGCTATTTGTTGATCTCCTATACCGAAAGTACAGATTGGGGTACCGTAGGGCGCTGAGGTGAAGATTATTTGGCTAGTACGAGAGGAGGCGACATGGTGGAATCTCAACGCGAGGCATTGGGGGGCGCTGCAGGAG
>PUNJ01000013.1 GCA_003551705.1 Chloroflexota bacterium | reverse complement strand
GCTATGCCGGCGTAGATATTGAAGAACACCGGCACCCCCCGGGTCTGAACATGTCCATAGAAGAACGGCGACAGCGAGTCCACCTCACCGTAGATTGTGTTCGTGCCTGTATCTACAGAGGTAGTAACGTCATTCCAGCTCGCACCGTTCCAGTGGAACATCCTGAGTTCCTCGGGGTTTGAAGTGCCCGGGTCATAGTTCAATGCCACCGTGATCGCACCGGCATAGGTAGATGTTGTGCTGATGTCCACGAACAGCCCACGCGGCGTCACCCCCGAGGGCAGGCCCCCGCCAAGCCGTCCAGTCTGCATGTACACCGACGTGTCGCCCGCGCCTGTAATCTCTCCGAAAGTCACGGACACGGCACCGGTGGCGAAGGACTCAGTTACGCCGATCCCAACATCGATTGGCTTGGATTCGATGTCCCAGTCCGCCAGCAGATTTGCCCTCACTTTTATGAGATCGTGTGGGTCCACTCCGATACTGGTAAGGAATCCCTCGGCGCCGCCATACATGAATTGCATGTAGAACAAGAGACTCTGAATGGCCGGCATATGAATGCAGATGGCAGGCTCCCAGTGAGAGGCCTCCGCACCCTCAGGCATCAGACCATAGAGAAACTCATACCCTTCGGTAAGGTTCTCCGAATAATAGATTGCACCTTCCAACTCAGCCAAGGTCGCCGCCGTTGCATCCGCCGTAAGCGTCTGAGTAAGAGCGTAGTCCTCTATGATAGTCTGCGCCGGAACACCAAGCAGGTCCAACAGCAAAGCGCTTACAGTGCCCACACGGTCCTTACCCTGCGTACAGTGGAACACCAGCGGGTAGTTGTTGGAATCGGCCAGCACCTCAAATACCTGCTTGATGGCAGGTTTATTCGCCTCGAGTATGCCCACGTACCAATAATCGAGCGCGCTCGAATCGGGACCCGGCCAGTTGTCAACCAGGGACCAAAGTATAATGTTGTTGTACTGCCACGGGTCAGCATATGGAGGCTCCCATCCAACCGCTGTGGGATCTCCCTGATTAAAAGGCACGCTTACATAGAGACTACCATCCTCGTGGAACACGTCGTGGCCATGCCAGGTAGTGGGATCGGTCGGATCCAAGGTACCATAAATTCCAGAATCGGGAACGATCTCCCAATTGATCCACCAAGCGCCCAGGGACTCAGGGTCATAGAGACTATCCCGCATCTTGTCCCCGTCATTCCTTAAGTCGATCACAGTCTCGATACCCAGGCCCTGCCAGTCATTATCAAAGCTGGCAAAATGCCCTGAACGGAAGATCTTTTCCCATTCAATCGCCCCCGAGACACCCGTATAACCGCCCAAGTCACGGAAGTTCGACACCCCAGTCAACTCGATTACTCTGTCCTGGGCCAGCGCAGGTGCCACCGGGCTTATAACCAGTGCGAGCAAGGCCAAGCACATGACCATGCTCACTATTGCACGGCTCGGTTTCATAAATACCCCCCTTTAGTTACGTCTACTTGTGGATAATCCAATCACGCACTCAATGCTACGAGCAGACTTCACCTCCTTTCGGAAAAGCCCGTTTAACTATCTACTTATTGTCGAACAAAGATTTATGGTTCGGCCCTTGTATGTGGCAAAGGAAAGAGGTGCCCCTTTATATCATCATGACCCAGACCTTGTCAAGCGGGTTCGAAGTCGTTGAGAGGGGTTAAGAGACGGTTAAGCGCCCTAAAACGGAAGTCTCCAGCTTGGGCTATCATAGTGCGCGACACCTCCATAAGTCACCAGGAGGCCCGCAGCGCTTGCTGGGATCGCGAAGAGCATTTTGCCCTCAAGGACCTCCCCTGGTCTCAATTCGCCTGCATGGAATTCCCCGGCGCCCTTGTAGTCCCAAGACGCCTGGTATAGCGTGTCATCGGAGTCGGTCAAAACAAAATTGGTCCGCGTCACAATCACTTTGCCGTCACCAGCTATACACCGCACACTGGCGCTCAGAAGCACCCAGATCTTGCCGGTCGGTGCCTCATGAGTCCTTGTATCGCCAGGGTGGCCGGTGCTCCAGGTGTAGGAAGTAATCTTTTCCGCAGCATAGACGGTAACCCGTACCTGGGCGGTTTCTGCCTGGTCTCCGACCGCCAGGAGAGCGGGTACGGGTGGATCTTCGCTGGTACGATTTCCTAAAGCAGGGCTCTCAGGGGAGGCACATGATAGTGTCGCCATGAACATCAGGAACACCAGGCAGAAAGGGAGCATGTGCGCCAGAAAGAGCTTCACCCAAGAACCGCAACAAGACTTACGATTGACGAACTTCATACCTGTCCAGGCCCTGAGAACTGCACCGGCCCAGAAGCCAGTTTGCAAAGAAAAATGGAGCCAACGGTCAGATTCGAACTGACGACCGGCTGTTTACGAAACAGCTGCTCTACCCCTGAGCTACGTTGGCTCTCTGCCTTAATTACCGGCTATCGCATTTGGCGCCACGTCCGGTTTCTCAGCGCACGGGCACTTCGCGTATCCTGCCCTTACCATCTCTTAGCGCACACCATACGATTATATGGCAGTGCCCGCCTATTGTAAATTGGACGTATTCACTCACTTAAAATGTTACTGGACGGCAACGGTTCACTCAGCTAGAAATGTTACCGAGGAGGACCATGCTGAGTGAAGACAGGATGACGATAGATGAACGAAGGAAGTATCTCAAGTTAATGGCCCCCCGGTATGCTAAGGCAGGGAGGGGAGAGCGTAGCCAGTTGTTGACCGAAATACAGGCCGTGACGGGGCTGCACAGGAAGAGCTTGGTGCGGCTGCTACACGGGCCCAGCCTCGACCGAGCACCGAAGCGGCCACGAGTGCGTCGAAGGCAATACGGAGGGGCAGTGGCAGACATCGTGCGGGTGGTGTGGGAGAGCCTGGACTATGTGTGTGCCGAGCGACTGACTCCGGCATTGCTGCCGACGGCCCGACAGTTGGCCAAGTGGGGAGATGTGGTGCTCACGGTTGATGTAGAAGGACGACTGGAGACCATCAGCCGGGCCACTGTGCAACGCCTGCTAGAGCGTCTTTGGCAGGATACGCCGAAGTTGCCGCGACGCAAGCCACAACCGCCCAATCGGCTGCTGCGGGACGTGCCAATGGAGCGCTTGTGCTGGTCGACAACTGCTCCGGGCAGCTTTGAGGTTGACCTGGTCCATCATTGTGGGCCGGTGGCAGATGGCGAGTATGTGCATACCCTGCAATTAGTGGATATCGCCACTGGTTGGAGTGAGCGGGTGGCCGTATTTGGGCGCAGCCAGGCAGCCATGGTAGCCGGATTCCAGCGAGTGCAGGAACGACTGCCTTTCCCGATCACCAATCTTCATCCAGACAACGGCAGCGAGTTCTTCAATAACCACCTGATCCGCTATTTTGGTGAGGAAATGACGGGGCTGCGGCTGAGCCGGAGCCGGCCTTATCGAAAGAACGACAACCGTTTCGTGGAGCAGAAGAATGCGACACTGGTACGTGCGTATCTGGGCTACGAAAGGCTGGCCAGCCGGAGACAGGCCGCGTCGCTCAACGCCCTGTATGACCAGATGTGGGTGTACTACAATCTGTTCCAGCCGGTGCTGCACCTGGTGGGTAAGGAGATGGTCGGCGGGAGACTCCGGCGGACGTGGGACCAGGCGCAGACGCCGTACCAGAGGCTGCAGGCGACCGGGATGCTTTCAGGTGAGCAAGAAATGAAGCTGGCGGCGCTGTATGCCCAAACCAATCCCCGTCAGTTGAGACAGCAAATCTATGACACCTTGGAGGAGTTGTGGCAAGGCCCCCCGTGCTCTACCCCTCCCAACCGAGACCTCGAAGGCCCGCCCGCCAGGGTATCAACTCCGTCTGAGACAGCCCAAGCCACAGAGACTCCCAGGGAACTTAAACAATCGTATAGGAGAGAGGCGGCAACGGCCTCCCGGTAACATTCTTAAATGAGTGAACCAACTTGCTCCGGTAACATTTTTATATGAGTTGACACGCCCCCCCTGCTCCGGTGCAATCTTTTGTGAGTTGACAAGTCCCCACCTGTTCTTCCCTGCAATTTGCGAGTACAATAACCCTGAATCAAGGCTGAACGATCAGGAGGTGCGTAGTGAGCGAGGCAGCTTCAAATGGAAAAGCTGTTATTGTTGTAGATATGCAGAAGGACAATGTAGGCAGGTTCTGCCAGGAAATTATCCCAAACCTGCAACTTCTCATAAAGACAGCGAGGGAGAACGGAGCCCTGGTCGTCTTCGCCTGCGACAGCAGATATCCGGACGACTTCATCTTTAAAGGCGGCCACCCTATCAGTGCCATCAGGGGAACGGAAGGGGTCAGAGTGATAGAAGACCTGGCACCCCAGCAGGGTGATATTATCGTCGAAAAAAGGATGTTAAGCGGTTTCTTCGGCAGCGATCTGGAATTTACCCTGCGCCAGAAAGGCATCGATACGGTGATTGTGACAGGCGTAGCTACGTGGGCGTGTGTTTTGAAAACGGCCTTCGATGCGGCAGAGTTAGGATACAGGGTCATGGTACCAGCCGATTGCTGCTCCTCTCCCCGGCTGGCGGACCACGAGGCCGCCCTGGGTGTGTTCAAGGCCCTGAGGGTCTATGCACCCTCGGTCAAGGAGGCTATCGAAGTCCTCTCAGGGCCCTGAAAATGCTCAAATCGCAAGCAGGGCCACATCCTTGCATGAACGAAGAGACAGCCGAAGCCCTTGAGGTCTCCGCCACATACTTGCATAGACGAAGAAACAGGCTGCTCTCCTGGAACAGGGGGCCTGTGGAAAAAAGCTATGTTCAGCCACAAAACAACCGCACCTATTGCCTGGCCTCGATCGAGTTGTTATGATGGTTGCGAAGGAGTTAAACATGAAAGTTGGCCTCGTGTATGACCCCGTTTTCCTGCAGCACGATACCGGCCCTCATATAGAGAACGCACAGCGGTTGACCGAGACTCTCAAGTTGCTTGAAGACTCGAATGTCCGCCACGAATTAACAGACCTCTCGCCTCGACCCGCTACAATGCAGGAACTGATGCTGGTCCATCATAAGGACCTCATAGACCGGGTGGATACCATGGCGGCAGCCGGGGGAGGCTGGCTCGATGGGGACACGGTGACGTCTCCAGCATCCTACGATGCAGCTATCTCGGCAGCGGGAGGCATGATACGAGCCACAGAAGAGGTGGTGACAGGCAGACTCGATAGCGCCTTTGCTCTAGTAAGACCACCCGGACACCACGCTACACCCAAACGCGCCATGGGCTTCTGCCTGTTTAACAACACAGCAATAGCAGCCAGATATGCATTGAAGAACCTTGCAATCAAACGCATCATGATAGTGGACTTCGACGTACACCATGGAAACGGCACCCAGGATGCCTTTTATGACGATCCCGCCGTACTTTACCTGTCCATGCACCAGTTCCCCTTTTATCCCGGGACCGGCGATTGGCATGAAACCGGCTCAGGCAAGGGCAAGGAAACCATCATAAATGTGCCACTCCCACCCTGGTGCGGGGATGAGGAATATCTGGAAATATTCCGAAGTATAGTTGTGCCGGCAGCCACCAGATACAAGCCCCAACTGATCCTCGTCTCGGCCGGCTACGACGCCCACTGGGCTGATCCTATTTCGTCCATGCAGGTTACGGTCTCCGGTTATGCAGAAATGGCAAGAATACTCCGAGACCTTGCCGCCAAGCTATGCAATAATCGGCTTGTCTTCGCTCTTGAGGGAGGCTATCACACTTCAGTCCTAGCCCATTCGATAAAAGGTACGTTGGAAATCCTCTCAGGCAGGCAAAAAGTAGAGGACCCTTTCGGCAGGTCCGCCCTTGGCAAAAAACCCACGGACGCTCAAGATTTTATCAAAGAGGTTGCCCGGCGGAACAAACTCTAACCTTCCGGACCCATGCCTACATCCGGTCCGGTGCATTCATGCCCATAAGATGCAAAGTCCGTGCGAAGACCAGCCGCGCTGATTGGATCAGTTTAAGACGCGCCGCCGTCAACTTGGGATCTTCCGAAATAACTCGGCACTGCTTATAGAAACTGTGGAAGGCGGTAGCCAGGTCTTGAGCATAGTAAGTCAGGTGATGCGGCTCCAACCGGTCCGAGACGATTTCCACGATTTCCGGAAATTCGAGCATCTTGCGAATGTAAGCCAGCTCAGGATCCGACACCAGCAATGAAACGTCTCCATCCTGAAAGCCGATACCTTTCTCTTGAGCCAGACGCAGGATGCTGGCTATGCGCGCATGCGCGTACTGCACGTAATAGACTGGATTGTCCGCAGACTGCTTCTTGGCCAGTTCGAGATCAAAGTCCATCTGGCTATCTAACGATCGAGAAAGAAAGAAGAAACGGCACGCGTCGGCCCCAACCTCGTCTACGAGATCGCTCAATGTAATGATGTCTCCCGCCCGTTTTGATATCTTTATTTCGATATCCCCTCGCTTGAGTGTAACCATCTGGGTGATAATGATCTGTAGCCTGTCTGGGTCCAGGTCCAGGGCTCTCATTACGGCCTTCATACGTGGGACGTGGCCCTGATGGTCGGCCCCCCATATATTAATGACACGATCGAATTTACGCTGCACAAACTTGTTATAGTGGTAGGCCACGTCTGATGCGAAATATGTGGGTGTCCCGTTCGAACGTATAAGCACATTGTCCTTGTCTTCGCCCATCTCGGAGGAAACGAACCAGACGGCGCCTTCCTTCTCAACCACGTAGCCCTTTTCCCTGATCAAGTTCATGGCACTTTCGTACTGCCCCCCGGTGTACAGCATTTTCTCGCTGAACCAGACGTCAAATACGACTCCCAAACGACCCAGATCACCACGGATACCTTCAATGATCTTGTCAAGACCTAAGACACCAATCTCCGCTACAGCCTTATCAAGGGACATCCGTAGAAAAACGTCACCCTTCTCTTCAGCAATCTGCCCAGCCAGATCCACAAGATAGTCACCATGATAACCCTCTTCGGGTACTTCGGCGTCCATTCCGAAACACTGCTGGTAGCGAACATAAAGGGAACTGTAGAAGGCCTCCATTTGAGCCCCAGCGTCGTTTACATAGTATTCCTTCTCCACGAAGTACCCTGCTGCCCGCAAAACATTGGCCAGCGTGTTCCCCAGGATGGCACCCCTCCCATGTCCAACATGCAGCGGTCCAGTAGGATTCACACTGACGAACTCAAGCTGTACTTTCACTCCCTCGCCCAAGTCTAGGTTTCCAAAACTCTCGCCTTGCTGCAGTATCTGGTCCACCTGCTCTGCCAGCCACGCACCCTTCAATGTGAAATTGATAAATCCAGGTGCTGCAACCTCCACTTTTTCGACTTCAGGAATGTCCTGCATCACGGCAATGACTGTACGTGCTATGTCCATCGGACTTCGCCGCGCTGTTCGGGCAAACTTCAGAGCAAAAGCACAGGCAAAATCCCCGTGACTTTCGGGCGGGTGTTCGACCGTGATCTCCGGCAAAGCAGCATCCGGCAGCAGTCCCTTTCGCTGGGCCTCCAAAGCGGCTGCTTCGACAGCACGGCATATCTCGTTTCTAATCATCAGGAATACTCCATTCAGGCAGGCTGGATCACTTGCGCTGGCCCCTTAAGGACGGCAAAGCAAGTTTCTTGTCTTTGGATCCCCCGGGCTTGTCTTTACGGACCACCTTGTTGTCCAGCCTCACGGCCACGCCGAGGGTGCCGGGGCCGGCATGCACACCAAGACCCGGACCAATTCTGGAAATGTGCGGTATCTTGAAAGAGCACCGGGATTCCAAACGGTCTGCAAGACCTTCCGCTTCTTCTCTTGGGCCATTGAAGACGATAGCCGTATCAATGCACGGCAAACTCTTACTGGTAAAATCGATAATCCGGTCAACCGCCTTGGCACGTGTCCGGACCACACCAGCAGGTACAACCTCACCGTCCTTCACAGTTATCAGGGGTTTGACTTTTATTACCGAGCCAAGAAGCCGCGATGCCCTGTTCAGCCTACCACCTCGCAAGGCGTACTTAAGAGTGTCCAGCATAGCGAATACGTGAACATAGGGAATGGCTTCCCTGGCAGCCGCAACTACCTCGTGGATATTGCCGCCCTCTCTAGCCACATCAGCTGCCGCCAGAGTAATCAAGCCAAGTCCCATGCTCACGGATTTCGAGTCAATAACTTCGATCCTGCATTTGCCTGCCAAAGAGTTAGCTCCCAGCAGGGCCGAGCTGTGGATCGCGCTCATTTTGGCAGTTACTACCACCACGACTATCTGGTTAGTATCCCTGCTAAGCTCGGAGAAGACCTCTTCGAAATCCCCCGGAGATGGGGCGGACGTTGTGGGGTGGACAGAACCTTCCACCAGCCTGCGGTATAACTCGTCGCCACTGATATCAATACCATCCCGGAAGGTCTGGTTCCCAAAATGAACGTAAGCAGGGACTACGGTGATACCGTATTGTCGGGCTGTTTCAGGTGTCAGATCAGCAGTGCTGTCAGTTACTATTCTTACAGTACTCATTTGGTTCCAGCAGACCGCTCCGTTACCGGCTGGCATTGCCCACTATACGTTTACCATATATGAAGCCCTTTCGGCAAACACCCATTTGAAGAGATAACAATCACCTGGGCCCAGCCGGCCTTTTCAATGGCATAGAAGCACAACGTGTAATCCGATTCTGGTCCGGCCTCAAGAACAAGTCCTCCACATTGACGGTGCCATCTTACCGTGCCCCGGCCCTTACTCTATAGAGGCAATATACATGTAGTGTGGCTGGCCACCATGGATCAACTCAACCTCCATACTCGGGCAGGATTGGCGAATCCGGTCCGCCATACTACCGGCGTCGGACTTGCTCACGCCATTGCCGTAATATAGAGTGATAAGCTCGCTTCCCGCCAAGTCCAACTCGTTCAGGGCAAGATCAAAGGCCTCCTCAGGTGACTCTGCTACAGAAGCCAGTTTGCCATCAATGAAGCCCATAATCTGCCCGGCCTTGATTTGGACCTTGTCGATCCGGGCAGTCCGCACCGCCCTGGTAAGTTCGATGGTCTTGACAGCCAGGGAGGACTCTTTCATGGCTGAGGCATTGGCGGCCAAATCGGCGTCGAAGCCAAAGGACAGCAAGGCAGCGATACCCTGCGGTATGCTCACAGTAGGCACAACTCGGACTTTCTTGCTGGTCAGAGACTTGACTTGCTTCGCGGCGGGGACTATGTTCACGTTATTGGGCAGAATTATCACCTTGTCCTGGGGAACTGATTCCACGGCAGCCACCAACTCTCCCGTACTTGGATTCATCGTTTGTCCTCCGGAAACGAGGATACCGATGCCGAGGCTCTGGAAGAGCTTTGCCAGACCATCCCCTTGCACCACCGCCACAGTTCCCACCCTGGCAACCGGGGCCTCCGCCCGGACGGCTTCCGTAAACTGCCGGTATTGATCGTCCATGTTCTCTATCTTGATTTCATGCAAGGTACCCAGAGAGGTTGCATACTGCAGGACCTTGCCGGGATCAAAGGTATGAATATGTACATGGACCATGTCCTCTTCGCCGACGACGATGAGGCAACGTCCCCGGCTGGAGAGCCTGTCCTGTACTTCTTCCTTGTTCAGTCTTTCTCTTCCCTTTAACAGGAACTCGGTGCAGTACCCGTATGGCTCCTCAGTATCCATGGACAACCTTGGCGCCCCCGCCACCAGCACGCCATTGCCGGCAACTATATCGGCCTTCTTGTCCGGCATGCTCTCAGCCTCTCCATTCAAATGCCGAAGTACCCCCTCCAGAATCACAAGAAGGCCCTGTCCGCCGGCGTCTACGACACCGGCATGTCGTAGGACGGGAAGCAAATTCGGCGTATCGGCGACCGAGTCCCTGGCGGCCTCCACTGTAGCCTCCATGATTAAACACAGGTCCTCACTCTGTTCCGATGCTTTCTGCGCCGCTTGTGATGCATCCCTGACCACTGTAAGAATGGTACCCTCAACGGGATGGCTGAGCGCCTTGTAAGCTATCTGAGCGCCCTCAACCAGAGCCGCAGCGAAATCACTCCCGACAAACGATTCCTTGCCATCCAGTTTCTGCGCCATACCGCGGAATATCTGTGAAAGGATTACACCGCTGTTGCCGCGAGCCCCCATCAGAGCTCCGCGTGCCATGGCATGCGCCACACCTGAGGTATTACAGTCTGGAGCACGATAGGTTTCCTCTGTAGTGGAACGCAGAGTCAGAAGCATGTTCGTACCGCAGTCACCGTCGGGGACCGGGAAAACATTCAGGGAATTTATATCATAGACGCTTCTCTCCAACCAGTTGGCGGCACTAAAGAACATCTCTCTCAGGTCGCGGCCATTGTACCGCATTTCCACCGCCGTTCGGGAGGCCGAATCAACATCTTGCATTACTGGACCTCTCCTAGTATTATAGATTGGTTAGTGCCAACAACACGAAGACTAATCATTCGCAAGATTCTGGAGAAAAGATGGCTAAGTGCGAAATATGTGGAAAAGGACCCCAGACCGGGTTCAACGTCAGTCACTCCAAACGGCATACGAAGCGAAGCTGGAAGCCCAACATTCGCAAGTCCTTTACGGTAGTGTCCGGCCAAGAGAGACGCGCAAAGATCTGTTCTCGCTGCCTGCGTACCCAGCGCAAGGTTGCGCAATAGCCTTTTCATACCGACAGGGTGCCCATTCGAATACGTTGCAGGGCTTCGCCAATACCTTCAGTTGTGCCAAAAACGGCAGCTCCAGCTACCAGCACCCTTGCTCCTGCTCTGACTGCTTGCGGTGCCGTAACAGAAGTAATCCCTCCATCTACTTCCAACTCGGCATTATGATGCTTACTATCCAGCAACACCCTCAGGCGTTTGACTTTATCAAGCATTTCAGCCAGGAAGGGTTGCCCTCCGAAGCCGGGGTTTACAGTCATAACCACTATCATATCCAGTAAAGGCAATACCTCCTCGAGACAAGTAACCGGTGTCGCCGGGTTCAATGCAACCCCCGCCCTGATTTTTTCCTCGCGTATCCGCTGCAATGTCCTGTGAAGATGACTGCAGGCCTCAGCATGGACCGTGACTATGTCAGCGCCGGCCTCGACGAACTGTGGTATATGGTTAATAGGTTCTCTGACCATTAAGTGGACATCAAGGGGAAGCTTGGTCCAATTTCGCACAGATTTGACTACCATGGCACCCACAGTTATGTTAGGCACAAAGCAACCGTCCATGACATCGATATGTATGTAATCGGCGCCCGCCTGATCGGCGGCTATTACCTGTTCGCCAAGCCTGGCAAAATCCGCCGAAAGTATGGATGGGGCCAGCTTAATCGACATATCCGCCCTCTATGATATCCCTTGCCCTGACCAGTTGAGCAGCCACTTGCTCAGAGGCTGTACCGCCAATGCAATTCCTGGCATTCACTGAGGCCATCGTATCGATCCGGCGGATATCCTCTTCGAAAAGCGGCGAGAAGCTCCGAAGCGTGCTTATGTCGATCTCATCCAGCCCAAGACCTTCCGCCATGGCATGGTCTACCAGCCCCCCGACGATCGTATATGCCTGCCGAAACGGAAGCCCTTTTCGGACCAGGTAATCAGCAAAGTCCGTTGCCAGAGCATAGCTTTCTTTGGCGGCCTGCTCAGCACGGTCCGGGAAGACTCGCATGGTGCGCAACATGCCGTTGAAGACATCCAGGACCACGGCAAGCGTGTCAACCGTATCGAAAAAGCCCTCTTTGTCTTCCTGTAAATCACGATTATAGGTGAGAGGCAGTCCCTTCATGACTGTGAGGATGCCCATGAGATTACCGTACACCCGACCTGTCTTTCCCCGGACCAGTTCAGCAACATCAGGGTTCTTCTTCTGAGGCATGATACTCGACCCTGTAGCATAGGCATCATTCATTTCCACAAAAGCAAACTCCGCGGACGACCAGAGTATGAGCTCCTCCGCCAACCGGGAAAGATGCATCATGACTATGCAGGTAACAGCTTGATATTCTACGACGAAGTCTCGGTCGGAAACTGCGTCCATGCTGTTCTGGCTTATGTGGCCAAAACCAAGCTCCTGGGCCAGGAATGTGCGATCAACGGGATACGGCACCCCGGCCAAGGCTCCGCTACCCAATGGCAAGACATCCGTACGCTTGAGGCAGTCCAGAAAGCGCCCAATGTCCCTTTCCAGCATTTCGAAGTAGGCCAACAAGTGATGTGCAAACATGACGGGCTGGGCCCGCTGCAAGTGCGTGTAACCCGGCATCACGACTTCCCGGTTTGACTCGGCCAGGTCCACAAGCACCGTCTGCAGTTCCCTCAACCTGTGCAGAGCACTGCTGATGGCATCCTTCATGTACAGCCGGATATCAAGAGCGACCTGATCATTCCGGGAGCGGGCAGTATGCAACTTACCGGCTACGTCTCCTATCTTCCCCGCCAGCCTGGCCTCAATATTCATGTGAATATCCTCAAGCTCGCTATCGAATTCCAGCAGACCGTGCTCGATCTCCTCACGAATGGCTACCAGCCCTGTAGTAATCGTCTCCGCTTCCTCGTCCGTGATTATACCCTGCTTGGCCAGCATCCTGGCATGAGTGATGCTACCGGCAATATCTTGCCGGTAGAGTCGGCGGTCGTAGTCGACAGAAGCAGTGAACTGCTTTACCAGCCTGGCAGCATCCTTGCGAAACCTGCCGCGCAACAGCTTTTTACTTTCTGACATGAATGGTTCTTGAATCCTTAGATGCCCTATTATAAGTTAAACGCGCCCAATTGCGAAAGCTGATGATGCCGGCCGCTTCAGACGATTACCCCCAAGTCTACGATTCCTTACACGGCAACAGGAATAATTTCGACTGCTCCAGGTGGATACAGGTTCGAAGGACGAAAAGGTAGCCTATAGTCAGAAAAATCGCCCTGTCAGGTCTTGGCTTCGAGTAAGATCTTTACTCCTATTAGAAGAAATCAGGACGGTGAATGACCAAGTTCTCGGATTATCCCTGATACCGTTTCTTCCAATCCGTAATACGCTGTTCAGCCAGACGAACGTACTTCTCTTCGATATCGTAGCCCACGTAATGCCTCCCGGTGGCCAGCGCGGCCAGGCAAGTTGCACCACCGCCACAGAAAGGGTCCAGGACCACATCTCCCGTAAAGGTGAAAAGCTCTATCAGACGGCGCGGCAGCTCTATGGGAAAGGGAGCCGGATGCCCGACACGGCGGGCGGATTCCGCAGGAAACGTCCAAACGCTCCTGGTCAAGTTAAGGAAATCGTCCCTGGTAATCGTGGCCCTCTTGCCCTCTGAGCCCGTTTTCCTGCCAAAAGTCCCCTTGGAAAAGATCAATATATATTCGTGGACATCGCGTAACGTCGGATTGGCGGGGGAACACCAGGAACCCCACGCAGTCGAAGAAAGACCGCTGGTCCCTTTATCCCAGATGATCTCGCCTCTCATCATAAACCCTATGGACAACATTTCCTGGATAACGTAACTGTGTAAGGGTATATAAGGCTTTCGACCGAGGTTTGCAATGTTGACGCAAGCTCGACCGCCCGTGACCAGCTTTCGATACGTCTCCTCGAAAACTCTTCTCAATAATCCAACATAATCGGCCAGCGTCAAGTCCTCATCGTATTCTTTACTGGCATTATAGGGCGGTGAAGTGATCATCAAGTGGACACTGCCCTCGGGGATCTCAGTCATGCGCTCACTGCTCTTGCAGTAGACCGCGTCAATCGAGCTTGGAGGAACGGGGTTCTCGGTCTCTTGTGAAGGAACGATGACAGCGCGTCCTTCATACAATTTGCTGGAATAGAACTGTGTCGCGTCGTGTCCAATACGGCCGGGCGCGCCGAAGGCGCTCGTGTGTGTGCTTTTTCGCCTGCCCTTTAAATGGTCCACTATCTTGCAGTCTTTATGCTACTTCCCATACTTGCATAACTTCTGGTACAGCCACTTCCAGTCAGGGGCCAGTTTCAGGGCCCGATCCAGTTCGCGATCAGCTTCACGATAATTGCCCAGCCCCCTGTAGCTGGCCGCTCTTTCAAGATGCTCACTGGCCTTGCCGGCATCCGGCTTCTTGCTTAGACCCTCTTCTGCCTGGTTTCTCTCAACTTCAGCATGCGCCCGAATCCTGGCATCGCTCTTGAAGGACAGGGCGGAATCAAAGGACTTGACCGCGTTTTCAGTCTCCCCAAGGTAAAGATACGCTTCACCAAGCACGACAAAGGCCTCAACGTAGTCCGGCTTGAGCCTGAGTGCTTCTTTCGATGACGCGATAGCTAAATGGGCCGAATCGTTGATATTGAAGTCCGCCTCTACACCCCTGGTAACAGCATACAAAGGAGCGGCCACATAGGCTCGTCCCAATTGAAAGTGGAAAACCGGGTTGGCGGGTTCAAGGGCGATAGCCTGTTTCAGGTGCTGCAAGGCGAAACGAAAATTGAAAACCTTGCTCTTACGATCACGGAGGCGCATTGCCTCCCTGTAATGTCTCTCGGCTTCACTAACTGGTCTCTTGCTGAATAGGTTCATAAACTAACCAGGGCCAACAACCTGGTATTCGCCCTCTTTCTAGTCGGGCACCGCTTAACAGACGGACTCTTGAAAAAAGGGACCCTTCCGGTACCCGGGTCATGCACTGTTCCTGGTCTGTATCCTGGACTGTACCTTCGTGGACAGTCCCCATAGCTGAATAAAGCCCGGCGCCGCACTCTGGTCAAAAAGATCGCCTTTTTCGTAGGTGGCCAGATCGTGCCGGTAAAGGGAATAAGGTGATTTGCGACCGACAATCTGGAAGCCTCCCTTGTGGAGCTTCAACCGGACCGAGCCTGTCACATACTCCTGGGTACTCTTAACATAGGCCGCCAGATCGTTCCGGTGAGAGCTGAACCACAGGCCATCATAGATGAGGCCTGCATACTCGTCAGCAACCATCCTCTTGAACCTCAACTGGCCCCTGGACAGGGTCATGGCCTCCAGGGCCTGATGTGCCGCAAGCATGACCGTGGCAGCCGGGGCTTCGTAAATTTCCCTAGACTTGATACCTACCAGACGGTCCTCAATATGATCGACCCTGCCCACACCATGTCTGCCAGCAATCTCATTTACCTGATTGACAAGGTCAAGACCCGTCAATACCTCTCCATTGACAGAAACGGGCAAACCTTGTTCGAAACCTAGCTCGATGTAGCCCGGTTGGTCGGGGGCTCGCTCCGGCGAATTCGTCCATTGAAATACATCATCCGGCGGTTCGACCCAAGGATCCTCCAGGACTCCGCACTCAATGCTCCGACCCCAAAGATTCTCATCTATACTATAGGGACTGGCTGACGTAATGGGAATCGGTATTTCATGCTTCTTGGCATAGGCAATGGTCTCTTCCCGGCTCATGCCCCATTCCCGGGCAGGAGCTATCACCTTCAATTGGGGGGCCAGTGCGGCAGCAGCCACCTCAAACCGCACCTGATCGTTGCCTTTGCCTGTGCAACCGTGTGCTATGGCAGCGGCGCCTTCCCTCAGGGCGACTTCCACCTGAAGCTTGGCCATCAACGGTCTGGACAGGGCAGTGGCCAGTGAATATGTACCCTGGTAGACAGCACCCGCCTGCAGTGCCGGGAATATGTATTCCCTGACCAGTTCTTCTTTAGCATCAGCCACTACCGCTTTAATAGCGCCAACCCCCGCTGCTTTCTTTTGAGTGAAGTCCAAGTCGCGATCGCCGCCCACATCCACCGTGAAGGCGATCACATCCATACCGTATTTCTCCTCGAGCCATTTGATGGCTACCGAAGTATCGAGACCGCCGCTATAGGCAAGCACTACCTTGTCCGACATGTGGTTCTCCTTATATCCTTGCGGGCCAGGTTATGTCCGACCCTGGCTGAGATAAGCTAGCTGAAACTTCTTCCAACGGGACAACCATTATCTTCCATGGCCACTACCCGCCAACGCACCAGTATACCATTTTGGACCACACCACGTGAGGTTATGATACAGAGAAACAAGGTCTATGGCCCCTGAAGGTCCTCCATTACCTGGCCAAGAATGACCATGGCACGATCAACCTCATCCCTGCCTATGGTCAAGGCCGGCATCAAGCGCAGCGTGTTCGGCTTTACGCGGTTCACCAACAGGCCTTTGTCCAGGCAGGCCATCAGAGCGTCTTCGGCAACATCTCGGCGGAATTGCAATGCCATGAGCAATCCCCTGCCCCGGATATCCGTGATGAGAGGATATTTCGCTCTCAATTCCTGCAGCCTGACAAGCATGTAGTCGCTCATCCGGCAAACATTGCCGAGAATATCATTATCGAGGACGTACTTCACCGTGGCGTAAGCAGCAGCGGAAACAAGAGCGTTACCACCAAAGGTGGCTCCATGCTCGCCGGGCTCTAGTACCGCAGCCTTTTCCTTGGCCAGTATCGCGCCAATGGGTACGCCACTGCCCAAACCCTTGGCCAAAGTCATTATGTCAGGTTCAATGCCCGAGTGCTCGTAGCCAAACATGGTGCCTGTCCTGCCTACCCCAGTCTGGACCTCATCCAGAATCAGCAGCAGTCCTTTCTCGTCACACCACGCTCTGACTTCCTGCAGATATTCGTCTGAAGCAACGTTCACGCCACCCTCGCCCTGTATGACCTCGATCATGATCGCGCAGGTATTGTCGCTGGTGGCCCGCCGGATGGCCTCAATCTGATTGTACTCCACGTTTATGAAACCGGCAGGCATGGGTACGTAGGGTGATTGGAAGTTGGCCTGCCCGGTAGCCGCCACCATGGCCAGGGTCCGTCCATGAAATGAGTTCATCGTGGTTATGACTTCGAAGGCATTGTTGCGATAAATTTTGCCATACTTGCGGGCCATTTTCACCGCACCCTCGTTGGCCTCCGTCCCGCTATTGGATAGAAATACCCTGTCCAGGCAACTGTGCTTGACCAGCAACTCGGCCAGCATGATCTGCGGCACCGTATAGAATTGATTGGATGTGTGAATCAGCGTTCCAGCCTGCTCCGTCAGCGCCTGTATGACGACGGGATGGCAATGTCCCAAACTGGTTACCGCCCATCCTGCAACGAAATCCAGGTACTCTTTCCCCTTATCATCCCAAACCCTGGTACCCTGACCGCGCACGAGCGTGACGGGCAACCTCTTCACCGTCTGCATGTAATATTGTCGCTCCAGTGCTTGCCAATCAGGCATTGCCTTGCTCCTATCTGTCGCCTATGGTGGTCCCGACACCCGCACCCTCCATCTCGCGCAATAGTGCGTGCTGGACCCGGCCATCAATTATCCTGGTCACGGGCACCGTAGCAAGCGCGCGCAGTGCGGCTTCAACTTTGGGTATCATGCCACCCGATGCCACGCCGCTGGTCAATAAACCCTTGGCTTCCTCGCGAGATAACCGCTTTATCACTTCGCCGATGTTACTGCGTATACCGGCTACATCGGTGAGGAAGATGAGTTTTTCGGCCCTGATGGCAGCCGCTATGTCGCCGGCCACCGTATCTGCATTGAGATTCAGAAGGTAGCCGTTTTCCCCTTTCTTCTTGGACTTGTGGAGTCCCAAAGGCGCTATTACGGGAATGCACCTGGCCTCCACCAGAGTATGGATAATTCCCGTATCTACCTGCACAACCTCACCGACATAACCCAGACTGGGTTCCTTTACCTCAGCCTGCAACAGTCCGCCGTCAACACCTGATAGCCCGACAGCCATGCCACCCAGCACCTCAATGCCAGCAACCAGTTCCTTATTCACCATACCTGCCAGTACTCCTACAACCACCTGGAGCGTCCCGGCATCGGTCACTCTAAGGCCCCTGACAAACCTCACGGGAACGGACAACCGTTCCAACCATTCGGATATGGCGTTACCGCCGCCGTGAACGACCACAGGATGCTGGCCCCTTTGCTGAAGAGTGACCAGGTCCTCCAAGGTGGTATCATGGTTGCCATAGGTACTGCCGCCTATCTTGACAACGAACAATCCTGTGGATTGCTTTGCTTGATTCAATTTGTCCTCCGAATAAGGATTAAGAATAACAAAAGGCACAAGCGTTAGCAATTGCCAATTGGGCACCGCTAGCCGGCGTAACTGACACAAGATCACACTGCGCATTGTTGTACAAAGACCCCATAGCAGTCGGCGTTGCATATTGTGCCCGACGATACTACGACTCCTCCAACCAGTTCGCTGAGCCCGGCAACAAGCACGCGCAGGAAAGCAGCTTCTTGCCATGTTATAATGTCTGGCTAATGGACCAATCATCGTTTATGCTGAACCTTAAACTACGCCCCCACCATATCTTCTGCCTGCCCTTCATTGACCTGAATGGCGCGCAATTGGACCGGACCTTCTATGAAGCCTTAGTCAGGACAAAGGAATTGTTGACCGCAGATGGGGACGTGCTCATCACCGCAGTCCACGGCGTCGACGATATCTGCCGGGTCTGTCCCTCATGCGTGAACGACAGATGTCAGAGTCCGCCCATCCAGGAAGACAAGGTCCGCAGGCTCGACACTTTTCTGCTCAAGGAGCTTGGGGGAGAATATGAAGAGGCCCTTCCTGTGGCAGAATGGCGGTCTCGGATCAGTCATGGCTGGCCCTACAAGCTATGCAGGTTCTGCCGGTGGGGAGAACACTGTGGCGCTCAAGTGGTGTAATCAGCGTTGATGGTTACATATTCTTTGGACAGGTCACATCCCCATGCCGTCGCCGATTTGTCACCCAGGTTCAAACAGAGACGAAAGACGACCTCAGGGAGGCGCAATATGGTAGCAGCAGCTTCCTCATCAAACGGTACCGGCCTGCCACCCTGCATCAGGCAGAATCCGTCCATGTAAAGGTCAGCCCTTAGAGGATCAACGGCTGCACCACTCCGTCCCGCAGCAGCCAAGATCCTGCCCCAGTTGGGGTCACCACCATGAAGAGCAGCCTTCACCAGAGGAGAAGTGGCTATGGTGCGGGCGGCGATCCTGGCGTCCCTGGTGCTGGCGGCACCCTCGACATGGACCTCCATGAGCTTCGTAGCCCCCTCGCCGTCCCTGGCTATGCATTTGGCCAGGAACACGCACACTTCAGTCAGGGCCTTCACGAATGCCTTCGCCCGGGCCGAACCCGGCCTCAACAGAGCATTGCCGGCTGCTCCGTTGGCCAGCATTATCAACGTGTCATTGGTACTCGTATCCCCGTCCACCGAGACCATATTGAAGGATTGGTCTGCCGCCCTGCGCAGTGCCGCCCGGGCAAAATCTGCATCCATGACAGCGTCCGTGGTAATGAACGACAGAAGCGTGGCCATGTTGGGGTGGATCATGCCGGCGCCTTTGGCAATGCCTCCAATTGTGATGGTCTCCCCGTTCAAATCAAGTCTCACCGCCGTTGCCTTGGCAAAGGTATCTGTGGTCATGATGGCACAAGCCAGATCATGTCCACCTCCATTGGAGAGTCGCATCATCGCCAGTCCCTTGCTGATGCACTCCATGGCCATTGGAACACCGATGACGCCTGTGCTGGCCACCAGAACATCCTCCGGCACAATCTTGAGTACATCGGCAGCCAGTCCCGCCATTTGTGCAGCGTCGATCATTCCTTGCCCACCGGTGCAGGCATTGGCACAACCTGAATTGACCACGATGGCCTGCGCACGGCCGGAAGCCAGCCTATCCTGGCAAAGGATAACAGGGGCGGCTTTGACCTTGTTTTGAGTAAATAGACCAGTTGCTATACAGGGGTAAGGGGAGAAGAGTATGCCAAGATCCGGAGCGCCTTCGGATCCGCTCTTTATTCCACAGGAAACGGCGCCGGCAAGGAACCCACCAGGGGACGTGACGCTGCCGTCAGGCAAGGGATGGCATTCACACTTCATTGGGCTCGATTATAAAGTATGACTTGACGACTGTCTAACCTCCAGGCGAGTCGGAGATTCAGCGGAGTACCTCATCGCCAGGTTTATGGTTACATGGTTGCTACTTCGTCTTTACCTCTGTTATAATTCTGCATGGGTTCTTAGGAAAAGGCGGTGAAACTAGTCCTTAGCCATGCTTTGAATTGCGTATTTCACCACCCGTCACCTTTTCCTGCCTATTTCCCTCTTGGCACGACGCCCGAGAATATCCAGGTAGACAGATTGGCGGCCCCTAAAGTCGGTGCCAGGCTTGCATAACTTGATCGGGTATGAAGCATAGGAATTGGTAATAGCCGGCCACGCTAATCTCCACCTGGAGGGTTTAGATCTCAGCTAACTAAAAGGAGGTGAACCAAAGAATGGCAGCGGAGATAATCAGCGGAACCAAAATAGCAGAGGAAATCCGTGCCGAGTTGAAACAAAAGGTTGATGAGTTAAGAGGCAAGGGCATCACACCGGCCCTGGCTTTGGTGAGAGTGGGAGAAGATCCAGCATCAGTTTCCTACGTCTCAGGCAAGACCAAGGCCAGCGAAGAACTGGGTATCTACTCCGATACCACCGTTTTACCCGAGGACGCCTCCGAAGAGCAGCTACTCAAGAAAGTTGCCGAATTGAATAACGACCCAAAGTTTCACGGCATCCTCGTACAGCTCCCCCTGCCCAAACACATTGATGCCGACAAGGTATTGAATGCCATCGATCCTCGCAAGGATGTGGATGGCTTCCACCCGGTAAATGTGGGCAAGCTTCTCATCGGCGAACCGTTCTTCATGCCCTGCACCCCTCATGGAGTACAGGAACTGCTGGTCCGGAGCGGTAACGACCCCGCAGGAAAGCATGTGGTTGTCTGCGGCCGCAGCAATATTGTAGGTAAACCGGTACTGGCTATCCTTATCCAGAAGAAGAAAGGCGCCAATGCGACCGTTACCATGGTCCATACCGGGACCAAGAACATGGCCGAGGTAGTCCAGCTGGGAGACATTGTAGTGGCTGCCATGGGTAGTCCCAAGGCCATCACCGCCGATATGGTGAAAGATGGAGCAGTAGTTATCGATGTAGGTGTGAACCGTGTTCCCGATGCGACCAAGAAGTCCGGTTTCAGGCTTGTGGGCGATGTAGATTTTGACGCCATAAGCCAGAAAGCCAAGGCCATCACACCAGTGCCGGGCGGAGTTGGACCCATGACAGTAACCATGCTCATGGTCAACACGGTCACGGCAGCCGAAATGCAGAGCAAGTAGCACTGTCACCACAGGTGACTATGCCTGCCCGCGGGCAGGCATAGATAGAAAAAACATTGTCGGACAAGGAGGACATTCGTGCCCTACGATGCAACTGAACTAAAGGACTGGCAAATAGCCGAGTTGGCTGAAGAGAACATGCCAACAGCAGACGAGTGGCGGGACAAACTCGGCCTGCAAAAGGACGAAATCATCCCCATGGGCCGGTTGGCCAAACTCGATTTCCTGAATATCATGAACCGCCTACAGAGCAAACCTGATGGCAAGTTCGTTGAAGTCACCGCCATAACTCCGACTCCCCTGGGCGAGGGCAAGAGCACGACCTCTTGCGGGATCATCGAGGGGCTTGGCAAGAGAGGAAAGAATGTCGGCGGTTGTCTACGACAGCCTTCGGGCGGTCCAACCATGAACGTAAAAGGCACCGCTGCCGGTGGCGGCAACGCCCTGCTCATTCCCATGACCGAGTTCTCCATGGGTCTGACAGGCGACATCAATGACATCATAAACGCACATAACCTGGCCATGGTTGCCTTGACTGCCAGAATGCAGCACGAGCGCAACTACGACGACGAGCAACTGGCCCGCCTCACGGGCATGCCCCGCCTGGACGTTGACCCGACCCGAGTAGAGATGGGCTGGGTCATCGACTTCTGCGCCCAGAGCTTGCGCAATATCATCATAGGTCTCGGCGGCCGTATGGACGGCTACACCATGCAGTCCAGGTTCGGTATCGCCGTTGGTTCCGAACTCATGGCCATACTTTCCATAGCCAACGATCTCAAAGACCTGCGGGAAAGAATGGACAATATCACGGTCGGCTTCAACAAGAAGGGAAAGCCGGTAACCACCGGCGACCTCGAAGTCGGCGGTGCCATGACCGCCTGGATGCGCAACACCATCAACCCCACCCTCTGCTGCACAGTAGAGTACCAGCCATGCATGGTGCATGCCGGGCCTTTCGCCAATATCGCCATAGGCCAATCGTCCATCATCGCCGACCGTATCGGCTTGAAGATGTTCGACTATCATGTGACGGAGAGCGGATTCGCTGCGGACATCGGCTTCGAGAAGTTCTGGAACGTGAAGTGCCGTCTCGGCGGCCTTAAACCTCACGTATCCGTTTTGACCACCACCATCCGCGCCCTGAAGATGCACGGCGGCGGACCCAAGGTAGTGGCCGGACTCGCCCTGCCCGAAGCCTATACCAAGGAGAACGTTGAGCTGGTCGAAAAGGGCTTGCCCAACATGCTTCACCACATCGCCACCATCAAGAAGGCCGGCATCAACCCGGTGGTCTGCATCAACGGCTTCCATACCGACACCAAGGATGAGATAGCCGCCGTGCGCAAAGCCGCCGAGGCAGCCGGCGCACGCTGCGCCTTCTCCACCCACTGGGCCAATGGCGGCGAAGGAGCCCTTGAACTGGCCGACGCCGTCATCGAAGCATGCAACGACGAGAACGAGTTCAAGTTCCTCTATCCGATGGAAATGAAGCTGCGTGACAGGGTCGCCCTGATCGCCAAGGAGGTCTATGGTGCCGACGGTGTAGCCTGGACCGCCGAAGCGGAAGAGAAGGCCAAGATGCTGGAGAGCGACCCGCAGTACAATGACTACGCTACCATGATGGTCAAGACCCACCTGAGCCTGAGTCATGACCCGGTACGCAAGGGCGTTCCCGCCGGCTGGACCCTTCCCATTCGCGACGTCCTAATCTATTCGGGCGCCAAGTTCCTCTGCCCCATGGCCGGGACCATCAGCCTCATGCCCGGCACGGCCTCAGACCCCGCCTTCAGGCGCATCGACATCGATACCGCCACCGGCAAGGTCAGCGGCCTGTTCTAAGTCATAAGGACCAAAGTAATCACAGCCGGGGCCCCAACAATCGGGGCCCCGCTCCTTTTTCTTAGCTGCCAGGCCCACCACCTCACCATGGCCCGGCATTTGCCTGCTTCGTGAGTTTTTCTTCAGATGGAGCCTGACACTGCTGCGATACATTTGGGGATGATGGTACACTATATGGATAGCCCATGAAGACAAGCGACTTCGATTATCACCTGCCGCCGGAACTGATTGCCCAGACGCCCATTGAGCCCAGGGACCATTCCCGCTTGCTGGTTTTGCACCGGAATACGGGACAAATTGAACACAGGCATTTCCATGACATCATTCGCTATCTGATCCCCGGTGATGTCCTGGTCTTGAACGAAAGCCGCGTTATTCCGGCACGCCTGCATGGACAGCGGAAGAGCGGCGGCCAGGTGGAAGTCCTCCTCCTGCGCAGCCAGGAACCCAGTCTGTGGGAGGCCCTCGTGAAACCATCTAAGCGTATCAAGGCGGGTGAAACGATAACCGTGAAGGGTTATAACGGATCCGGCGCAAAACTCCAGGTACTGGAACCCGTGGGCGAGGGTCTGAGAATGGTCAGGTTCGCTGACCGGCATCTGCTGGACTCACTTGGCGAAACCCCGCTGCCGCCCTACATACACACCCGTCTCAGCGATCCCGAGCGGTACCAGACGGTCTACGCAAGGACCAGCGGCAGTGTGGCCGCGCCCACCGCGGGACTTCACTTCACACCTGCTCTGCTACAGAGAGTACGGCAAGCAGGCATCAAATTGGTATATGGCACTTTGCATATCGGCCTGGATACCTTCCGTCCCGTACTGGTGGAGAATATAAGCGAGCACCACATCCATACGGAGTATGCAGAGTTGAGCCCGGCTGCAGCAACTGAGATAAACGAAGCCAGAAGCCGGGGCAACCGAGTTGTAGCCGTGGGCACGACGAGTGTCAGGCTGCTGGAGGAAGCTGCCCTCAGGGCACAAGACGGCCGGCCAGTGGCGCCCTTCGCCGGACCTGCCAGCGTATTCATTGTACCAGGACACGCCTACAGGTCTGTGGACTGCATGATCACCAATTTCCACCTGCCGCGCTCCTCCCTGCTCATGCTGGTGTCAGCCTTCGCCGGACACCATCTCATAATGAAGGCCTATGAAGAAGCCGCCCATTTGAGATACCGTTTCTACAGTTTCGGCGACGCTATGCTGATCCTTTGAGGTCCAAGTTCCGGGTCCCCAAAGCATCCATATAGAGCCAACCCCAACTTTCGATATGCTAAAGCGAAGGTGCTGCCTCTATGGCTGCAATTCCATGTCCCTGCATCCTGTCTCTCCATCCCCTCGATGGCCAGTCCTATCTCGATGAACGTACTGCCGGTATCACCATCGTTGATCACCGACTATTTGCCCCAAGTCCAGCGTATAGACCATTCCCGCAGAAGCAAGCCCATCCATATTCGGAGACCCCGGCTGGGCAGGCGCCCTCTTCCCGGTACGGGCTCCATCGTAATTTCACGCAGGCTTTACTAGCAAGGGATGATCTCCGTCTATTTGCCAGCTAAGGACTGGAACCGCATCTTGGAACGGGCCACATATTCTGCTATATTGACAACGATGCAGGAAGAAAGCCATCTCAAGCAGATCCCGCTGTTCACCTCCCTCACGGCCGAGCATCTCGCCGACCTTGCAACCAAGCTCGGCACACGGAATTACAAAGCAGGCGAGACCATCTTTCACAAGGACGACCCGGGGTCTGTCCTATATGTAATCAAGGGAGGCCAAGTCAAGATAGCAACTGCCTCGGCCGAGGGTGATGAGGTTATTCTGGCCATTCTAACTGACGGGGACTTCTTTGGTGAGCTATCCCTGCTGGACGAAAGTCCCCGGTCCGCCAGCGCCATCGCCATGGCGCCCACACAAGCCATGGTGCTGCAGCGCAAGGATTTCGTTGACTTCCTGACCCGGTACCCTGAAATCGTTGGCGACATACTGGCCGCCCTGAGCCGGCGGCTCAGAGGTACAGACTCACTAGTCGAGGACGTGATCTTCCTTGATTTGCCTGCCCGGCTGGCCAAACGGCTGCTGCAACTGGCGAACACTCACGGAATCAAGACTCAAGAGGGACTTGAAATCAACCTCAAACTCACTCAGCAAGATATCGCCGACCTGGTCGGAGCTACCAGAGTTGCAGTTAACAAGCAGCTCAGGCTATATCAGAAAATGGGTGTGATAAACTTGAGCCGCAACCGAATCATCATCACACGTCCCGAAGACTTGCAAAGGCGAGTATACTAGACGCTGACCGCTATTCTCTCTGTACGACCCCTCTTTTTGCTGCCCCAAATACGCCAAATGTGTCCTAGATCACTCTTTTGGTGTAACGGCGTTAACAGCAACCCTTGATGAGAGCTGGTTAAACTGTCCTCAAGTACGTTAACAAATCATTAGCAAGGTGCTGTGCGCTCCAGAAGGGACGGTCTATATATGACTACAGAGACTCTGTTGGGACCCGGCATTGTGCTTCAAGGATGCAAGCATCACTGGCTGATTGAGGCCACGGCTAAGCCCTTTACCATGGGCACATGCACACACTGTGGTGAGCAGAGGGAATTCAAGAATGATATCTGGGCCCGGCCGGAGGACCGTTTCATCAAGGAAAAGCCTGCCGTGAAGCCGGTTGAACAGGGACGAAGAAAGAGGGCAGGACTGACTACAGAGGACTTCAGAAGATGGGGCAAGATGGGAGGACGAGGCCGAAAGAAGAACAGGGAAGAGGAACCTCAAACTTGTGAACAAGAGGGGGACCAGACGGATAAACAGCGCGTGGCACAAGCGGCTGGTGCAGGGGTGCCATGAAGACAATACCCTTTCTTAGGCGCGCCGGCCTTTGTTTAATGTAGAGGATGCAACCTTCAAAGGAGAAGGCTAATTACACGAGCCCTGCAGCACTTTCAACGATGATGGTCTGCCTTGGGCGGATGTAAGTTCTCCTGTGGCTTCCAAATAGAGCCGGGCAGCACTCACTCTGGGATGTCGACTGTCAAAATCAGCTTCCGAGCGCAGTTTGCCATACATGCTGTTGATATGGTGCTCCACAGTCTTTAGATCGATGAACAGGCTTTGCGCTATGCCGGAGTTGGTGTAACCCCGTGCCAGCAGACCCAGTATCTCTGATTCTCTACTGGTCAATTGCTTGAAGAACCCGTACTCCGTCCTTTCCGCAAACATGAAGCTGGCCAACGTGGGGTCCAGGACAACCTGTCCCTGGCCCGCAGCCAGAATGATACCGGAAAGCTGGACTATCTGGTCCAGCGACTGTTTCAAGAACAGGGCCATGCCGCCATGTCCCCTTGAGGCGATTCTCCTGAGCAAACTCACGTCCTCTGTTTCGTACAGGACCAGCAACAGAACGATTCCCAGATCTGGGAACTCTTCACGTATCTCTTCCAGCTCCTGGATCAGGGAACTATCAAGTCTCTTGGCGCCCATCAACAACACATCGGGTTTAAGTTGAGAAATTGACCGCCGCAACAGGTCCACGTCCCCGTTGGTAGATATACCAAGCAGATCAAGAGGACACCTGAGGATATCGTAAGCAAGCGCAGACTTGTAGACTTCACGGTATATTTCTTGCTCCTCCACAACGTAGACCCTTACGGTTTTCATTTTCTTGCTTGCCATAATACCCCCTAACTTCTTCCCTGATTACTACCTTGCCGTTTTACGGGAACCGGGCTGACTTTGCATTCCTATACGGCTTAACATTAAGTTTCTCTTACAAAAACATTAAGTAGCTTATCAAGAAGAGCAGAGTTCGCAATGGGTGTAAACACCTATTGGGCTGATACCAGCGGTTAATCTTGAACGTTTCATTGGTACGCTTTCGCGATATGTTAGTATCCTGGAAACACACCGGAGGTAGCCCTGCAAGTCTGCTGAGTGATGTTTCAGCCACAAATCCTGCATTCCAGGGTGAGCCAAGAAGCTCACCAATTGGACCGGAACGTGCAAGGCTTCAACCCTCGACAAGGTCTTCATATTCGGCAGGGCTTTGCATCAAGCCCCCCAAGTCACTTGCCAGGCTTACTCACCCCAATAAGTTCTATGATCACGCCGCCGTTAGAGTCAGTATCCAAGTAGGCGAAGTCGATGCCGATGTCGGGATAGGAGTGACCGAAGACGGGCTTTATGTCGTGTTGGGCCAGTTTGTTGAGAATTTCCTGAAGGCCTTCTACTTGGAAGCGCAGATGCTGAATACCTTCGCCCCGCTCTGCAAGGAATCGTGTATGGGGAGTGTCCCCTTCCAATACCTGGATAAGCTCGATCTCAACGGGCCCCGAATTGTAGAAAGCGATCTTCATTCGGCAATCGGCGATCCGTCCAAATAGACTGACACCCTTGTTGTCGAATTCATAGACCTGAAAAGGGGCCCAACCAAAGCGGGCATATTGGTCGATGGCTCTGTCAATATCTTCGACCACAATCCCAATTTGCTGGACTGGGGGTAATTGGACCAGTGGGATTGTATGTTCGGACATGGTATGGCCTCCTTTCGGTGAGGAGTCTGGCCGAACAGGTCCAGTCTACTCCATCCTTTTGCATTTAAACTCGTCGTCTGCTCTTAAGTAGCCCTGCAAACCCCAAGACCCGTGGGCGCAGACCATTCCCTGACTTGAGCGAGCTCAAATACGCGAACAGTATCCTTCTTTACCTTCAGGTGGTCAATAGGTGATGCCTCTCCATGAGGCTCTGCATCTCCATTCGTCGCCGAATTGACGTGGGAGCAACAACTGCGCTACGCTTCATTTGTCGGAGTGAACCTGATCAAAACTATTTGCTATGGAGGCACAATGTTCGTAGCAGGCATAGACATAGGCTCGCGAGGAGCTAAGGCCGTGCTCATGAGCAACGAGAATGGGAACCGGGGCATTGTATCTTCCGTGATCTGCGATACCGGCCCTGAAAGCATCAAGACATCCACCTCCACCCTCGACGCCTTACTCAACGGGACCGGGTTGAGCCCCGACCACCTGTCCCATGTCATAGCCACCGGCTATGGCCGGGTACTGGTGCCCTTTGCCAACGCCAACGTCTCGGAGATATCATGCCATGCCCGCGGCGCCCATTGGTACTTTCCCTCTGTCAGAACAATCCTGGATATGGGCGGCCAGGACTGCAAGGCCATAAACTGCGACGAGAATGGGCGAGTCACAAACTTCATAATGAACGACAAATGCGCCGGCGGCACAGGCAGGTTCCTGGAGGTCATCGCCGATGTGCTCCACGTTCCTCTAACTGAGATAGGCCCCCTGGCCTTGGAATCGAGGCAGGATTTCCCCTTCAGCACCATTTGCGCCGTTTTTGCCAAGTCGGAAGCCTTGGCACTTCTCAAGAAAGGAGTCGCCAAAGCCGATATCCTCAACGGCCTGCACGAAGCTATATCCGTCAGGTCCCATAATCTGTTGAAGAGAATAAGCATAGAAAGGGATTTCACCATAACGGGAGGCATATCCAAGAACGTCGGCATGGTTGCGAAGATAACCAGTAAGGTAGGGCTCGAACCGAAACTCGCCCCGGACCCACAGATCATTGGTGCTCTGGGGGCAGCCCTTTTCGCCTTTGATAGAGCAGGAAACGTGGTGGTGAGCCAATGAAGGCCAATTACGGTTTTGCAGATGCCACCGGCGAGTATTACATCACTATAGATACAGACAAGTGTGACGGCTGTGGTGACTGCGTTACCGCCTGCCCGGAGAAACTCTTTGAGGTAGCCGCTGACGATTACGGCAAGGTGGTGGCCATGATCAGGGAAGAAGTCAGGATCAAGCTGGGATATCTCTGTCCCGGTTACGAAGCTGCCTGCCGAAAGAAGGAGGTCAATTGCCATTCGGCGTGCGGGCAGGATGCCATTAAACATAGCTGGTAACCAGAAATGGCCAGCCAGGCCTGCTACGACACATGAGTCGGGCTCAAAGGCAGTCTCTGAGTACCGTGTCCACACCTGCTCCTTCATTCGAAGCTGCCTGGAACTGGTACTTGACAACCAGTTCCATTTCCTTCACGGCTTTGAAGGAGGCAGGGATCCAAAGAATGCCATACCCAGTCCTCCGGCGACAAAGCTATGAAGTGAGGTTAGCATGCTGGTAGCTGGACTTGATATGGGAAATCTGACCACGAAGGCTGTATTGTTGCTGGATGGTGATCTGCTGGCACAGAGCCTTATTATGAACTCCGAGGGCGGAGACATCGATGGACGCAGGGCCATACAGGCAGCCCTGGAAGAAAGCTTTTTCGACTTTGAGAATATCGCCTTCTTGGCAACAACGGGGTCAGGCAGAAAATCAGTCACCTTCTCCATGAAACAAAGGTCCCCTGCTTCATGCATTGCCAAGGGAGCCAAGCGATTGGTACCTTCTGCCAGGACAGTCATCGATGTCGGCGCAGAAACGTGTACGGTTGTCAGGGTGGATGATCTTGGCGGACTGGAAGATTCACTGGGCAACGAACGTTGTGCGTCAGGCACGGGGGTCTTCCTGGAGACAATGGCTAAGTTGATGCGCATGCCTTGGCAGAAAATGGCCGATGCCTCACTCGAGGCAAAGAGCGTTGCAGAGATCAGCAGCATGTGCGCCATCTTTGCCGAGCAAGAGGTTATATCCCATGTGCACCGGGAACCGCCCACCCCAATGAACGATATCATCGCGGGCATTCACGCTTCGATGGCGACGCGAGTGGCTGGTTTGGCGAAACGAATGGGCATAAAGCCAGATGTTGTCTTCAGCGGCGGGGTTGCAAATAACAAGGGCTTCGCCAGAATACTGGAGGATACCCTGGCCACCAAGCTCGATATACCGGAGTACCCTGAGTTCGTCTCGGCCCTGGGTGCAGCGTTAACCGCACATGATGAGGCATTCAGGCAGGCAGGTTAGAGAACCGCACCGAATCTCAACCACCGTGACTTCGGCTCAAGTTATTCAGGAATCCCGATGCGGCTTTCTCAATTTTTTGAAATCCTCTCGCTGATGGAGATTGCAAGAAAGGGCCGCATCTTAGCCACTGTTAACAGGACCCTTGGATGCAGGTCATTCAGACGTGATGGGAACCCGCCCAATCCGTAGAGAACCCTGGCTGTCCTGTTCACAGAACAACCCGAACCCTCCAGGTGCGAGGACTTAGCTCTTACTCGCTGTTTTGCCTGCTCGCTCAGGCAAGGTTCGGCATGTGCAGGTCTCGCTTCGGCTCAACAGGGGGTTTGACGAACGTCCGGGCAGCTCTCCTCTTGGCGTGCGCCGGAAACATCCCTGGAGGCACTGCAGGATAGTCCCTTTCTTCGCCGCACTTCCTACACTTGGCGTGTACCAGGTCCTTATGTGGGGTGCCCAAATCCCAGTGATGGATACAGATATCACACCTCCCTATAACGTTCGTATGCGATCTCGTGATCAACTATACCACATCCCTTACTATCTTGCAATAAGCGCATGATTTGTTAATAGGGAGATACGTTTATATTAAATTTATCATTACTAAAGTCAATCTTACAAAATGGTTCGCACCTTTCCTGGCCCGGACGATCGTGTGCTTTTCCTGGCAGGATACGGGTCGCTCACGGAAAAGGGTGTATCGAAGAGAGCGCGATCAAACCTCTGAGACCTCTTAAGAAACGTCTCACCGGCTTCGACCAATAGTCGAATCTGAGTCGCCCGCGGAGGACTGTTCAGGCCACTATTCTCCCTGATTTCCAGGCGTCAGGCCCCGAGCGAAATGAGATCGGCAAGTCTATCCCGGACATTTTCAGGGAAGTCCACCTCCACTTCGTGGCTTTCCCGGAATGGTACCCGTACCTCGGTGACCTGTACATCCACCCAGGCATTGCCATCCGCCCGCAGAGTCAGCCGGCCACCTTCGGAACCCAGAAGCTCGAACAAAGCCTCCACGGCTTCGGTGGTACCCACGCTGGCCGGCACGTCCACCGTGGTCACTTCCTCAGCCTCGATGAAGATTTCTTTGTCCCTGTCTGCGTCTCCCAGGAAGACCCATTCCCCCTGCCTTTCAAACTCGATGTCGAAAGCAATCCGGTTAACGGTTACGCCGAAAGGATTCGGATTGTCCACTTCAAGGAACAAGACAACATCGATATTTTCCAGGCTTATACCCTCAATATCCATATCTGCGAGTTCAACTGTCGGCCTGGCGAAGTCATTATTGCAGCCCGGAAGGGCGCTCAGACCACACAGGAGCAAAAGGAGACAAAACAGCCCTACGTACTTCATGCTCTAATTCCTTTCTCGTAAATTTCCTCAGGAAGCCATTCCCTTCCTGACCGAAGGGACTTCATATTAACAATCCTACAACCCTCCAGGTTGACAGAGCATTAAGAGGCGTTAAACAGTGATAACAATGAACGAAGGCCATTGCACAGAATCACAGTGGTCACCCCACCACACTACGGTGGCCAGGGCCAGCCCAGCATAATGCAGGTAAGCGTTAGGCGATTGTCCCACCGAAGAGCAGGACCAGGAGCCAGGCGGTCAGCCCTGCCAGGAGGCCATAGAGCAGCACAACAGGCAGGTTTCTCCTTATCACAATGCCTTCCTTCCCAATCAGCCCCACTGTAGCCAGTACCGCCACCACATTATGAATGCATATGGGATTGCCGGCGGCACCACCGACTGCCTGTAGCGACAACACCGGTACTTCATGAAGCCCCGCCTGGTTGGCCGTGCTCAGTTGGAATACACCAAACATGATATTGGATACGGTATTGCTTCCGGATATGAAGGTCCCCAGAATGCCCACCATGGGAGCGAACAGGTACCAAACGGCGCCCGCCAGATTGGCGGCGGCCACGGCCATAACTATTAACATGGAATCGATATCGGCGGCTTCCCCCGAGTTCATCATTACGTACACCATGGCCAGGGTAAAGAAGAGTGCCACTGCCGCCGGCCTGATCATACGAAAAGCATCCTTCCATGCCCTGCCCACACTCTTTCTGTCCATGCGGTGCATGAAGGGAATGAGAAGAGCGATAAGCAGAAAAGGAACAATGCCTGGATTATACAGGGGTTCAATTTCATAGCCCAGGTCAGTGCCCAGTATCTGGGTCCATCCCACGGTCCAGGTCTGCAATACTTCAGCCAGTGCCAAGCCCGGGACCCTGGTTATCAGCAGGGCCAGTCCAACCAATATGTACGGGAACCAAGCTCTCCATGTGCTCAGGTGGGGCGGAGCCTCCTTGCCCGCACCTGGTTCTACGCCGCCTCGCCACTCTTCCGGCCAGTCCTGACGCGCCGGAAGGTCCCAAGGCTCGCGCGGTACCAGAAAACCTCTCGACACGGCCACTATGAAGATGGGCAGAGCAATCAATGCTCCCAACAGCGACGGAAGTTCGGGACCGACGAAAATAGCAACGATTGCCTGGGGAATGGTAAACACCAGACCTCCAAAGATCGCCAGGGGCCAGATTTCCAGGCCCTTACGGAAGGAGCCCGATGTCACTTTCGTCGTCAGGACGACTATGGTCAGGGGAACAAACGTACCAACGGCAAAATGGAGGACGCCCGAGTAGGCGCTGATATCGAGCAAATAGTCCCGGAAAGTCACCTGCGGGTCCAGGTCCACAACGGCTTCAAGAGGAGCAAATCCACCCCAAATGGGGACGCCTACAGCCCCAAATGTAACCGAGGTCGTGTCGGCCAGCAGGGCAACCATTACAGCTATCAGAGCGGGAAATCCCAAGCCCACCAGGAGTGGTGCCGCCACAGCAGCCGGGGTGCCGAAACCGGCAGCCCCCTCCAGGAATGACCCCATCAACCACGCGATGAGTATTATCTGCACCCTTCGGTCGACGGAAACGCGGGTCATGGAGTCCGAAATGACGCTCATGCCCCCACCTCGTCTCATTAGCTGCAGGATCAGAATTGCACCCAGTACTATTAGAAGAATGTCGATGGCATTTATGAGTCCTTCCAGCGAGGAAGCCGCGATCCATGTCAGGGGCATATCCCAAGCCAGGAAGGCGATAATGCCTGCAGCAAGCCAGCCTATTGGCATAGCCCGGGCAGCGGGCCATGCCAATACCACCATCAAGACTGCGACTAAGGCTATGGGTATGGTAGCGATGACGGCAAGCACAGTTCTCCCCGAATACAGGAATCAGGTACATTTGACCCGCAGCATCAGTGTTGTGGAATGCTTCTTCTATTATAGAAGCCCATGTGTGAAGGCTGTGCAAAAGATAGGGATTCCGCCTGCCCATGTTCTTGTAGCTTTCATGTCACAGGGAAGACAATCGGGGACCCCTTGTCTTGTTGTTCTACATTAGAAAGGGTGGTTCTTCAATGGCGGCGCTATTCGTTTGGGCAATGAAGATAATCCACCTTCTGGCATTCATCGAGGCCATGATTGTAATAATAGGCCTTGCCCAGCGCCGGGTCCGCCTTGGCAATGGTATCATAGTCCCACGGAGGCGGCGCGCAATGCTCGCACCAGTGCCCCGCCAGATGCAAGGTTGGGGTAGCCTCCCATTCATGACCGAAGGCACAACGCCACTTCAGTCTTGTTCGCAGGCCTGTAAACTCCTTGGACAGGCATTCACCACCCCTGGATGCCGCCAGGGCATGCATGGACTCGATATCGTGCGCTTGGACAGTGGTGGCTTCTGGTGCACACACGCACGGTTGCGCCGCGTTGTCCCAGCGAGCATCGGCCCATTCCGGTATGTTCTCCCATTCCTCCCGGCTGCCGAAAAAGGCATGCAACTTCTCCTTGTCATTCGCCTGCACCCATTTCAGCGGATCAGCCATTCTCTTCATGAACATCTTGACTGCAAAGCCGGGCGCAATACCGGCACCCAGTTTAAGATACCATGGTATGCAGGCAGCCACATCCTGGTAGTGGTCTTCCAGCGACTGCCTCCAGAACCCCAGGTAGTCATTGAGCACATAGGCGTCGGCATACCAGGCACAGTGGAAGTTCCTCAGGGCAAACCAGTTCAGCGGCATGACCTTCCGGAAGTCACCCAGGCCGAATATCTTGAACATCCTCTCCAAGTAGTCGGTGAACACCACCCGGCATGCTGGGCCGCCACTCATGTTATAGACCCGGCCATAGAAATCGTCGGGAGCATCCAGGGTCTGTACCAACCCGTAGCCTGCATCCTGACTGGTAACAAATTCGATATGGGTGTTCACCGGTTGGTGGAAGAGTATGGGGTCCATCAGGGACAAAGCATTGGGTATGGCAATGTAGGTCTGGCGTATGGAAGCCCAGTACTTCAGGCCGGACTCGATAACCGCCCTCTCGGCAGCAATCTTTGTGGTCGCATAGAAGTCCCCAACGCTGGGCTTCAAGGGATCACCAACCCTGAGCATATGATAAGGAGGAAGTCGATCACCATACATGGCCACAGAGCCAATGTATACCAGGCGCACGTGGTCCCCATGGTTGGGCTGTCTTTTGATGGCAGCGATAAGGTTCTGGGTACCGCCGAAATTGATGCGTTTACAGAGAGGAGGCTTGTGGTCGGCTTCGGGCGCGATGAGAGCCGCCGGATGCAATACATAATCGACGCCGTCCACAGCCCGGTCAACATCCTCCGGATTGCAAAGATCGCCCCAGACTATGGTCACCCCCGGCATCCCTTGATAGCGGTTAAAAGCCTTCTTATTCTCTTTTGAGGGTCTGAGAAGGGTGACAATTTCGTATTTCTCACGCCTCCTCAGCAGTTCCTTGAAGGCTTCACCCCCCATGGAACCCGATGCGCCGGTGATTAAGACCCTTTTCTTTGACATGCTTAGCCCCTTTTCGGAATCCCTGGCCTTCCAGCGGAAAAGTGGGTGTAACCCGGAATTCTTGAATCGAACAATGGATGTAACGTGATCGACCTTAAGGTCGGTCTTGTTATGCCTTCCGCCGAGCCCGGTACTCCTGCCAGCAGCAATTATCCGGCGGGGCCTCTTGCTCGAACAGTACCCGCAAACACTGCCCGCAACTAATACACCTTGCCGGACTCCGGTCGCCCTCCAACCATCGATTGATCAGTCCCGGCTCCCGAATAAACGGACGGCTCAAGGATACCATGTCGACCTCACCTCGATGGAGAATATCCCCAACTGTTTCCAAGTTGCGAATGCCATGCACGACGCCGACGGGAACCGGTACAGCCCTTTTAAGGGCGGCGGCTCGGTCCAGGTAAGGCAACGCTCCCTTGCCAGCCTCTCCTTTGTTTCCACCCATGCCGGCGCTGACCTCGATGGCATCTACCCCTGCAGCCACCATATCCGTCGCTGCCTCTATACCTTCTTCCAAGGAGGTCCCACCTTCCTGATCGTCCATGACACCGTATTTGATGAGGACAGGAAAGTCAGTGTCCACGCGCCGGCGCACTTCTCTCACGACCTCAACGTGAAACCGGCGGCGACCCTCTGCACTACCTCCCCACATGTCTGACCTCTTGTTACGTAGTGGGGAAAGAAACTGGCTGAACAGGTAACCATGAGCACAATGTAGTTGCACGGCATCGAACCCAGCCATCTTGGCGCGTTCTGCAGCCGCCCCGAAGCCTCTTATGATGTCTTCGACCTCACCCCCGGACATCTCTCGGTGCGGGATGTCGTGGCCGTCAATGAATGAGGGAGCCAGACATGTTATCCCCTTCTTCCTCAGGAAGGGGGATTCGCTTCCTGCATGGACTATTTGAAGAGCTACCCGGCCCCCGCCGGCATGCACAGCTCCGGCTAGTGTTCTCAATCCCGGCACCATCTCTTCCGAGTGTGCGCCGAACTGCGCCGCCATGGCCTGGCCATGAGGAGACACGTAGGCGTAACCAGTCACCACCAGACCAATGTTGCCCCTGCCCAGCCTACCATATATGTCCAACGCTCTCTCAGTAATCTTGCCCTCATTATCCGCAGCCATCTCATGCGTTGCCGAGCGCATGAACCTGTTGGGTAACTCAATTCCGTTGATCTTGATCGCTGAAAAAGGTTCACTTATCATGGTCGTTCTATAGTTTACAGAAATACCCCGCTATTTTGCCACTTAAAGCCCTCATGATCAAGGTCGATGCCCTCTTGACAGGGGCTCCTGCCAGTGGTACAGTTGCACCTGGTACAAATGTACGGGAGGTAGGTTAATGGCTGAGCTTTCCTACAGGCGAAAACGGGTCCTTGACTTCATCCAGCAGTTCATAGAGGATAAGGGCTACGCGCCGAGCATGCGGGACATAATGCGCGGCTGCGCCATAAGCTCCATGGCGTCGGTACAGCAGCATCTGGCAATGCTGCAAAAGGACGGCCACATCAACAGGGACCCCGAAGTGTTCCGCAGTATAAGCCTGGCCGATAGAGAGCGACGCACCGCCAGAGTACCCATCCTGGGAAAGATCGCCGCCGGAGAACCCATCCCGGTCCCGCAGTCCGATACCTGGTCCCACGATTTCTTGGAAGCGCTCGAACTGTCCTATGAACTCATGGATGTCAAGAACAACGTCTACGCCCTGAAGGTCCAGGGACTATCCATGATCGATGCCCTTATCGACGACGGTGATATCGTAGTCATGTATGCCACTGACACGGTGCAGGATGGAGAAATGGCTGCTGTATGGCTTAAGAGTGAACAGGAAGTTACCCTGAAGAGGGTGTACCGTGATGGGGACCGGGTACGCCTTCAACCTGCCAACCGTTTCATGGAACCGATGTACTACGATCCGGAAAACGTGACCATCCAGGGCCGGGTTATCGGCGTCATAAGACGGCTTACCAATCTGCTCTAGACTCCACTGCGGGGAGCATTGTCACATTATAGTTACCGAGCCTCTTCCTTGCTGGTACAATGGCATGTCTGGTCGACACGTAATTCTGCCTGGAAGGGATGATAAGCACGAGTCTTACCTTACAAGGTGTCCCCACGGCTCAGGGTTGTTACGAATCCGTTTGACAACCATGACGCCTTGGTGTGAAACTTACTCTACACATGGAATCACATCTGGGCAGGGGTTCATCGCAGGCCCCAAGCGTTGCCTACTTCTCAATGGAATTCGGCATCGAGCCGGAGATCCCTACCTACAGTGGTGGACTTGGCGTACTGGCCGGCGATACGATAAGAGCCGCCGCCGATCTAGGACTACCTTTTGTCGGTATCAGTCTCCTGCACCGCAAGGGCTACTTTCGGCAGCATCTGGACAGGACCGGTAACCAGGCGGAGAGCGACCTCGACTGGTCTCCCGAGGAAGTCCTGCAATCTCTACCCTCCCGTGCCATGATTACTATCGCCGGCAGGCAGGTACAGATACGTGCCTGGCGATACACGGTGAGAGGCCAGTTCGGACATAGCGTCCCCATCTACTTCCTGGATACTGACTTTGCTGAAAACTCGCCCGAAGACCGCCGGCTCACCGACCTCCTGTACAGGGGTGACGACTATTACCGGCTGTGCCAGGAAATCGTGCTGGGCATCGGCGGTGTAGCAATGCTCCGCGCCCTCGGCTATAAACAGATTCAAGCATATCACATGAATGAGGGACATTCCGCCTTCATTGCCGTGGCCCTGGTTGCTGAACAGACCTGGGGAAGAAGCCTTCTATCGGCCAGCTCCGCTGATGTGGAAGCCGTGCGTCAGCGATGTGTATTCACAACCCATACACCGGTATCAGCAGGCCACGACCGCTTTCCCGTAGACATGGTGCGCCACGCCTTGGGCCAGGTGCAGACGGATTTCCTCTTGCGCGCCAATTGCTGTCCTGATGGTTGCCTCAACATGACCGAACTGGCCTTGAGATTCTCACGCTACGTCAACGGTGTATCGATGCGCCACGAGAAGACCTCGCGCACCATGTTCTGCGACCATCCCATAGACTCGGTAACCAATGGCGTACACGCCACCACCTGGACCTCGGAACCATTCCAGCGTCTTTACGATCGTTTTATTCCCGAGTGGAGACGTGACAATCTCTACCTGCGCTACGCCATAGGCATTCCCCGCGAGGAAATAAGGCAGGCCCATGCCGAGGCCAAGGCACGCCTGCTGGCCGAAATAGATCGCCGTACGGGGCGTGCTCTGGATGCCGGCATACTCACCATAGGCTTCGCCCGCCGCGCCACCGCCTACAAGCGACCAGATCTGTTATTCCACGACATGGAGAGGCTCAAGAGCATTGCCGGGAAAGCCGGCCCCTTTCAGATCGTTTACGGCGGCAAGGCACATCCCAGGGATGAAGAGGGCAAGAACCTCATCCGGCGCGTATTCCATGCGGCCGGAGTTCTGCAAGATGCCCTGACGGTGGTGTATCTGGAAGAGTATGACATGGCCTTGGGCAAGATTTTGTGCTCCGGCGTGGACCTTTGGCTGAATACACCTCAGAAATCTCTGGAAGCGTCGGGTACCAGTGGAATGAAGGCTGCTCTTAATGGTGTACCCAGCTTGAGCGTAGTAGACGGCTGGTGGGTTGAAGGCCATGTCGAGAACATCACTGGCTGGGCCATAGGTAATAACTGGCGCATCGAAAGCACCCTTGAGGCGGAGACGGAATCCCTTTACGATAAGCTTGAGAACGTGATCCTGCCGCTGTTCTATAAACAGCCTCAGGAATATGCCAGGATTATGCGTTCGGCCATCGCTCTCAATGGGTCCTATTTCAACGCTCAGCGCATGCTTACACAGTACCTGTATAATGCTTACAACAGGGCGGGATTCCCCGGAAGCAACGGTGACGGTGCCATGCCTGCCGAAGCACTGCCTTTCGAAGCTCCCACATACTTCGAGCCAACGGAAAACTTCATTTAGCGCCTACCGGCATCCTTTTTCCCGATACTCCTTTTGAACAAGGACAGGTTCTGTTAGAATGGTATGACTTCTAAGGGCCAGCGCTTCGCTCCAAGCCGGGGTAGCCTACCCGAACAGGAGGTGTCATGGCACACAAAAGCAGGCTTGCTGCTAATGAATCGAAGTGCTCCGGTTGCCTGCGCTGTGCACTGGCCTGTTCCTTCTTTACCTCTACGGAGCGCCTTTTCAACCTTTCCCAGTCCAAAATAAGCATCCTGCCTCGTTTCGACCAGGGAGGCTTCGAGGTAATACTCGATGAGAATTGCAACGGTTGCGGTATCTGCATAGCCTATTGTGGATACGACGCTCTTCAACTGGAAGAGGTGCAAGCATGAACCATTTTGCCGGCTACAGCGGGCGGCTACTCGAGGTAGACCTTTCGTCCGCTAACATGGCAGTGACAACCCTGCCCGAGAAAGCAACAACGGAGTATATTGGCGGAGCCGGCCTGAATGCCTGGCTGGCCTACAGGCATATCCCGCCCGGTATCGATCCACTGTCGCCAGACAATGTTCTCATTTTTGGCGCCGGCCCGTTGGTGGGCACCCTCGCACCGGCAGCAGGTAAAACCAACTTCACCTCAAAGTCCCCCGTTAGCGGGTTCATCGGCACATCGGGCTCCGGCCATATGGGCGGGATCAAGTTCGGCGGCTTCGACCACATCTTGATCAAGGGAAGGTCGAACACCCCGGTATACATCGAAATCGGAGATGAAGTCAGGATCAGGAAGGCCGGTCACCTATGGGGAAAGGATACATGGGACAGCACCGATGCGATCTGGCAAGAACTGGGCAGACAGTATGCCGTGGCCTGCATAGGACCCGCCGGGGAAAACATGGTCAGAGACGCCAGCATCGTGGCCAACAAATATTCATTGTTCGCCAAGACAGGCATGGGTGCCGTGATGGGTTCCAAGAACCTGAAGGGCATCGCCGCCTTCGGTTGCCAGGGAATCGCAGTGGCCCATCCCAAGCAGTATATGAGCCTGGTTAACAAGCTCAATTGCGAGATCTCTTCCCTGCCTTACATAGCAGACTTCCGCAACCACGGCACATTGCTTTCACTGCCCGACATGATCAACGCCTGCTCCCTCTCCATTCCCTATAAGAATGCCCAGGCGGTGGCAGACCAGGAATCAATGAGAAACTTCACGATTGAGGACCTTGAACGGGCTCTGGAGCACCACGGCAACATCGCCTGCCAGGCTTGCCCAGTGGGCTGTAAACATGTATTCCGCCTGAAAGACGGACCAGCCATTCCAGTTTCGTGCGCCGGTGCTCCCGCGGTTTGCTTCGGTGGCTTATGCGCTGTCGATGACTGGACAGGCGCTCTACAGTGTGAGGAACTGGTGAACCGCCTGGGTATGGACAATGCCTCAGCCGGTCTGGCGGCCTGGATAATCGAACTCTACCAGCGAGGTATCATAGATCACAACGACACCGATGGCATGGAACTGGACTGGCACCCAGCCACTGTACAGAAACTACTCCGCAAAATCGCCTGCCGGGAGGGCCTGGGCAACATGCTGGCTGACGGTTTTCTCGAAGCCCCGCAGAAACTGGGACGAGGCTCGGGCTACTACGCTCATGATTATAAAGGAGTAGGCAGCACAACGGGTGATCCCCGACCCCAGTTCAATAGCTGGATATGCAGCATGATCACCAACTCCATCGGACATGCCTCCGGGGTCAGGGAACTCTACGGTGAGCCGGCGCCCAAAATTGCACGGGTCCTTGAAAAAATGGGCATCCCGGCGGAAGATATTGACAAGGTCTTTGCCGGACCGGAAGGCTGCGACATGGGATGGTTGACAAGACTGACGGAAGACTATACCTTTGCCTTGGAATGTCTCGGGGTGTGCACCTTCCCCTTCAACCAACGCTTTGACATCGGTACCTGGGCCCAGGTCTACACATCCGCCACCGGGTTCAAGATGGAAGGCAAGGAATTACTTGCGGCCGCCGCCCGCGGCCTGGACTTGAGAAAGGCTTTCAACCTGCGGGAGGGAGCTTCCCGCAGGAACGATACGATGCCCACCAGGTTCCTTTCGGAACCGGTACACTTGCAAGATGAGGTCCGTCCGCCATTTGACCGGGAGCGCCTGGACCGTTTGGTCTCCGACTACTATGCGGCCCGAGGCTGGGATCCTCAGACCGGGGAAATGTCTCCAGAGAGGCTGGAGGAACTGACGAAAGAAAATTAGAGAGGTGACCAAGATGGGGAAATACCAGAACCTTTGGGAAATGTTTGAAGCGAGAGGTCGAAAATTTGCGGAGAAATGCACTTCCTGCGGTGACTGCCTCGAGGTCTGTCCCGTCTTCTCCTCGCTGAAGTGCTCCAGGCAGAGCGCTCCGGCAGTGATGCAGAAGGTGTGTGACCTGCTCCTGACCGGAGAAGCCTCGGAAGAGGCCGCCGAATGGGCTTTCGCCTGTAACGGAGCCTGCAATCGCTGCTCGCCAGCTTGCCCGGAAGGACTGATGCCTTTCTCCATAGTCACTTCGGCCATTGGCCATCTCAGGCGGGCCGGGACCCCGCTTCCCCCTCTGAGCTACCAGCTCATGCCCGGACACCCGCACAACTTTGGTAACCTGTTTTCCTCCCTGCAGATAAAACCCGCGGAAGCTCGCTGGACTTATGAGGTGCCGGCAGCCCCGGAACCGGTCGACATGGTATTCTTCACCGGGTGCGCCCCTCTCGGACTGCCTCACCTGATTCTGGAGACCATGGAAATTTTTGATCGCATGGGGCTCAAGTATGCGACTTTGGCCGGGGCCAAACTATGCTGCGGATCGGGTTCCATGATCTGGGGAGACTTCGATACGGCACAGAAGCAGGCCCAGGATCTTGTCAGTGCCATCGCCGCCTACCAAGCCCGGAAGGCCGTCTTCTTCTGCCATGGCTGCTATGTTATGAACATGTTTATGCTGCCGCGCTTTGTTTCGATTCCCTTTGAAAGTGCCGAGGTGGGTGATTTCCTGGCCCAAAACATCGACAGTATCCCGTTCAAGCACAGGGTTGAAAAGGTTATCACGCCGCACGACAGCTGCGCCAACGCCCGGATCGGCATGGTTGAACCGGTAAGGAAACTGCTCGAGGCCATACCCGGTGTTAGTCTGGTGGAGATGGAGCACAACCGTCTCGATGCTTTGTGCTGCGGCGGCCTGACAAATATCAACCAGCCGGAGATAACGGAAAAGATACGGCGGCAACCCATGGAGGAAGCGCAAGCCACAGGGGCGGAAATCATGGCAACAGTGTGTTCCGGCTGTGTGCAGAGCTTCGTTCCCCTGCAAGGCCAATATCCCTTTGAGGTGCAAAATTATATCAGCCTGATTGCAGAGTCCGTTGGTGTCCGGCACAAGGACCATTTCGCAAAATATGTGGACGGGCGGGATGCCAGCCAGGTCATGGCCGACGCTGGCGAGTACATCGCAGCCAGCAATCTGGATTCGAAAGATGTGAGACGGGTCCTGCCTGAATACCTGGACCGCTATTGCCTAAGGCATGGCCGGCGACCGGTGTGAGCCCCCTGTTTCCGAGGCTTCAGCCTCAGTCCAAGCTGCCTCGATGCTACACGCGTTGTCGATGCCCTGCCGCGAGAAGTTTTTGCAGGGTACGGTGTACAAATTCCACCATCAAGGGCAAGCCCGGAGAGCCTGCCCCTGACGGACAAACGCCCAAGAATTCGCTCGTCGCACCAAGACCACTGCCCTGTACCTAGCCGGCATTGGCCTCAGCAAAGCTGGCCGGGAAGAAGGACCCGCTGAATACCGATCGTATGCCCTTCACCAGCTCAGCCCCGGCAGCCCGCTTGGGAATGAATCCGTAGGCACCGGAATGCTTGGCGACAAGCATGTTCTCTTCCTCATCATACTGGGTCAGGACAAGGACCTTGTTATGGGGGCACTCCTTGGCTATGCGCTTGGTGGCCTCAAGCCCGCTCATAACAGGCATCACTATGTCCATCAAGGTCACGTTCGGTGACAAGCGCAACGCCTTTTCCACGGCATCTTCCCCATTCACCGCCTCGCCTATTACCTCTATATCCTTGTGGAGTCCCAGGACAGCGCTGATGCCGTCCCTGATCATGGTGTGGTCATCGGCAACCAGTACCCTGATGAGCCTGTTGATCTCTTCCATCAGGGCCTGGATGCGCGGCAGCAGCGATGAAGGCTCTACGGGCTTGCTGATATATTCGTCGGACTCCAGTTGCATTCCCTCGAACCGGCGCCATCCTCGCTCCGACCGCTCCTGATGCGACGCATCGATTACCATCAAGGGTATACCCTTATACCGAGGATGTTCCTTGAGCCACTGGTGCAGGGCAAAAGCCTGCCCAGCGGGTGCCATCGTCCCCAGTACGACCATGTCCGGTGCGGATTTTATGATTTCCTGGGCTTGTTTGCGGCTCGAAGCAGTGATCACTTCGAAGTACCGGGCTTCCAGGGTCCGCCGGAAAGCCTCCACAAAGTCCCGTTCGTCGTCCACTATCAGTATCTTATTCTTGCTCGCCATTTCGATTACCTCCATTTTCATGTGCTGGATTCCAAATTCTGGGAGTATGCCTAAGCATGGATCCCGCTCACCTCCGCCGCCTCCAAGATGTCCGGCACGATCCTCTCATTTCCCACTGCCATTACATGGACCCCGTGTGCCAGATTCTCTTCCTTGACTGACCTTATGAACCTGGCGGCGATCTCTATGCCTTTCTGTAGTCCCTTGCCTTTCTCCGCAGTGGCCAGTTCGTCTATGACCGCCTGGGGAACGATGATTCCGGGCACATTATCGTTCATGTACTTAGCCATTCTGGCCGAGGCCATAACTATGATCCCTGCCAGAATCTTCACATTGAATTGGGACGCATATTGCATGAACCGACGCAGAGTAGCCGGATCGAAGACTCCTTGCGTTTGGAAGAACTGGGAACCGGCCGCAACCTTCTTGTCGAACTTGACTAGCTGGGGTTCGACGAAGTCCGCTTCAGGATGCACGGTGGAACCAAGACAGAACTTGGGCACCCCCTTGAGTTCATTGCCTCCCATATCGGTACCGCCTTCCAGAAGCCTGGCCATTCTCAAGAGCTGGACGGAGTCCAAATCAAATACCGGCTTGGCCTCCTTATGGTCGCCGACATCCACCGAGTCTCCGGTCAGGCACAGCACATTGCAGACCCCGCGGGAGTAGGCAAATAGCAATTCGGCTTGCAGGGCCAGTCTGTTGCGGTCCCGGCAGGTCATCTGCAGCACCGGTTCCCCTCCTCGCTCCTTTACCAGAAGGCATCCACCGATGGAAGGATAACGCATAACCGAAGACTGATGGTCTGTTACATTGATGGCGTCCACCTTGTCCTTGAGCATGTCGATATCATGTAAAATCTCGGAAGTATCGGTACCCTTGGGGGGGCCGATCTCGGTGGTTATCAGAAACGCATCCGAGTTGAGCTTTTCGTCGAATAGGGAAACGCTCATTCGTGTCCTCCTCCCGCGGCGTTGATCTTGCTCAAAACCCTCTTGGGCCGGGGAATGGCCCGGAAATTCCTGGGCGGGTAATAGCGCCGCATGGTCTCCAGTTGTCTCATATTCTCCAATCGTTGATAGATCAATACCCAGGCACAGTCCATCTCCTTGCTAACTTCGCATCTGCCGTTCTTTGTCCCGGCACAGGGGCCGTTCAATATGCCCTTGGTGCACCGGGTTATGGGGCAGATGCCGGCTGTCTCGTCCAGACGGCAGTCGCCACAGGCGGCACAACGTTCGTCCCAGACACCCCACTCCTTGGCCATGCCCAGGAACGAAGTATTAACACCCGGCAATACCGGCAGGTCAGGCAATCTTTCGGCGACTGCCTGAACACCTATTCCACAGCCAAGAGAGAGTACGGCGTCGACATTGGCGGCCTTCTCTTCAAGTACGTCCAGGAACTCCGGATCGCACTGCCTCTTGAGCGTGCATTCAAGGAACACATGCTTGCCATTTCCAGCCTTCATGTCCATCAACCGCAAAGCGTCGTGGAGCAGGGCCACTTCTCGCTCTCCTCCAGCCCCACATACGGTAACACAGGTACCGCAGCCCAAGACCAGGATTCTTCCGTATGGGGCGATGGTCTTGCCTATTTCCGTCAGGTTTTTCGCTTCAGCTACTATCAATTTCGCACCTCCTGCTTCAATATCGAAGCCAGACAGAGGGAGCTGACCTGCTCGGTGAACCTTTCAAGTTCCTCCCTCAAGCGTCTACCGTCGTTCTTGTCCGAGACAAAAGCTTGCAGCCGCTCCGGCTCGATCCCAATTTGGGCCAGAAGCTTCCTTACTTTGTGGATGCGTTGTTGCACCCAATGGTCCGTATTCTCTCTGGAACACTGCTCACCACAGCCGGCCACAAAGACACCCTCCACGCCCATCTCGAACGGACGCAACATGTGATGGGCCTCAACCTTGGATGTGCACAGCACAGGCACAATCCAGATGCCGGCCTTGCCGCTTCTCCATAAACCTGCCAGGGTGCCAGTCCCAAAAAGACCGTACTGGCACAAGAAACCGATGAGCAGAGGCCTCGCCTTGCTCTGAGCAGCGGTTTTGACTATGTGGTCCAGTTCGTCGGCTATGTGTCGCCGCTCCCGCGGCTTGCGCATGACAATTGCCCTGGCCGGGCACTCGGCAACGCAAATCCCACAAGCCTGACACTGGTCGGGCGGGATAATGATCGTGCCTGCCATATCAATATATGGAACATGGTAGGGACACACCCTCACACAGTTCAGGCATGAGGCGCACTTGTCCTGAAACAGTATTTCCGCTCCTACGCCGCATCGCAGGCAACGGCGAGCCTCATTGACCGCCGATTCCCAATCAAAGACGGACTCGACGGGCTTGAAATCCCTGGTACGGTCTTCAACGGGCAGGTAAAGCGGTTCAAAGCGCCCAATCTTCCTGACGAGTTCGATGGTCTGCTGGTCAAGTTCGCCCGTCATTACCGGCTGGTTAGTGCTTACGGGGCGAGGATATTTGTGCTGCAGGTAATCGTCGATCCGGTGTGCAGCCTGGCGTCCTGCAGCCAGGGCCTCCACCACAGTGGCCGGCCCCGTTACGGCGTCGCCGCCGGCAAAGACGCCCAAGCGGTTGGTTGTCAGAGTCAGGGGGTCCACCTGAATGGTACTGCCCCTGCCTATGCGAATACCAAAACCGCCCGGCATCTGCGGCGCCTGCCCGATGGCTGACACCAGGGTATCCACCTTCATGGTGAACTCCGAGCCCTCGATGGGCACCGGTTGTCTTCTGCCCCTGGCATCCGGCTCGCCCAGTTCCATGCGCACGCACGTGACACAAAGATCGCCATTGGCCCGTTTTATGTTCACGGGAGCGACCAGGTATTGTATGTTAACGCCTTCCTCAAGCGCCTCTTTGATCTCAGTCTCGTCGGCCGGCATCTCCTTGCGGCTTCGCCGGTATAGGATATCGACGCTGGGTATGCCCAGCCGCAACGCGGTGCGGGCGGCGTCGATGGCAACATTACCCCCGCCCACAACAACGACCCTCTGGCCAAGGGAGGGCTTGAGTCCCAGGTTAACCTCACGCAAAAGAGTGGCCCCATCCAGGACCCCCGGACTCTCTTCTCCCTCAATGCCCATCCTCAGGCCCTGATGGGCACCAATGGTCACGAAGACCGCCTTATAGCCCATATCGAAGAGCAGATCAAGGGACATCACCCTGGTGTTTGTCCTGATTTCCGCGCCCATGCTGATGAGCCTCTGGACCTCTGTGTCAACCACGGCCCGGGGCAAGCGGTACTGGGGGATACCCACCCTCAACATGCCTCCCATTTCGGCGTGGGCTTCAAAGATGGTGACCGGGTAGCCTAGCTTCCTGAGATAATAGGCGCAGGCCAGACCTCCCGGCCCGGATCCCACAATCGCCACCTTCTCAGGCCTGGTTGTCTCGGCTTCGGCCAGTACCATTCGGTCGCCACCGAACTCCACAGCGAAACGCTTCAGAGCTCTTATGGAGACAGGGCTGTCAACCTGAGTGCGTCTGCACGCCTCCTCACAGGGATGAGTGCATACATGAGCGCAAATGGAGGGAAACGGATTGCCGCTCCGTATGACCTGAAGTGCCTCCATGACCTTGCCCTGGGCAGCGAGATCCACGTATTCCCGGATATCCATTTGTAACGGACACTTCGCCTGGCACGGTGGTATGAAGCTGTGGTCCGTATGGGGCCGCCTGGCGGCCCCGTTAACATCCTGAGACTTGCTATTCAAACTTGAATACATGATGTTCCTCACTATTGTCTTAATGAGAGCGAAAGAGTCGAATATACAGGAATACTACGGGCAGAAAACCCGCCTAACAATGGGAAAGTTACCGGGTGACCGGTAAAAGACTGGGGGGCGCCGTACCGGGAAATTCTGGGGTATCGAATAGGAAAACTCCCGGGACTGCTGTTGCCGGCACATGTCCAGGCACTATTTATTGTCCGGCGGAAGTTGGGAGAAGGAAAAATGCGACGGCTAGAGCAGTATCACGCCCTTGCGGATAGCGTACCTTATGAGGTCCATCTTGTTGTGGATATTCAACTTCTGCATCAAACTGGCCCTGTGCCACTCGACAGTCTTGGGACTGATTACGAGCATATCAGCAATTTGACGGGCAGTATAACCTTCAACGACCAGTTTCAGGATCTCCCGCTCCCGCTCCGTCAGACTCTGGTAGGTGTCCCGGTCTCCATCGACGCCGGCCATGTGCTGTCGTTCCTCTACAAGGGCCGCCGCCGCCGTGGGTGACAGGTATGAATCACCCCTGTGCACAGCCTGAATCGCAGTAGCCAGCTCCGAGAACGCTGCCATCTTGGTTAAGAAGCCCCTGGCGCCGGCCTCTATGGCCGGTATGACGTACTCACTATCATCATACTGGGTCAGGGCGATGATCCTGGTGCCGGCAAACTCCTTGCGTATGCGCCGCATGGCCTCAAGACCTCCCATGATGGGCATGGCCAAGTCCATCAGGACCACGTCCGGCAGAAGCTGCCGTGTCCTCTCCAAGGCTTCCCTTCCGTTGGAAGCCTCCCCTACCACCTCCAGGTCCGCAGCCAGCATCAGAAGGGCACGGATCCCGTCCCGGACCAGGGTATGGTCATCAACTATGAGCACCTTGATCTTCCTCATCCTCTGTACCCTTGATGGGAACTCTGACAGTCACTCGTGTACCCCGGTTGGGTTGAGACTCAACGACGCAGGAACCTCCTACCAGTCTCACCCTTTCCTTCATCGTGAATAACCCCGCACCTCTCCCGCTGGGGTCTACCTTGGTCAATTTGTTCACGTCGAAACCTTTACCGTCATCACTGATGCGAAGCACGCATTCGTCATCACTGCAATCGAGGACTATCTCCGTATGCTTCGCCCTAGAATGCTCCAAGATATTGCCAATCACACCCTGCGCAATACGGAAAAGCGTCACTTCCACCTCAGGTCTGAAGCGCTGATCAACGCCGTTAAACTCCTCTGATATGGCAACCCCTTGTGGTTCCAGGGTGTCCTTGGCATAACGCCGGATGGCTGTGGGCATGCCCAGTTCATCAAGCAGGGTCGGCCGTAGTTCTTTCATGAGGCGCACTATCTCGTTCCCGGCGTGGACTGCATAGGAATGAGTTGTCCTCATTTTGTCCATAATCTCGGCCCCAATGGTATCCGCCCCCCCTGCCAGCTCAACCATGCCGATAATCGCTTGCAGGCTTAATGAGATACTGGTCAAGGACTGGCTTGTCTCGTCATGCAGTTCCCGGGCTATGCGTTTCCTCTCCTCTTCCTGGGCGCTCAGTGCATGCCGCAGCAGGACGCGATAGCGTTCAGTGGCCCTGGCCAGCAATTCGTAAAGTCTGGCCTGCTCTATGGCCACCCCAATCTGATGTCCGATGGAACTGAGCAGGTAAAGATCATCATCTCTGAACCTTCCCGGCAAATGGCTGGCAAGATCCATCACCCCTACTACCTTCTCCCGGGTCTTGAGGGGAACGCTGGCGAAGCCCCTGAGGCCTTCGGTATTGACCAGGTCCCGATGAGTAACCCGCGGGTCCTTGGAAACATCCTCCAAAAGTATCGGGATCCCTGTCTGGGCCACGATACCGGCAATACCCTCCCCTGGCGACAGACGCATGCTTTCCGCGTATTTGGCTGACATCCCGCGGTAGACTCGATAACCAAGCATGTCGCTCTCAGCATCGTACAAAAGCATGCCGCCGATTTCGCCATTGACAATCTCCAATACGGCATCGAGGGAAACCATAAGGACACTTTCTATGTCGCCGAGTTGGCTCACCGCCATGGATATCCGGTTCAAGGCCTGGAGATGGTGATGGCGCCGCAGTATCTGGTTCTCGAGCTCACGCTCGGCCGTGACGTCTCTTCTTAGTTCAGCCACAGCCGTTATCTCACCATGCCCGTTCCTTAGCGGGTACATGGAAACCTTGATGTACCTGGTTACAGGGTCGGCCTGATCAGGGCCGGATACAGGTCTGGCCGCGCTGCTATGCTGGTAATTGAGCGGGTATACGAAACTCACGGGCAAGCCTGTTGCCATGACTCTGGGAAGTGGGCAGGTCCAGTGCGGAGCGCTGCAAGGCTCGGGCCGTGACTCCAGAACCTGAAAACAAAAGCTTCCTTCAGGCTCAGCATTGTGGTCCTGAAGACAGCTGGAGTTGGCGAACTTGATGCGAAACTCGCTGTCTATGAGGACAAATGAGTCTTCCAGAATATTGAGCAGGTCCCGAAAGTCCAAGTCCCGACCCTTGTATGGAGCAAACTCATCCTCAGGCATCGAAACAACCTCCCCAATAGCAAGCCATTACTGGCCAAGACTAGGCAACGTAGTCGATATGTGTTGGGCTTCGTACGCGAGCGTATGGGGGCGAAGGTGACTAAGTTTATATGACACTCTCGGGCCTGTCAACCAGCCGAATTGGTCCGTCTATTCCCTTGCACAGCAAGCCGTCGTTAGTAATGCAAGTCCCCACCAGCCTCTCACGTAAGCTGCCGGGATACCCGTCTCGTCAAAATCTCCTCTGCTCCATGAACTATGGTCTCCATTAACTCACTTACGGTCATTATCCTGTCCACGAAAGCCACAGCCAGCGAGCCCTTGGCCATTTGCTTGAGCTTCCACGGTGCGTCAGGTGATTGCCGTAACATGACCTTCTCCAACCTCCGCAGCCACTGCTCTCTGGGAAGGTGTGCTCTTTCCTTCATTACATCCTCATAAGCCGCCGGGTCCGGAGCGCTGAGGGCAAGCTCGCGGTAAGCCGGGTCGTCCGGAGTCGCTTCCACCAAAGCCTGTTTCCGGCTTGCCGTTACCCTACATTCCACGGTTGCCATGAAAGCAGTGCCCATGCATACCCCCTGGGCGCCCAGGCAAAGAGCTGCGGCCAGCGTGTGCGCATCTCCTATGCCTCCAGCCGCAATAACGGGGATCTTAAGTTGTCTGGCCGTCCAGGCAACTGCCGTCATGGTGGGCAGTTGGGATGGGTGCTTGAATCCTACCCCCTCAATGCCCACAATGATCACTGCATCCGCTCCCTGGTTCTCCGCGGCCAGGGCATGTCTGGTGGAAGCAACCTTGTGTATCCATTTAGCACCTGCTGCCTTGATTCGCTCACCATACTGGCCGGCATTGGACACGGATGTTTCCACCACCGGAATGCGCTCATCCAGGACAACGTCCAACATCCTATCTATGTCGGTTACAAGCCCTACACTGAGGTTCACGCCAAGAGGTCTATCAGTCTGCGATCTGGCCCGGCGTATGTCGTTCCGCAGTTTCTCGGGCGTGCGAAAGGCATGAGCTGTGATTACGCCAAGCCCTCCAGCTTCGGAAACCGGAGCGGCTATGGTCGACTTGCCAAAACCCTCATAGGCCCCCAGCATGATGGGGTATCTTGTTCCGAGCAGCTGTGTTACCCTATTGTTCCATTCCATGCCATCCTCCGACATGCACCACGTCAAACTGTAGAAGTGTTAGGTCTCCGCGTATAAGACCGGCATGCCGCCATCATGGCCACCTGCATCCCTCCGGTCCATACCCCGGCCGGACACGACCTTGGCAAGTAAGATGCCATGGGGCGATCTTCGGTCTTCTTCCTGCCAGCGGCACCCGGACTATATACAGCCTCGTGCCGCGTGTCAAGTTTCGGTCCGGTGCCCGATAATGACGGCGTGTCCATCGCCACAGTCAGCCTCGTACTTGACGGTCGTATATGCGCATGGTACATTCCTAACCAGGTTTGGCAGAACGTCTGCCCGTACCACTACGATGCTGCAGCTTGACCGCGGAAAGCCACCGCAAGCCGCAGCAGGAGAACGACTCTCAGGAGATTAGCACCACGGGAACTACAGGCAGACCAGTTGAATTTGGCAAGGACGGCTTTGCCGGCGGCTGATGGAGCGTTCCGGGCAAGCCCGCGGACTGAGAATTAGAGGGAGGCCATGATGGACCTGGGTTTGAAGGACAAGGTTGCCATAGTTACCGGAGCGGGTGGTGACGCCATGGGCACGGGCGTTTGCCTCGATCTGGCCCGCGAAGGGGCGTGCATCATAACCAATGACGTCGACAGAGAATGGGCCGACAAGGTAGCAAAGCAGGTAGTGGACCTGGGCGCCAGGGCTGTACCCACCTATGCCGATGTAACCAAGCTTGCCGACTGCCGGGAGATGGTCAGGACCACCCTGGATGCTTTCAACAGGGTCGACATACTGGTAACTATCCCCGCCTATCCCAAGCTCGGGTGGTTCATCGACAGCTCGGAAGAGGAGTTGCACAGGATAGTTGACGTGACCTTCTGGGGGGTTGTCAATGCCGTCAGGGCCGCGCTTGATCCGATGATCGAGCAGAAGTCCGGCAGCATTGTATGCCTGGGTTCGGACGCCGGCAAGGTGGCGCCGCATCGGGAAGTGATGTACGGGACCGCCAAGGCTGCGGTAATGCATTTCGTCAAAGGACTGGCCACGGAGATGGGACCCCATGGCATACGCATAAACGTGGTCAACGCGGCGGTCACCAAGGTACCGCAAATGGTGCAGTCGGGATGGTTAACCCCGGAAAAAGAGGCCCGCCTGTCGCAACAGTACCCGCTGCGCAGACTGGGAACCCCTCAGGACCATGTGGACTCCATACTGTTCCTGTGTTCGGAACGGGCCGGCTATATCACAGGTCAGACTCTCAGCGTGAGCGGCGGCGCAATCTAGAACAGGATGTCTTGCCCAGCAGCAAGGCGGGACGACCTAACATTACGCCCACAGCAAGAAGACGCCCAGAAGAATGTTGAAAATGATCATGACGAACCACCCGACCAGCAAGGTGCCTATGGCCCGCCCAGTGGAGAAGTCCATGGCCTCTCTCACCGCAATGACAGCAGCCACTAGTATCCAGATGAAGACTATGAAGGATATAATCCCTCCCAGGACGGGTATGAAGCGGAGAAATAGGAGTACCCCGGGCGACAAGGCAAACCCGATGGTACGAAGCATCTGGCCATAGTCAACCTCGGTGTGCTCTGTCCTGAACAGCGTCTTGCCCACCAGTAGCGTAATTCCGGACCAAATGAGCCAGCCGAAGACTATCTGGGCAAGGCCGAAGACCATACCCAGGAAGAACCAGAGTATATCCCTGGCAAGGATTGCACCCAGAGCTGAACCCAGCGCTGAGGCAAGGCCGACAATGAGCACAACCAATAGCGCCTGGCTGGTGGCGGTCCGATCATGCTCAACCTCCCTGTAGAGATCGACTTCCAGCCTGGCAGCCCTTCGCATCCGGGCGACTAATGAACTTTCCATCATGCACTCCTAAACCGGGGGGATACCCTCTGGCAACTGCCCAAGGCCCCCAAGATGTGTATTCAAGGCAGGTCTGCATAACAACACGGCAGCTACATTACATCCCGGTCGCTCGCTTCGATGGCACGGTCTATCTCACCCTTGAGCTCATCAGGAAGACCCTCGATATCGACGCTCAGAAAGCCACGCACAATCGTCGACGTTGCTTCGTCTTCGTTAAGACCGCGCGACATAAGGTAAGAAATCTCTTCCTGCGCGATCTTGCCCACTGCAGCCTCGTGCGACATCTCCACACCGTCCACCCTTCCCTCCAACTCTGGTATGGCCTTGATGAGGCCACCATTCAGTAGTAGACCGCGACATTCAAGGTGTCCCTTGACTCCGGGAACCTCACCGATCATGTGTCCCCTGGAGATGATGTCTCCTCCATTACTGATGACTCGAGACACAATCTCCGCCCGGGTGCCTTCGGCACTCAGATGGACTCTGCCGCCTACATCGTGCTCGGAACCAGGACTGCTGACCACTATGCTGTAGTACCTGGCTGTGGCATTAGGCCCAAGCAGGTGAGTAGTGGGATACATTTGCATGGACCGTACGGGTTTCATGGATACGTAGTTGTTAAGATAAAGCCCGCCCTCCTCCACCACAGCCACAGACCTGGGCCGTACCAGCATGTCATCCGCCCAGTTGTGGATCATGGTGAAGCTGACCTTGGCATTCTTCTTGATAAAGAACTCGGAGACCCCCACGTGCAACCCGGTCTTCACATGGGCGGCCGTGGTGCAGCCTGTGATGATGTGCAACTCGGAGTCCTCTTCTGCAATGACTATGTTGTGAACATTCTGCTGCAGGCCTTCTTTTTCGATAAAAAGGCAGGCCTGCACAGGATAGATGCTCTTCACCCCGGGACGAGCCCTTATCACGTAACCATCGTGCAGGTTCAACTTGGCAGCAGCAGTATACTTGTCGGCGTCTACCGAAACCAGCTTCCAATAATAGTCCCGCACCCATTCGTGGTGTTCCAGGGCTTGCCGGATGGGGATGACTTCAATCCCCTCCTCCTTCATGCTGCAGTGGACAACGGCAGTGTCCTTTTGGAAATAGGTCCCGCCCCTCTTCTCCTGAGCAGGATCTACCCCGGCCAGGAGCAATCGCTCCTGTTCTGTTTCCGGCAGTTCACAAAGGTCGGCATCGGCCAGATAGGAATGTACCACGGTTGCGGCATCAAAATCCTCAAGATGGACGTCCTTACCAAAAGGCGCCTTCTTGTGGATCGCTTTGGTCGCCCTTTTGATTAGTTCGCTTTCATCGCGCATCTTGCACACTCCTCGTAACCGCAATCGCTAATCCAATTCAATATCTCGCTGGGGTTTCCGCTGCAACTTAGAACCCCGTCATATAGCACATAACCCTTATCTGCCGGTACATAGTCCAGGATGAAGCCCGTATGGGTGATTATGAGCCCCATCTTGGTCCTGTCACGCTTTGCTTCCGCCATGGGCCTGGTGTTGCGAGGCATTTTCTCCTTTTCAAGAAGCGTAGCTATCGCCTCTCCAACCAGAGCAATATTCTCCAGGTCAACACCCGACTCAGGTTCGTCGAAGAGCAGCAGATCGGGGTTCTGTGCCATGAGTTGCAATAGTTCTGAACGCTTGATCTCTCCCCCCGACAGACCCGCATTTACGTCTCTGTCCAGAAACTTGTCAACATTGAGGCGTGCAGCCATTTCCTCGATATCATCGCCACCCTTGGCACAGATCTGGACTAATTGGCGCGTCTTCAACCCATGTATGGTCGGTGGACGTTGATATGACATGCCTATGCCCATCTTGGCCCTTTCATCGATGGGCAAATGCGTGATGTCCACACTTCTGAAGATTATTCTACCCGCGGTAATCCGATAATTGGGATATCCCATGATAGCCATCAGGAGAGATGTCTTCCCAGAGCCGTTTGGGCCGAAGAGTATATGAGTTTCTCCCGGCTTGATTTCCAGATCGATGTGTTTGAGAATAAGGCGGTCGCCCACTTCAACAGCCAGGTCTTCTACCAGTAACATGGCACACCTCCATCGCGACTTATATATATATATTCTACCAAGTTAGCCTTCGTGGTGGAATTCATATCTGAAATTCCAGCCTGCAACCCTTGTCAGGAACCCTGAATCGCCGTAATGGTCTGTTGGACAACAATCGCCCTGATGCTATAATCTGGCGGAAATAAGACAAGGCGGTCCTACAATGCAAATAAGGTTGCTTTGCTGGAATGTTAACGGCATAAGGGCTCTTGCCAAGAAAGGTTTCTTTGACTGGCTTCGGCAGGAGTCGCCCGACATCCTCTGCCTGCAAGAGACCAAGGTCCAGCAGGAACAATTAACAGATGACCTGGTAGACATGAACGGCTATCATACATACTGGAACTTTCCGGACAAGAAAGGCTACAGCGGTGTTGCCACCCTGTGCAAGGAGAAACCGTTGAGAGTGCAAAACGGCTTTGGCATTGAGGAATTCGACAGGGAAGGAAGGATGATAGTCTCGGAGCATCCGGGGTTCACCCTCATGAACGTGTACTTTCCCAACGGCAAAATGGGGCCGGAGAGGCTCCAGTACAAACTGGACTTCTACAATGTGTTTTTGGACTTCGCCGCTGGCTACAGGCGGGACGGCCACAAGCTGATAATATGCGGGGACTTGAACACGGCACACAAGGAAATCGACCTGGCCAGGCCCAAGGCGAACTCCAAGGTGTCCGGTTTTCTTCCAGTTGAAAGGGAATGGATAGACAAATTTATCAGTCACGGATATGTGGACACTTTTCGCCACTTCAACAAGGAGCCGGATCAGTATTCCTGGTGGGACTTGAAAACGGGCGCCCGGCAGAGAAACGTGGGATGGAGGATAGACTACTTCTTCGTGTCGCAGGACCTTTTGCCGGCGGTTCAGTCGGCCTTCATCATGCAAGAGGTAACCGGCTCAGACCACTGCCCTGTCGGCATAGACTTGGGACTTGACTGAACAGCCTGCAGAAGTAACTATCAAACTCCAGGCCCAGGGAGAAAATGATATTGCATTATGGAGGGGCAATTGCCACCAAAGACCGATTGTCTTGTATAATATAGCTTAGCGCTTCGGCAACGAAGTACGAACCAGCTACTTGAGACATTCTTAACTTGCAAAATCGTGCGCCAAGTCCTAAAATCCTTGAGTGCATGTTCAGACGTGATGCACATACAGGTGCCAGGAGCAAGTAGTGTTCACACAACAAGCCAAACTGAAGATCGAGCGCCAGGCGAAAGAAGCCGTGTCGCTGGCTATTCAGGGACGCTGGGAGGAGGCCGTAGCAGTGAATGCGGCTATACTTCAGATAGTGCCTGAGGATGTCGAGGCTAACAACCGATTGGCCAGGGCTCTAATGGAGACCGGCAATCATGCGGGAGCCAGAGAGGCATATGAGCGTACCTTGAAGTTGGACCCGTATAATAATATTGCCAAGAAGAACCTGAAACGCCTCGCTGAGTTGGAAGCAATCCAGCCAAAGGAGGACCGGCACAAAGTCATTGCCGATGTCTTTGTCGAGGAAACAAGCAAGGCCAGAATCTGTAACTTGATTAACCTGGCCCCGCGTGAGACCGTCGCAACCATGGCTCCGGGTGAACCGGTGAACCTGGAGGTAGAAGGCCAGAAGTTGTTCGCCAAGAATGCGCATGGTGAATACTTGGGCGAAGTGGAGCCGCAGTATGGACTGCGACTGGTCAAGCTTATAGAAGGCGGCAACCGCTACAGCGGTGCCGTGAGCAGCCTTGTCAATAATGAGTTGAAAATACTGATCAGAGAGATCTACCAGGACCCCAGTCAGGCGGGCCGCCTTTCATTCACACCCAAGAAGAAGGAAAGGTTTCGTTCTTACGTGAAGGAGAGTCTTGTCCGGCAGCGTCTGGAAGAGGAAGAGGAAGGCGAGGATGAACAGGAAGACCTGGGTGAAATGGAAGGCTACAGCGACGTAGATTTTTGAAACTTGTGCCCTGCACAGGATACAATGGAGACGCTGGATAAGTAAGAAGAATTGACCATCGGTACCGTTAGACCCGTAAAAATCGAAGACGAAGTCAGGGGATCATACCTTGACTACGCCATGAGTGTAATCGTCTCTCGCGCCCTTCCCGATGCGCGAGACGGCCTGAAGCCCGTTCACCGCCGTATTCTCTTCGGCATGAACGAGCTGGGAATACGCCACAATACGCCTTACAAGAAGAGCGCCCGTATAGTCGGTGAGGTCCTCGGTAAGTATCACCCCCATGGAGACGCGCCCGTCTACGAGGCCCTGGTACGCATGGCCCAGGACTTCTCTATGCGGTATGCCCTGATTGAGGGACAGGGCAACTTCGGGAGCATCGATAATGATCCGCCTGCTGCAATGCGCTACACAGAGGCACGACTGGCCGAGATCGCCAACGAGCTACTGGCCGACATTGATAAGAACACTGTAGATTTCGCTCCCAACTTCGACGACACCCTGAAGGAACCAGTTGTAATGCCCAGCAGGTTGCCTAACCTGCTGGTGAACGGAAGTTCTGGGATCGCCGTGGGCATGGCCACCAATATTCCACCGCATAACCTGAACGAGATTTGCCGGGCCACCCGTTACTTGATAGAGAATCCGGAAGCCACCATTCAGGAGCTTGTCCAGATTGTTCCCGCCCCGGACTTCCCTACCGGGGGCATCATCGTCGGGCAGGACGAAATGCAGAAGGTATATACGACCGGCCGTGGCAAGGTTGTTATACGAGGCAAAGTTGACATCGTAGACCTGCCCAAAGGGCGAAATCAGATCGTTATCACTGAGTTGCCTTACCAGACAAATAAAGCCGAACTGGTAGAACGAATAGCCAGACTGGTCAAGGACAAGAAGGTGGAAGGCATCAGTGATTTGAGGGACGAGTCGGACCGAGAAGGACTGCGTATCGTAATCGAGTTACGCAAAGATACGCATCCCGAACCGCTGCTCAACAGTCTATTCAAGTATACAGCCCTGCAGTCCACCTTCTACATAAACATGATTGCCCTTGTCGACGGGCAACCCCGGATTATCAGCCTCAAGGAAGCCCTGCAGCATTTCATCGACTTCCGCCAGGCTGTAATAACCAGACGTTCGCAGTTCGACCTCGCACAGGCGAGAGACAGGGCTCATATCCTCGAGGGGCTCAAGATAGCGCTGGATAATCTTGACCTGGTTGTGGCCATTGTCCGGCAATCGCCCACAACAGAGAAGGCACGTAACGAACTGATGGACCAGCTTGGCCTGTCCCAGGTACAGGCACAGGCCATCCTAGATCTGCAACTCCGCCGGCTGGTGGCCTTGGAACGTAAGAAGATCCTGGATGAGTACGAAGATGTCCTGAAGACGATCGAATACCTGGAAGACCTGCTGGCCAATCCGCACAAGATCCTGCTGTTGATTAAGAAAGAGGCCGAGGAGTTGATAACCAAGCATGGTGATGATCGCCGCACCCAGATAAGTACGGACGAGCCCACCGACTTCAGCGACATGGACCTCATTCCTCACCAGGACATGGTCGTCACCGTCACCAGCCGGGGCTACATTAAGCGTGTGCCGCTTGATGCCTACAAGGTCCAGCATCGTGGCGGCAAAGGCGTACGCGGCATGATCACCAGAGAAGCCGAAACGGCACATATCATGCTTATCGCCGACACACATGATACGCTGCTGTTGTTTACCAGCAAGGGGAGGGTGTTGCCCGTCAGGTGTTACCGTATACCCTTGGACACGGCTCGTACGGGCAAAGGCACACCTCTTATCAACCTGGTAGCACTCAATCCGGAAGAGAGAATATCCACCGCGGTGACCTCCGATCTGCAGCCAGGAAGCTTCCTGCTCCTGGCTACAAGCCAGGGCAAAATCAAGCGGACTCCCGTAGAGACCTACGCTCACTTGAGAGGCCGCGGTCTCATTGCTATCGGTCTGCTGGAACATGATGAACTGGTAGCAGCCCGTCTTGCCACGGAAGAGGATGATGTCATACTCGTCACAGAAAAAGGCAAGTCCATTCGTTTCACCGTAAGTGATTTTCGTTCCATATCCAGGACCAGCCAGGGAGTAAGAGGTATCAGGCTCAACCCCGGCGACAGGGTCATCGGTATGGAGGTTGTATACCCCGCTACCTATATTCTCACTGTTACCAGCAGGGGATACGGTAAATTGACGCCCATAAAAGCCTTCCCCACGCAACACCGAGGGGGCAGAGGCGTACTGGCCCATAGAGTTGGCGAAAAAGTAGGCAAGGTGATAGCAGTTCGACAGACTTCTCCTTCTGGTGAACTGATATTGATCTCAGAGAGCGGTACCATCATCAGAGTCCCCAAGGAAAGTATCCCTGTCCAGGGCAGAAGCACGCGAGGTGTGAGCCTTATGAGAGTCGACCCCGGACACGAAGTGGTGACCATTGCTTGCCCCATAGAAGAGCCCTGCACAGAAGCCAGGCAGATTCGTGGCCTATAGCGGAGATACCCGCCTGTTCTCGACCCTCGTCGACATCATAGCAAGACTGCGCGGCCCCTCAGGCTGCCCCTGGGACAAAAGACAGACACATCTATCGCTTAGACCAAGCCTGCTACAGGAGTGCTACGAGGTCCTTGTGGCCATTGACCAGGGCAACACCGACAAGCTGGCCGAGGAACTCGGCGATCTCTTGATGCAAGTCGTGCTCCAGGCCCAGATAGCCGCCGACCAGGGCGAATTCGAGCTTGCAGATGTTCTGCAAAAGATCAACACTAAACTGGTTAGCAGGCACCCTCACGTATTTGACGAAGCCAGGGCGGCGGATGCGGAACAAGTGGCCTTGAACTGGGAGACGCTTAAGCAACAAGAGAGCCCGGGAAGGTCGGCAATATCAGGACTTCCCCAGATTATGCCTGCATTGGCCTATGCTCAAGCCATGCAACGACGCGCTGCCATGATAGGGTTCGACTGGAATAACCTTGATGGAGTTCTAGCCAAGCTGAGTGAGGAACTGCGCGAACTCAGCGAAGCGGAGGATATAGGCACAAGGACCCGGGAATTCGGTGACGTTCTCTTCAGCCTGGTAAACGCCGCAAGGTGGCTCGGGATAGAAGCCGAAGATGCCCTGCGTTCGACCAACAAAAGGTTTCATGAACGCTTCCGTTACATGGAGGAAGTGTGCCGGTCCAGGAATGTAGACATTTCGGGCCTTTCCATGGAGAAACTGGACGATCTCTGGGAAGAAGCCAAGAAGAAGCTACCCTAGCTTTCAGAAAAGACCGAACTCGAACCGGACTCTTTCAGGCTCACGATTCTACGAAAAAGACGGCACCTCTCAGCAATGACAATGCACATCACTTCCATCGCAGCCGTGTCCAACTCCCCCTGCCGGTTGACTACCAGATAGTCAAAAAGGTCTATACTCCGCATCTCGCTGGTTACCGCATCCATCCGGACGTTCATGTCGTCATCCGACTCCGTCTGCCGGAGCTTGAGCCTCTGGTGATGGTCCTCGATGGACGGCGTAGACAGGAAAACCAGTACGGCTTCCGGGATGGACTTCTTGATGGTCTCCGCCCCCTGAACGTCGACCCTGATGAGAACGTCCTCACCTCGGTCAATGGCATTCATGATTTTCCTGGAAGGTACACCGTACAGATTACCGTAGACTTCCGCCCATTCAAGCAGTTCGTCCCTTTGAATCATCTGCTCGAACTGCTCCCTGGAAATAAAATAGTAGTCGCTTCCCTCAACTTCGTCCGGCCGGCGAGGTCGCGTGGTAGCTGTCACCGCATGGTGAAAGGACAGACCAAAGTCTTTAACACGCTTTATTACGGCGTCTTTCCCAGCACCCGATGCCCCCGAGATTATGACAAGCAACCCGGTACGATTAGAACTCTTCTTCCCTGCCACCCTGCTCCCTTAGCTCCGGCCTGCGACTTGCGGACACCCTCCCGGCTATGGTTTCTGGTGTAATCGCTGCCAATATTACATGGCCGTTTTCCATTATCAATATGGCCTTGGTGCGCCGGCCATTGGTGACGTCAATGATCAGCCCTTTGCCCTTGGCCTCCTGAATCAGACGCTTGGCCGGGGCTGAATTCGGAGATATCACTGCAACCGCCTTGTTGATGGCTGCCATATTGCTGAAACCAAGATGTATTAATTCAGTAAACATCAAAAACCCTCCGTTGGTCCGCCTAGCTCGCCGCGACCCTCTCCAAGTCCTGCCAGAAAGCAGGATAGGAGACATTCACCGCCTCAGCCGATTCTATCAGCGTTTCGCCTTCAGCCATAAGACCTGCTACCGCCAGAGCCATGGCCAGCCTGTGATCCTCATAACTATGACAGTGAGTTCCGGATAAACCGGCGGCGCCTTCTATGACCATGCCGTCGGCCGTCTCCTCCAAATGAGCGCCGAACTTGCGTAGTTCCTGTACCAGGTACTTGATCCTGTCCGTCTCCTTCACCCGCAGTTCTCCTGCGTCCCGGATAACCGTCGTGCCCCTGGCAAAGCAAGCGGCTACTGCAAGTGCAGGTATCTCATCAATCAACCTGGGCACCAGTTCTCCGCCTATTTCCACACCGGTGATTTCGCTGGATTCGACGGTGATGTCCGCAACAGGTTCATTCCCTTCGCTCGTACGACGATTCCCTATTCTAATAGTTGCCCCCATTTTTCGCAAAGCTTCCAGAATGCCAGACCTCGTTGGGTTTACGCCTATGCCCTTTATCTCGATACTCGCGTCGGGATGGATTGCCCCCAATACCATCCAGTAAGCAGCAGAGCTTATATCGCCAGGGACCACAATGTCCCGCGCCAGCAGGGGCTTTCCTGTCGGCTCCAGTCTGATCCCCCCGTTGTCCTCTGATAACCGAGCACCCATCCACTTCAACAAGCGTTCAGTATGGTCCCTGGATTGTGCCGGCTCTCGAAGGAGAGTCTGGCCATCGGCAAACAATGAAGCAATAAGTATGGCTGACTTGACCTGAGCACTGGCCACCGGAAGGGAATAGTCTATTCCATGCAATCTTGACCCTTTAATGGCCAATGGCGCTAGCGTATTGCCTTTCCTGCCCCATATGGACGCACCCATCAGAGTCAAGGGTTCTATGACACGCGCCATCGGGCGGGATCGGAGCGATGCGTCTCCCGTGATAAGGGTCAGAAAAGGCTGGGCAGCCAGCAAGCCCGCCATTAACCGCAGGCTGGTCCCGCTGTTACCAGCATCCAGGACATTGCCCGGTTCGTGCAAGCCATTAGCACCGGCACCGACCACTTCCACAGTCGTGAGATCGCCAGGAACAGGCATGACAGCTACCCCCAGCGCTCGCATGCACTCTGCAGTGCGTACACAGTCGTCGCTGGGCAAGAAATTGCTGATGCGTGCTTTGCCGGCAGCGATCCCGCTGAGAATCAGCGCGCGATGCGAAATGGACTTATCGCCAGGAGGATTGACAATGCCCCTTATTCTCGGCCTAGCGAGGACTCTTTTTTGCATATCCCTCCCACCAAGTGCGGCGCGCCCTGCCAGCCTCCTCAAAAGCCCGTTCCAAGGCTCCCGGATCACCCCGATCGATCAACTCTCGAAAGCGTGCGATCTCTTCGCTGATTGTGTCCAACCAGACCTTGATCATGTCGCCGTTGGTCAAACAAATATCGCGGTTCATGGCTGGATGCTGTAAGGCCAGGCGCGTGCTGTCCCTGTAACCGCTAGCAGCCAATTGCGACATCAGTTCCCATTTGCGATGGTCCGTCGTGGCCCTTACCAGGATAGAAGCCAGTACAAGAGGCAGGTGACTAATGCCGGCCACAGCCTCATCGTGTTCCTCAGCAGTGAGAAATAGGGGGCGCCCTCCAAGCCCCCTGGCCAGACCCTCTGCCAGGTCGCTGCCATGATCGCTGCAATCCTTTCCCGGAACGAGGCAATATGTGCAGCCGTTAAACAGGCCCGCCTCAGCGGCTTCCATGCCCGAGACCTCCTTACCCGCCATGGGATGGCCTCCGACAAAGTCCACAGCCGCCGGAAGATACGCTTCAGCCCACTTCATGATCGACATCTTGGTACTGGCCACGTCGGTTACCAGACATCCGGGCTTCAGGAATGGGGCTATTTGTTGCAGGTTGTCCTTAATAGCTGCCGGCGGGGAAGCCAGGAATACGACGTCCGCCTGGCTGACGGCGGCGGCCGGTTCCTGCTCAGCCATGTCGACGATACCGAGTTCGATAGCCCTGGACCCTGCTGGAGCATTTCGCACGTGCCCGATCACGACAATACCCGGGCTGTACTCTTTCAGCGCCAGACCAATCGAGCCCCCTATCAGGCCGATCCCTACTATACATACGTGCTTTATACCATTCATAGGACTCCCATTTCTCCGTCCAGCCCAATCAGGGGTCGCAAGAGGGCCTAGTTGTCGCAGTCAATCTCACCAAGACTGAAAGCCCGGTGGAGAGCGTCAACGGCTTCCTTCACCTTTTCTTCCCGGATGATACAGGTTATCCGTATCTCGGAGGTTGAGATCAGTTCAATGTTGACGCCGGCATCAGATAGGGCCTTGAACATGCGGGCTGCATACCCCGGAGTGTTCTGCATTCCGGTACCAACGATACTGACTTTGCCTAGACCAAGGGAGCTTACGTGGCCCTTGGCCCCGATTGACTGGCAGATGGGACCGACTATTTCCACCGCCCGGTCCAAGTCGTTGCGGGAGACTGTAAAAGTCAGGTCGGTAATCCCTTCGGTGCTGATGTTCTGCACTATGGTATCTACGCTGATTCCATGATCGGCCAGTGGCTCGAAAATTGCACAGGCAATGCCGGGCTGGTCGGGAACAGAGCGGACAGTTACCTTGGCCACATCCATATCATGGGCTATTCCCCTGACCTTGTTCCTCAACTCCATCTTGATTCCTCCATGGATAAGAGTGCCCCGTGCATCGCTGAAACTGGATGCCACCAATATGGGCATATCATAACACTTGCCGATTTCCACGGCTCGCGAATGCAAAACCCTGGCACCATAGGTGGCCAGTTCAAGCATCTCATCGTAGTCTATCTCGTCCAGTTTTCTGGCAGTTGTTATAAGCCTTGGATCAGCAGTATACACGCCGTTCACATCGGTGTAGATATGGCATATGCTGGCACCCAGGCTGATGGCCAGGGCCACAGCGGTTGTATCCGATCCGCCGCGTCCAAGGGTGGTAACATCCATATCTTCGGCAATCCCCTGAAAACCGGCAACCACAACGATGTTGCCGTTCTCCAACTCGCGAAGGACACGTTCCGGGATTACACTGATGATCTTAGCCCGACTGTGACAACCGTCCGTCTGTATCCCGGCTTGCCCGCCATTCAAGCTGATGGCGCACTGTCCCATGGCCCGCAGCGCTATGGCAAGGCATGTGCTTGAGACGATCTCGCCCGTTGACAGGAGAACGTCCAATTCACGTTCGTCCGGCCGTTCAGTGAACTCATGGGCAAGCTCGATAAGGTCGTCAGTAGTATCACCCATGGCGGAAAGGACCACCACTACATCGTCGCCCGCCTCCCGGGTCGCCACTATGCGCCGGGCGATAGCCTTTATCTTGTCCGGGTTCCCTACAGAACTACCACCATACTTCTGTACGACAATGGCCATGGTCAAACACACTCCTTACCGGACCAAAACCTGGTGAACAGTCCCATCAACTCGTGGCCGTTTCTTATCTGCAGGCTGCTGGCAGCCGCTCCCTTTTCATTGAAGGCCTGGAAATCATCTGGTGGTATGCTATCACCACACCAGCCAAATGGAATCGGGCCTGCAGTATGGGTCCGTTGGCGCACAGGCGTGGGGTGATCGGGAAGAACTAGAACCCGGTAAGCCGCATACCGGCGCAGTCCCTCAAGTACCGGCCCCACAACGGATTCGTCGAATCTTTCAATAGCCTTGATTTTCTGCGCGAGGTCCCCATTATGGCCTGCTTCATCAGGGGCTTCAACATGGACCAGTACAAAGTCATCCCTCTCCAGGCACTCCAGGGCTCTCTGAGCTTTGCCAAGGTAATTGGTATCGTAATAGCCTGTCGCTCCCTCTACCGTTATCGGCCTCAGTCCGGTAACAAGCGCTATCCCCTTGACCAGGTCAACGGCAGATATCACCCCCCCAGCCAGGCCGAAAATGCTGTCAAAGGACGGAAAGGTTGCCGCCCGGCCCTGTCCCCAGAACCAGATCATGTTGGCAGCATTCTGGCCCCGGGCAAGGCGGGACTTATTTACTGGATGCTGGGCCAGCAATTGCTGCGATTTTTCCATGAGGTCCAGCAACAGCTGTGCCCTGGGACCGTGGGGCAAGTATTCTTTGAAGGGATGCCCGCTTATGTCATGTGGAGGCGTGCAGTGTGTCCGGTCCAAATCTCCATCCTGAATTACGCAGAGATGGCGATAGCCTACACCAGCATGAAAGCGGACTTGTTCGTTACCCAGAGCGCTGTCAAGAAAAGCAATGATCTCGCTGGCTTCCTCATTACTGATATGACCCGCGCTGTAGTCTTTCATCAGTCCGTCATTTACGGTCACCAGGTTGCAGCGGAAGGCCACGGCCCCAAGGCCCAGTTTTACACCCAGTTGGGCCGCTTCCAACGGAGCACGCCCCGAATAGTACTTGCACGGGTCATAGCCGAGTATGGAGAGTATGGCCACGTCCGATCCTGGAGTGAAACCCTCCGGCACCATGTTCGCCTGCCCCAACTGTCCCGCCCGGACGATCTCATCCATATTCAAGGTCCTGGCGGCCTGCAGAGGAGTCCGGCCGTCAAGTTCCTCCAGGTGGTCGTCGGCCATACCATCGCCGACAAGAACAGCAAACTTGGTCATTTCTTGTCTTCTCTTATGTGAGGTCATATAATTCTTGTGTCGGGGTGTAGCGCAGTTGGTTAGCGCGCAGCGTTCGGGACGCTGAGGTCGGAGGTTCGAGTCCTCTCACCCCGACCATATTTATACTAACCGGATCACAACAATTTTTCATTATAGGCATTGCCGCCTATACATAGCAACTGGCAACTACCGGATGGCCTCCACATTAGTGTAAGTCCTGGTGCAGCAGGGGCTTGCCTGCCAGCTGCCTACCCCACCCGGACATTGACAATCATCTATCCTGGTTGATATACTACCCTCCTCACATGGGCATAGGGGGAATGCTCTTGAAGATTCTAAACCAAAGAAACCAGCACTGCCAGTTGGGGACCAATTCCGGTATCCAGAGCAATCAACCGGCAGTCATACCCGTATCACTCTCCATTCTCTTCGAGGACAGTCCTTGGCACAGAGTCTCCCTTGACCATCGCACTTTTTGGCGAGTAACAGGATGCTTGCCTTAGAAGACTTGTCATATTAAGGAGGTAGTGATGAGAGCACTCGTAACGGGGGGCACCGGGTTGCTTGGCGGGTATATTGTGGAGACTTTGAAAGAAGAGGGACATGAGGTACGCGCCCTGGTCAGGAGGAGTTCGGATACCAGCCACTTGAAGAACACTGGTGCCGAAGTGGTCTACGGAGATGTATCCGACTTTTCTTCCTTGGCTCCAGCCCTGCGAGGTATGGATACCGTATTCCATGCTGCAGGCAAGGTCACACCAGGTTGGGGGCAATGGGAGGAATTCGAGAACACCACCGTCAAAGGCACTCAGAACATGCTGCAAGCCTCCTCTGAGGCCGGCATAGACCGCTTCCTCCACGTTAGCAGCCACAGCGTTATGGGAAACACCTGCCTGAACGATAAGCCTGCTGACGAGACTGCTCCTTGCACGATCCATTTCTGCCGGGATACCTACTACGATTACGCGAAGTTGGAGGCGGAAAAGGCCGTGCTGGAATTCCACAACCAGGGAAAGATCAAAGCTTCAATAATCCGGCCTGCCATGATCTACGGACCCAGGGACAGGCTTTTTACGGACCGGGTATACCGTCACATGTCAAACCGCTTCATTATCTGGCCAGGCAGGTCAAATCCCAGATGTGCGCCTGTCTTTGCCGGAGATGTCGCCGAATGTGCTATCCTGGCAGCAACCAGTGATAAGGCCCTGGGACAGATCTACCTGGTAGCTCCTACCGAGCCAGTATGGTTCAAAGACTTCTGTAGTGAAATGATCAAGGCCCTGGGCGGATGGCGGCTACAGATGACGATACCCTATTTTACCGCCCAGATTTCATGCCTGTTGCTCGAGTCCTGGACCAAAATCATCGGATCGAAGAAGATGCCCTACCTGACACGTTCCAGTGTACGCTTCTTAAACGAAGGCATGAATCTCGACGGCTCAAAAGCCAGGCGGGACTTGGGCTGGGAACAGAAAGTCTCCATGGAAGAAGGCTGCAAGCTTTATGTACAATGGAGGCAATCCCAGCAAATCAAGGACTGAGATTCCCGGCTCGCTCGACCGGCATCTTTTTCAGGCATCCTGTACGACCCTGGCTAAGTAGAAGGCAAGACTTCTTGCAGCCATACCTTATGCGCTCTGTTCGACCAGGTATACCCAGAGCCCCCGGAAATCGTTATAGTTGGATATGCCAGAATCGTTCAGGAGGTGCGAGATGAGAGCTCTGGTTACAGGAGCTACCGGCCTTGTAGGTGGATGCCTCGCGCAGTGTCTCCCGGAGGAGGGTTATGAGGTACGCGCCCTGGTGCGCCGGTCCTCAGATACAACCCACCTGCAGTCCACTAAAGCCGAAATCGTCTACGGAGATGTTTCCGACTATGATAGCTTGCCGCCGGCCTTGGAGGGAGTCCAGATGGTATTCCATTCCGCAAGCAAAGTTACGCCGGGCTGGGGTCCCTGGGAAGATTTCGAGAAGACGATAGTCAAAGGGACTCAGAACCTGCTCCAGGCGGCTTCCGAGTCCGGAGTTCAACGTTTTCTCCACATAAGCAGCAACAGCGTGCTGGGCAAATCGTGCCTCTGTGACACCCCGGCGGACGAGGATACACCTTGCCAGTTGACTTTTGACAAAGACCACTACTATGAATATGCCAAACTGATGGCTGAACAGGCAGTCCTGGAATACCACGAGCAGGGGAAAATCAAGGCTACCATTATCAGGCCGGCCATGGTCTATGGGCCCGGAGACCGATTGCTCACAGACCGGATATACAGGCACATGTCTAATCGCTTCATCATCTGGCCCGGCAAGTCCAATCCAATCTGCGCTCCTGTCTTTGTATCCGACGTGGCCGAATGCGCCATACTGGCGGCTACCAGCGAGAAAGCCCTGGGACAGATCTATCATGTGGCGCCAGGCCGCCCGGTGTACTTCAAAGAACTGTGTGCCAATATGATCAAAGCCTTGGGTGGGTGGCGCATTCAGTTGACCGTTCCTTACGGCACCGCCATCCTGGGCTGCTTCTTGATGGAGGGCTGGGCCAAACTCATCCGGGCCAAAAATATGCCTTACCTTACCCGGTCCAGTGTTCGCTTCCTCAATGAGGGGATGAACATCGATGGGTCGAAAGCCCGCACCGAGCTTGGTTGGAAACAGAAGGTCTCCATGGAGGAAGGCTGCAAAATGTACGTTGCATGGAGAAGGGCCAGGGAAGGAAAAAGCCGGAAGGTCACGGTGCCTGCCCAGTCCAAGACAACTGCCGACACCAGCACCCCTAGATGAAGTGCCCCTTTAAGCTGGCGATGGCTTTCTCCACAAGCGCACCGGCTCCCGCTGATCTGGATTCTATAGCAGCCACAGCGGACTGTATCTCCTGCGAAATCTCGGGAGTTAACCCACCATACACGCTGAAGAAGGACCTGCGTCTACGCTCCAACCTGAACCTGAGCCGGTCAAACGGATCCATGGACAGGTAGGAAGCGATGGTGTCCAGCATCGCCTGCCTGGAACCGGGAAGTTCCCCCTCGACCTCCCAGAGCAAGTTGACCATCTGGTCACTGGTCAGATAGGACGGGCACGTCAAGTTCTCAATGAGAAGGCCTATTTCGGCCACGGTTTCGTCCTCAGTCAGCAAATCGAATTCCCCGCTCTCTACCTGCTCATGGACAGGACAGGCTGGACCAACCATAAGACTCCTTAACCGGATGAAATCGGGACCTATACTGTTAAGGACTTCCGCCGAGTTCGACGCATGCTGGTGCGACCATTTCTTACCGCCCAGTCCAGGCATAACGTACTCCGACAAAGAAATCCCTGCAGCCTTGATCTTCCGCCCACCGTCTATCTGTTCGGCAGCCGTCACACCCTTCTGCATGTAGGCAAGTACTTGGTCGTCTCCCGACTCCATACCAACATGTACCCGCGATAAACCAGCCCGATGTAAGCGCTGGAGCTCCTCGAGGCTTTTCCGGGAAGCGGACTTGGCCCTGGCATAACAGGTAACCCTATCCAAGCTGGGAAGGCTTTGCTTCAAATAATCGAGTACCTCAACGAGGTCGTTAGTACGTATAACAAGGGAGTCCGCATCTTGAAGGAAAGCTGTCCGGCCGCCAGAGGTAAGCCAGCTTGCTACGTTGACCAGACTGTGCAAAGCGAATTCGGCAGCCTGCGTTCCGGTAGAGCCCGGGCCATATACGTCCGGATTACTGCGAATGACAGCCCTCAAGACGCTGTCGTCTATCCTACCACCAAGTCCCGCCTGCCACGAAGCCGCTCTCAGTTCCTCGGCCAGGCTCCTGGCCACGTCAATATCGGACTTGATTTCGTCCGGCGACCGGTACTCAAATCGTTGTCCCTTGTAGACGGTGCAGAACCTGCACCTGTTCCACGGGCAGTTGCGGCTGGCCCTGATAAGCAAGGACCGGTCACGGCCCTCGCTGGGAGGACGGATGGGACCCAGTTCATAAGCCCAGCGCTGGTTAATAGCCATCAGTCCAATTATCACCCATGAAGTCGCCGCAGGCAACACAATGGGCATGGCTACCTGGACGGAGACCGCGCAGCAATGCAGCTAGGACGTGGCTACGAAGCGTTTAACCAAATCCATGGTGTCCACTACATTGAGCTTGCGGAAAAGGAGCAAAAACCGGTCCTCCAGGGCCTTGCCTATGGCGTCGATGCTCTCCTGAGGCAGGTCCCATATCTCCTTCTTGAAATCGCCAAATGCCTTCTTGCGGGTCTTGTAAAGAAACTGGCCGTCGGAGTCTTTGGCGCCACGCTCGCCGGCATAGTTCTCCAGCAGATGGGTATTGATGCTGGCCATAAGCTCCCTCGGAAAGAAGGGACTCTCATAGATGATGTTTTGAAAACCAGTGGCCAGATGCACCTCCGCCGCACCCACCCGGGTGAAGTGGTCGAATGCCTCTTCAGGGAGGGTTGAAGCACCATGTTGTACGGCTCCGGCCAGACCGAACTCTCCCCGGGCCACCCGGGAAAGCTCTCCCAAGGTCTCAAAATCCAACTCCACATCGGCGATGGTACCATCAGGCAGCACAACCCCACCATGCGTGGTGCCTGTTTGAACGCTGATCTTGGATATCCCCACCATCCCTGAAGACAGCACACGCCGGTAACCCGACATGAAGGCGCGGAGGTCCTCCACAGTACTGTTGCGACCCCCTACCTCACCTATTTCGCCGCCTACTGAAATAACGGTGCCTGCAGGTTCCAACTCACGGATGAACTGGGTCAATTCGGCAGTAACCCGGCAATTGTTGTCTTGCTGTTCTTCCAGAGTCGGCTTCTCAAGATCAACGAGCGTTGATGCATCTATGTCAATGTTGTAGAACCCTGCTGCTATGGATTCACGGATAAGGTCTTTGACGGCAGCCATTTCTGAGCCGGCGTCGGCCTGAAATTTTTTTAGATTGATCTGATAATGATCGCCCTGGAGAAAGACCGGCCCCCTGTAGTTCTCCCTGATAGCTGCGGCCATAACGCAGGCAGCATATTCACCGGGCTTCTGCTTGGTATATCCTATTTCAGACCGGGCTATCTCGAATATTACGGCCCCGGCTTTGGCCTGGGCAGCCGCCCGGAACATGGCTCTGGCCACCTCGTAGGTCATGCCGCGAATGTTAACCGCCGGGACGGTGATGCCCTGGTATTGCCCCTTGCCTGCGGCTTCATAAAGACCCTGGATACTGGCCGAATAGATACCCAGTTCGCTCGCCGATTCCAGTATCCTTCCCGAGCACTTCTGCCTGGTCTCGCGGTCGGCAGCGAAGACAGCATCCCTTATGGTCTGGTCAACTTCCCGCAGTTGCATCAAAATACCTCCTAACCATGGCGGATGGCAGCCTGATCGGCATGTTCCTCCAAACGTCTGCCAAAGTGGTCCAGAATGCTACGCCTGCCATTATACCGGTCCGTGTCATATTCGGTCTTGACGTTAACCAGCTTGAGTTCGCCTACGACCTCTTCAATGGGCACGGCTGTTATCCGACCATTCCGGTAGCTAACCATTCTACCAAAACTTTCGTTCACGACCAAGTCTACTGCGGCTATGCCAAAATATCGCCCCATCCGGCGATCGTAAGCACATGGTGCGCCGCCGCGTTGCAGATGGCTGAGGACTACGCAACGTGTATCGATCCGGGTACCCTTTCTTATTTCCTGGGCTAGATAGTCTCCAATACCCCCCAGTGTCTTGTGCCCAAAACTGTCAACGCCCACGCCTGTTACAAATTCCTGGCCGCCCTCAGGTTTGGCACCTTCAGCGACTACGATGATCTCGTACCTGGCGCCTTCCCTTCTGCCTTCCTCCACAAGATCACAGACCTTCTGTACGGAAAAATCGTGTTCCGGGATCAGGATGACAAAGGCCCCACAGGATTCACCGCCTTCCAGGGCAAGCCAGCCGGCATGCCGCCCCATGGTCTCAACTACGAATATCCTCTTGTGAGAACCGGCGGTTGTTCTGAGCCTGTCTACCTCTTCCGTGATCACGTTCAAAGCCGTTTCGAAGCCCAATGTATAATCACTTCCAGGCAGGTCCTTGTCGATTGTCTTGGGAATACCGACAACGTTTACACCCGCCTTGGCTAGCTGGCAAGCGACCCCCTGAGTATCTTCACCGCCTATGGCTATCAGCGCATGAAGACCAAGCCTTTCGATGTTTTCCAATAGCGTCTTTGACTGATCGTTCTGCGGATTATAGGGATTGGTCCTTGAAGTGCCAAGGAAAGTGCCTCCATACCTGTCCCATGTTCTCACCATCTCCGGATTGAGAGGCACTATGTATCCGGGTATGTCCATGGAAGTAGGCTCTACTCGTACAAGTCCTTTCCAGCCATCTCTAATTCCCAAAACTTCATATTGGACGCCCCTTTCCCACTGGAGTCTTTCATCCATTGCAGTTTTCACCACCCACTTCATTGCCGGATTGAGTCCGGCGCAGTCTCCGCCTCCGGTGAGAAGTCCAATTCTTTGTTTCTTCATCGTCTTAGCCATAGTCCGTTTGATCCAATCTCGCTCACTGATATTTCACAACACGCCTGATGTGATTGACATTTGGGGTTTTCTGTTCGAAGCCTTTTTTGGAAAGGGCCCCACCAAATCGGTTGATCATCGATTGCAAGGTCCAATGCACGATATTATAGCACATTGAGCCCGAACCATAGTTGAAAATTCAAGAAGAAGGGGCTTTCTTGGAAATGTCACTCGAGTATTATCTTTGTTCCGGCAGGTTCATGCTGGACAATACAGGGACGTACTATGGTCCGGTCTTGTGCTTCCTCACCAGCTGGCAGCCCCACAACCGTGCGCACACGGTTCATTCAGGCCCGTCTGGTACATCTGGATCATCCACAACCCCGACAAATCCCAGACGGTGCAACAACTCGGCATAGAAGCATGCAATATCTTCGTCCTGGATCTCTGCAATTACCCTCAGAGCAGGCAAAGCGATCGCCTGGTTCATGATTTCCTCGATGTCGGGTACCACAGAAGCCTCGTCACCACCCCACCCAGCCATGGCGATTACCGGAGCAAGCGGGCCCATAATCAGGCAACCGCCTACCACCATGCCGATAAGGAGTCCGATAGCCATCATCTTCATGTCAATCAAGCTCGACTGCCAGTTTAGGCGACCGGCATAAAGCCATGGTAAAAACTTATCCCTGCTGGTAAACCTGCCATTACAAACGCGTTTCCGAACATTACGAGGCGCCTGTACTGCCGACCAAGGTCCCTGCCGGAAAGGCAGCCGGTTTCAGCTTCCCGGCACGCCGGCTTGCAGGAATCGTGGCGACCTCGCTCCAATTTGAACCCCGGCCCACCTTAAGATATGCTAGTACCTGAAGGAGGTCTCTCATACAGGTTCAACTTGCAAGACCGTGTTCTCCCGGTTCCGGGGCTGTCTTCAATATCCAGCGGTTCAGTATCCACGATGGCCCCGGTATCCGAACGACAGTATTCTTGAAAGGTTGCCCCCTGAGTTGCCGGTGGTGCTCAAACCCTGAGTCCTGGAAGCCTTACCCGGAGATTTTTGTAAACGACACAAGATGCACCGGGTGCGGATGGTGCGAGCAAGCCTGCAGGCTGGAGGCCATATCAGTCACCGATAAGGGCAGGCGTTTGTTCAGGACCAAATGCAATCTCTGCCTGGACTGCGTGGCGGTTTGCCCTACTGGAGCGCTGGCCGCTACCGGCAGGTGCATGACCCTTGAAGATGTCATGAAGGAAGTCGAAAGCGACAAGCTTTTTTACCAGAACTCTGGTGGAGGAGCAACGCTTTCCGGCGGAGAACCGCTCATGCAGCCGGAGTTTGCACTCGACTTGCTCAAGGCCTGCAAGAGCAACAACATTCACACAGCAATTGATACGTCCGGGTACGTTCCCTGGGACGACATCGAGAGAGTCCTATCATATTGTGACCTCATGTTATACGACGTTAAACACATGGACCCGCTACTTCACCGGCAGTTTACCGGCAAGAGCAACAAGTTGATACTGGAAAACGGCCGCAAATTGAAATCAAGAGTCAGAACTTGGGTCCGTGTGCCCCTGGTACCAGGCTTCAACGACTCTCAGGAGAGCCTAATCCAAGTTGCACATTACGCCCTGGAAATCGGCGCCGAGAAGGTCTCGCTTCTCCCCTATCATGAGTGGGGCAAGGGGAAATACGAGCGACTTGGCAAGCGTTATTCTATGGACGGAACCAAAAACCTGTCCGATGAAACAGTGGACCGTTGCCGGGAAACCGTGGCGAAGACCGGCATCTCAGCCACAGTCGGGCAGTGATCAGCTTATGGTTCCCGGCTAGCCGGTCAGTACCTGGATCTTTGATTTAAGCGCCTTCTCCGAGACCGCGCCCAGACTCTGGTCCACTACTTCGCCCTTCTTGAAGAAGAGTAACATGGGTATGCTCATTACCTGGTACTTGTTGGCCATGGTCCGGTTGTCGTCCACATTCAATTTGCAGAACTTGACCTTACCCTTGTACTCTTCCGAAAGCTTGTCGACAACTGGCGCCATTGTGCGACAAGGTCCGCACCACGGCGCCCAGAAATCCACAACCACCGGCAGATCGGACTTGATTACTTCCTGCTCAAAACTCTGGTCATCTATATCCATGGCCATCTAAGATATCCCCTTTCTGTCATGTAAATTCCCGCACGCCATAAACGCATGACAGCGATTAAGTATAACGATTCTACTTTTTC
>PUNJ01000160.1 GCA_003551705.1 Chloroflexota bacterium | reverse complement strand
TGCTTCATGCTGATCCACCTCATCACAGGTTTCATCGAACTACCATCGGTGGGTTGCGGGATAAGACTGGACAAGGTCATGTATCCCTACTACAAGAGGGACATGGAAGAGGGCAGCCTGACCAGAGATGAGGCCCTCAACCTGATAGAGTCCATTTGGATCAAGTTTGAAGAAATGGGTTTCATTCATCCGCCCAGGCTCTTCGGATCGGCTGGCGGAGGACTGGCCTGGCAGAACGTGACCCTGGGAGGCGTGGATGCCGAGGGCAAGGACGTTACCAATGAGGTCTCGCATTTGATACTCGAGGCCACGCGTGAACTGCACTCGGTCCAACCACCGCTGTGCCTGCGCTTTCATGACAAGGTGCCCAAGGACCTGATCATGGCAGCCATAGATACGCAGAGGACAGGTGTGGCTCAGCCGGCGTTCTTCAATGACGCCGTATTGATACCCTATCTGGTGGAGAGAGGCATACCTCTGAAAGATGCCCGTGACTACGGCATCAGTAATTGCATGTCTTGGATCATTCCAGGAAAGAGCATGGTCTACCGTCAGGGTATGGGCATGTTCTCCTTTACCAATTGCATGATGTTGGCCCTTAACCAGGGGATTGATTGGCTGAGCGGCCAGCAGGTGGGTTATCCAACACCCGATCCTCTGACTTTCGAGTCAGTGGACGATGTGATGGAGGCCACTTTCCAACAATATGTGTACTTTCTGGAGAAACAGGTCTACATCAGCAATATGGCTGATGCCATATACCAGGAATTCTTGCCGAGGCCGTTGATCTCGGCACTGGTTGACGGCTGCATCCAGAGAGGCAGGGACTGCCGGCGGTGGTACTATCATCATCGGAACTACGTTATGCCCACCGGTGTGAATAACGTTGCCGATTCTCTGGCGGCTATCAAGAAGCTGGTCTTCGAGGAAAAGAGAGTGACCATGACGGAACTGCGGGAAGCCATGAGAGTGGACTATGAAGGCAAGGAAGAGATTCGCCAGATGCTGCTTGGCGTTCCGAAGTTTGGTAATGATGATGATTATGTGGACAGCATTGCTGAAAAGGTACATTTCCGCATCTTTGAGGAGACCAGGAAGTTCAAGACCTTCTACGGCTATCCCTATGATACGGATGGTACGAACGCTTCTGTTGGCTACTTTCTGGGTTTTGACGTTGCAGCCACTCCTGAGGGCAGGAAAGCCAGGGAGCCGCTTCACGATGGGACTGTTTCACCGGTCCAGGGCAGGGACCAGAGGGGGCCCACCGCTGTGCTTAAATCCGTGAGCAAGGTTGACCCGTTGCTGTCGAATAATCACCTGTTCAACCAAAGGTTTGCTCCACAATTCCTTGAAGGCAAGTACAAGGACATCTTTGCCGGCTATCTTAAGACCTGGGCTGACCTGGGCATACATCACATCCAGTTCAACATTATTGACCCGGTGATACTCAGAGATGCCCAGCAGAATCCGGAGAAGCATGCTGACCTTATAGTCAGGGTAGCGGGCTACTCGGCCTACTTTGTTGACCTGACCAAGTCCTTGCAGGATGACATCATTTCCAGAACAGAGCAGGCCCTGGTCTAGGTGCGGGGTACAAAGTGGCTGGCAAGCCTCCGGAGCTATTCCGGAGGCGCGGCAAAGGAGGGTCATGGGCATAGAACGTGACGTACTGGTGCATAGCAGCCGGTTGGCTATAGTAGGGCTTTCACCCAATACTGAACGGGCCAGCAATGTGGTGGCCCAGTACTTGACCGGGCAGGGGTACAGTATTGTCCCCGTGAACCCCATGGAGCAGTCCATACTCGGCGTGACCAGTTATCCTGAGCTTGCGGCGGTGCCTGGTCAGGTGGATGCGGTGGTACTTTTTCGCCGTCCGGATGAGGTCATGCAGGTAGTGGAACAGGCTGTTGTTCGAGGGGACGGAGCCATCTGGATGCAGGAAGGTGTTGTTAATGAAGAGGCTGCCCGCTATGCAAGTGCGGCCGGGCTCAAGGTAGTCATGAACAAATGCATGCGTAAGGAGCATATGAAAATGACGGATACCCGTACCTGATCATCTCCGGACTTCTCAATCTGGGTGCGGTAAAGACCCCAGAGCCGGACGTGGCCAGGTGCCTTGAATATGACCTAGATCACATACTCCAGTGGGAACCTGGCCTAGAATGAGTCAAAGCTCGTTACCCGGTTGATAAATGGAGGTGACAAAATGGTAGCGACAACATTGACACGGCAAGGGGAAGAGCGAGAAGAGAAGCGCAGGAACTGCATTCACTTCTGGGTAATCAATGGTGCCGGCAGCCGGACAAGTGAGGGTACTTGCAAATACTGTGGAGAAAGAAGGCACTTCAGTAACATTATCTCTGATTGTGCGAGGACCAGCCCGGATGAATATGAACTGTGGCTTAGCCGCCAGAAATGATTTGGTTTATCTCTAGGCAGTCTGATGATCCTGCAACAGAGAGGCCAGGAATTCTGACGGTCAGGTGAAGAAGACATGGAATACAAGGACTATTACAAGATACTCGGTGTTGACCGGAAAGCGAGCGCCAAGGACATCAAGGCGGCGTATCGCCGCTTGGCGAAGCAGCATCATCCGGACATGAACCCGAATGATAAGGAAGCTGAGGCCAGGTTCAAGGAGATAAACGAGGCGCATGAGGTGCTGGGCAATCCAGACAAACGGAAGAAATATGATGAGATGGGCGCCAACTGGAAGCAATACGAGTCGGCCTTTGGACAGGGCGGAGGCAACGGTCGCGAGAACCCCTTTGGTGCGGGCTGGCAAGCCTATAGCACGACAGGTGGGTTTGGCGGCACACGTAACCAGGCTCGCACATTGAGTGAGGAGGAACTGGAGCAGTTATTCGGAGAGGGGTCGCCTTTCTCCGGGTTCTACTATACTTTCTTCGGTGGCGGCGAAGACATGGGTGAGCAGGCACACTTCAGGTCGCGGCCCAGGGCCCGACGCGGTCTGGACCTGGAGCAGCTCGTTGACATAACCCTGGAGGAAGCGTACTCGGGTGCCGTCCGGGTCATGGAGATGACCAGGGAAGACGGTCAGGTGCGTCGCATAGAGGCGCGTATTCCGGCTGGTGTCGAGGATGGTGCCAGGATCAGGCTTTCGGGCCAGGGAATGCCGGGGAGCAACGGCGGTCCGGCCGGGGACCTCTACCTGATAGTGCACGTGCTGCCCCACCGTCTGTTTGAACGAAAGGGCAACGATCTCCACGTGAAGGTCGATGTGCCTCTCACCGTCGCGATGCTGGGGGGTGAGGTACTTGTGCCGACCATTGGTGGCAAGGTAATGCTCAAGTTGCCTGCTGAGACGCCTAACGGCAAGGTATTTCGCCTCAAAGGGAAGGGCATGCTGATCGGCAATGCTCCTGGGTCCTGTGGAGACCTCCATGTGGAGACGAGGGTGGTCTTGCCGAAGAACCTCTCAGAGGAGGAGAGAAGTCTGTTTGAAGAACTGGCCAGGCTGCGCGGTGAAGCCGGCGTGGCCGTATGAATTAGGCAGTCTGTAGCGTTCAAATGCCGGACCGCCACTGATGAAAAGGAGGGCGAGTGAAAGAGCAAATAATTGAGATGCTCAACAAGGACCTCGAAGACGAACATGCTGCTGTTATCCAATACCTGGTGCATGCGTATTCGATGGGCGAGGGAGAGATGGCATGCGAGATAGAGGCCATTGCCAGAGAGGAGATGCGTCATTTTGACTGGCTGGCCGAGGCCATTGTCAGTCTGGGCGGAATACCCAGTGTGAAAAGGGGCGGGATGCGGACAGGTGGTGCCAGTGTGGCTGAATGGATGCAGAACAACGTGCTCCAAGAGAAGGACGCTATCAGTGAATACGAGGCCCAGATAGCAGCCATTGAGGATCCGAAGATCAAGCGACTGCTGGAGCGCATCCTTTCAGATGAAAGATCGCACCACGACGACTTCGCTCACTTCGTAGACAAGGCGGACAGGGAGCAAGCTGTTGACCGCCGGGGAGACAATCAGGATGACGTAGTCGGGGTCTTGAATTGGGGCATAGAGCACGAATATACGGTGGTCTTGCAGTACTTGCTGCACAGCTACATGGCCTCCCGGCAGGACGTCAAGGACGAGTTACAGGACCAGGCCATAAACGAGATGCAGCATCTGGGCTGGCTTGCTGAGAAGATGGTAGACCGCAAGGGCGCTCCCACGTTGGAGGCGAGCAACGTCTTCCATTCGGCAGATGATGCTGAGATGTTACAGGCTGACATCCGGATCGAGAAAGAGGTGGCGGCTGAGTACGAGCGAGCAGCCAAGGCGATAGACGACCCTGGTGTAGCGGCGCTTCTGGAGCGTATCAGGGACCATGAGATCTACCATATCGACGTGTTTGGGGATCTTCTAAAGGACGGTTCTTAACGAGCTTTCCGCGATACGAAAGGTGGTTGCTATGGGTGTTTTTGTTTCGGCGAGAGAACTGGTTGATATTGCGCTGGGCATTGAGAATAACGGGGCCGCTTTTTACGAGGCGCTTCAAGAGTTGGCAACGGTCGAGAAGGTCAAGGGAGTATACTGTTACCTGGCTGGCAATGAAAAGGAGCACGCCGACGTCTTTCGTAGCATTGTGTCATCGAGCCAGGACCGGTCGTTTGGCGACACGCTTGATGATGATTATGAACGCTATTTGAAGTCGCTGGTAGATTCCTCGGTCTTTCCCAATGAGATCGCAGCCAGGGACGCGGCACGGAGGACTTCCTCTGACCGGGAAGCGCTGGACCTGGGAATAATTGCCGAAAAGGAATCGATCCTCTTCTACACCGAAATAGGCAACCTGGTCAGGCGAGAGGACGCGGATGTACTGCGGAGGATAGTCCAGGAAGAGCGTGCTCATCTACGGCAGTTGCTGGAGTTGAGAGAGGGGTTGTAGGAGCCCAGCCTGGCACCCGCCCATCCGACAAGTCGGGATGGGTCTTTTGGCCAAACAATTTCTGAGACGGACTCAGCTGGATAGCCCGAATATGCCGGCCTGTTCTGGGGCCAACCTGGCCTGCTGTGGCCGAGTTGGTCTTGTCGCTACGCTTTCATGACATATTCACTGGTCGGTATGCAGTCTATCTTGTCGAAGTCTATGAACCGCGTAACGCTTTCCGTCATGCGTTTGCCCCGCAGCTTCAACTCTTCCTTGTTTCCCGGACAATCGTAGAAGGCGTAAGGGTCGGTCATGGCCGCTTCAGGGAAATTCTCCTCAACAATTGCATCGAAGGGCGGAGCCGCGTAGGTCAAAGCCCTTACTATGACATTCTGGCGGTAGCCGAAAGTGGATTGTGTCTCGATGGCTACGTCAGTATGGCTGCCGAGCCATACTTCCAACCAGTGTTCACGACTGATGCGGGGCGGTTTCTGCAGGAGTACCACCTGGGCCATGCCGGGTGTTCGTGTCCCTTCAGAAACCATATATTTGGTGTTGACGATTGGCTCGGACTCAGCGACGAGATAGCCTGCCATGCGCGCTGCCGCCTTTTCGAGGACCTCTTCTAGAGGGTTGCGGCGGTTGGCGGTATCAAACCATATGGACACCATGGCGTTTATAGGAGGTTTGCTGGACAAAATCCGTAGTCGTGCAGCGGAAGAGACGGCCTCGTCATCCACATTGATGCGCAGTTTGTGGGCCCCATTGCTGAGCAGTTCTTTCGATGCCTGGCGCAGCAACTTGTCCTTGAAGTCAGCGACGGACTCTGCATCGCTCTTCCATAACAGGTACATCACTTTTTCCATGGGGACCGTACCTCCTTAACCGTATTAATACATGGCATGGCAACCTGAAAACAAAGGACTTTCGGTTGCATTGTAGGTTCCTGGCACTGGCATTGCAAACACAGCCGGCTGCTGGACGGGACCAGGCCTATTTTAGTGCCTGGATGTCCAGAGGCTCGCCTTTGGCCGGCTCACGCCGCAACTGCAAGGCTCCTGTAGGGCAGATGCTGTCACAGACTCCGCAGCCCAGGCATTTTTCGAAATCGATGACTGCAATGTTCGCCTCCTCATCGAGACTTATGGCATTGAAAGGACAGAGGTCATCTGCACAGATGCCGCAGCCATCGCACTTGCTGGCGTCCACGGTGGAGACGTAACCTGAGGCCGTAAAGTAGGGATAGGAACCCCCGGTCATGTTCCATATCTTCACGCCCAGGCAGCAGCATTTGCAGCAATTGCAGATGGCATAGAAGCGGTTGCCCATATCCTTCTTGAAGAAGGCGGAGTGGACACAGCCCTGCTTGTGAGTTGTTTCGATAATATGCACAGCCTCTTCCTGTGTCGTCTTCCGGTAGTAAGGGTTTTGCTCTGCTATGAAGGAGGCAAAGGGTTCGCCAACGAACATGCACACCTCCATGGGCTCGGGCAGGCAAGGGTTTCCTGATACCATCCGGCAAGGGCAGGTCCCGACGGCAATCGATTCAGGGTTCTTCAGAATGACATCCCTGGCCAGTTTGAAGGGAACGACGCTCTCGGATAGCGGCAAAGTCAGGTCGCCTTTCTGCGATACGAGTTGGGAGGCGTCTTTGGTCCTGACCAACTTCCCGTGATAAACGTTTGTTTCACGGCTCATTCCCACTTCGGAGATTTCTTGTATATGGAATTTGATCATCTCGACAAGAGCTTCGTCAATCTTCCTCTTCGGCTCTCTCCCGGCCATACCCATCGACAAAGCGCCCTGGTGCAGAAAGTGATCAGCATACTTCATGTAGAGATAGGCACTGTAGAAGTCTGTCTTGTCCTCCATGGGAAACATATCGAAGAGTCCCTTGCTGATTTCGTGGTGCACGCGTCCCCCTTTCGAATCTGTGAAGTTCACTGCATTCACAGACGATTTTCGTGTACGTAATTTTAGGCTGGTGCCCGGCGAAATGCAATCCTTTGTCGATAGATGTGCTGCGAAACCAGGCTGCTCGCCATCCGATGCGGACTCTAGCGGTTGCTTACCAGGTCCTTATATACAGTACTTCCTGGCTTGTGAAACGGGCGATCCGGTAGTAATCCACGACTATCTCCATGAGTGACTGGGAGGGATCCTCAAGGAAGCCTTCCAGGGAGGGATGTTTGGCCAGGTATATCGCGGCCAGGGAGGCGCGCCTTTCTCCGGTCACTTCGCTCACCGTACCGGAAGCTGTAACTGCCACAGCATGGGAGAAGTCGTATGACTGGTTTCCTCTGTTATCGACGAGCATGGCTACGTGGCGGCCGGTAACGGCGTTGGTATACTTGGTCGTGTTCCGATTTGTTACGAAAAGGAGTCTGGTAAGGTCATCGGTAGAGGCAAAGGCCAGCAGACTGGCATGTGGCTGCGTCTGTGATTGGGTGGCCAGGACCGCCAGCAATTGTGATTCAAGGAGGTTAGCTACAAGTTGCCTCAGTCCCTGGTCTTCCTGCATGGTGCTCCTCCACGATGGAATGGTGTATATAATCATTATAATGGGTCGCCGGCATGAAGACGTGAGCCTTGGTCACAGATGATTTCAGTGTAGCGGACTGGGGCTGTCGTAGCCGCGCCGCTTCAGGAAATGCAGGCTGTTCAGGAGATCGGCCTTCGACTCTACTTCGATGACCACTGGTCCCGCAAAGGCCATGTCCTCCAGGGTTCTCAATACTCTATCCAGGTCAACCTCACCACTCCCGAGCGCACAATGGCTTACAGGGTTGCTCCGGATCCCGTCGGTGAGGTGTACCTCGCTCAGGTACGGGCCGAACTGTGTGATGAAAGCTACGGGATCTACATCCGATTGAACGGCGTGTACGGTGTCGAGGACGATGCCGGCTCCCATATCGGGAAAGATGTCGAATTCCTCAGGCTGCCGGAAAATGGGTTCGTTTCTGTGCAGGTTCTCCACTGAAAGCTGTACGCCTGCCGGCGAGCAATACTCAACGATTTGCCTGACTCCGGCTATGGCTGATTCCCTGGTCAGATCGCTGAGCAGAGCATAGATATCGGGCATCGATCCGAAGGCGCCCGGGTGCATGACCGCATGCGTAATGCCTGTCTGCCGGCAAAGGTTGATGTGCTTCTTGGTTTCCTCGATGGCGGCTTGCCGGATGCCCGGGTGAAAGGCAGCAGTGTTTATTTCCCCCAGGGGAAGATGAAGGACCGTGAGGTCGAAGTCCTTAATTGACTCGCGGATTTCCGCC
>PUNJ01000090.1 GCA_003551705.1 Chloroflexota bacterium | reverse complement strand
CTTCACCTTTGCCCTGTCATCCCTGGTCCATGCCCTGCGTCGACGCAACCAGGAGATCGCAGTCCAGGACCATGGCGACGAGGGGCTGGCCCAGCTGCAGCATATGAGCTACTACGAAGCACTCAAGCACAATCTTTCCAAGGAGTCGCGCCATTCAACTGGACCAGACAATTCTTCTCTGGATAACTGACCTTGTAGGCAGGTTCTGGGTCCTGGACCAGATCATGATCTGGTTTGCAAACGACTATTTTACTCCGGTTGGATTCTCGCTCTTCCTGCTGGCTTTCTGGTTCTCGTCGCGTGACACCGCCGAGCGGACCAGGAGAAACAGGACCTTCGTGATCGTTGCGCTCAGCATCGGAGCCGCCAGCGGATTCGTCCTCGTAGCCAACAACCTCTGGCGGCATCCTCACCCCTTCGTCGACATGCCGGAGCTTCTTGAAATCGTGAACCTGATTTACTATCCGATTCACGACCCCCCCTTTCCGAGCAACACCTCGGCTGTCAGCTTTGCCATATTCATGAGCATATGGCTCTTCTATCGCAAATTAGGCTGGTTCTTGTTGGTCCCCGCAATACTCTGGCCCTTTGCCAAACTGTATGCAGCAGTCTATTATCCTTCCGACTTCGTGGGAGGGGCCGTACTGGGCATCCTGTCGAGCCTGTTCATAGCCTACTTCTTCGTGCCTGTCATTGACCCCATTATCAATCGCGTATTCGTTGTTTTGAGAAAGCTTGTCCTGGCGTAGCCGCCTTCTTGGGCTCCCGTGTAAGGAAGAAGGACCGCCTTTGTTGCTCTCTCGCCTTGTTGTATAATAGGGAGGCCCGGAAATGACCAAGTTCACGCACCTGCATGTCCACACCGAATACAGTCTTCTTGATGGCTTCTGTCGCATTCCTCATTTGCTTGCTCGCGCCCGGGAACTCGGTTTCGAAAGCCTGGCCATAACGGACCACGGGTCCATGTATGGCACCGTTGAGTTCTACCTGGCCGCCAGGGAGGCCGGTATCAAACCCATCATTGGCTGCGAATTCTACGTAGCGGCGAGGAGCCGGCACAGCCGCACGGCGTCGGACAAGAATTCTTACCACCTGGTGTTGCTGGCCAGGGACCTGGAAGGATACCAGAACCTGTTGTACCTGACCAGCCGGGCCCATCTTGAGGGTTTCTACTACCGTCCCAGGATAGACAGGGAACTGTTGCTGGGCCGGACTAGCGGTCTTGTGGCGCTGTCGGGGTGCGCGCAGGGTGAAGTGGCCCGTCTGATACTGGACGGGCGCATGGAGGAAGCCAGAGAGGCAGCCCTCTGGTACAAAGACCTGTTCGAGAACTATTACCTGGAGATTCAACGGCATCCAATACCCGAGTTGGAGCGCATAAATGAGGGGTTGTTGGAGATCGCCGCAGAACTGCAGATCCCGCTGGTAGCGACCAATGACGTGCATTACATCCACAGGGAAGACGCCGCCTGGCATGACCTGCTTCTCTGCATCCAGACCAACTCCACGGTCGATGATGAAAAGCGTTTGAGGCTGACGGGGGAATCCTTCTACCTGAAGAGCGCAGGGGAGATGCAGGACCTCTTCGCCGACATCCCTGAGGCGGTCGAGAATGCCGGTGTCATAGCGGACCTGTGTGATCTGGAGCTGGAGTTTGGCCGCCTGCACCTGCCTGAAATAGACATTCCCGATGGTAAGACAGCGGATGAGTATCTGGCGGACCTCTGTCATATCGGGATCAAGAAACGGTACGCGGATGTGCCGGAGGACGTTCAGGAACGCCTTGACTATGAACTGGATGTTGTTCGCAAGACCGAGTTCGCCCAGTATTTTCTGGTGGTCTGGGACATCGTCTTCCACGCTCGGAGTCGCGATATTCTTTGCGGGGTGCGCGGGAGTGCGGCGGCGAGCCTGATCCTGTATTGCCTGGGTGTGACCGATGTGGACCCGTTGGCTCACAGGCTGGTTTTCGAGCGCTTCTTGAACATCGAGCGCAAGGAAATGCCCGACATCGACCTCGACTTCCAGGACGATCGCCGGGAGGAGATCATCAACTATATCGCGCAGAGGTACGGGGCGGAACATGTGGCCCAGATCATCACCTTCGGTACCCTGGGCGCCAAGGCAGCCTTGAGAGACGTGGGCCGGGCACTGGGCATGCCGTATGCTCAGGTTGATCAGGTGGCCAAACTTGTGCCCTTGGGGCTCGGCGTGACCCTGGAGAGGGCGCTGGCCGATAATCCCGATTTCAGGAACATATATGACCAGGACCCAGCGGTGCGCAGGCTGGTTGATTCGGCTATGAAGCTGGAAGGGATTTCGCGCCACGCCAGCACACATGCTGCAGGCGTTGTCATATCCCGGGACCCGCTGGTAAGGCACGTACCCCTGCAGCAAGCCGGCAAGGGCGAGGACAGCATGGCCGTGGCCCAGTTCAGCATGGAGGCCATTGCCAGGGTGGGACTGCTCAAGCTGGATATCCTGGGCCTTTCCAACTTGAGTATTCTCTCGCAGGCAAGGGAAATCATCGCCGAAAGAAGAGGGATCAGGCTGGACTTGTCGCATCTGCCCCTGGACGACTCCACCACCTACGCCATCCTATCCGCCGGCGACACCACCGGGGTCTTTCAATTGGAAGGCGGCGGCATGCGCCGCTACCTGAAGGAACTCAAGCCTGCCAGGTTCAGCGACGTGTCGGCCATGGTAGCGCTCTACAGGCCCGGGCCCAAGGAACATATCCCGACGTTTATCAGGGCCAAAGAGGGACTGGAACCGATACACTATCCCCACCCCGCACTGGCTGACATCCTGTCGGAGACCTATGGGGTGATAGTCTACCAGGACCAGGTACTTTTCATAGTCCAGACCTTTGCCGGTTACAGCCTGGGGGAAGCGGACATAGTCCGCAAGGCCATGGGCAAGAAGGTAGCGGAGATCATGCGCCGGGAGCGGGACCGTTTCCTGGAGGGCGCCCGAAGGAAAGGATTCACGGCGGAGCTGGCGGAAGAGGTCTTCAGTCTGATCGAACCCTTTGCCGGTTACGCCTTCAACAAGGCGCATAGCGTGAGCTATGCCATGATCGCCTACCAGACCGCCTATCTCAAGGCAAATTACAGTCTCGAATATATGACGGCCTTTCTCAAGACCTATGCCGACCACCCCGAGAAGGTGGCCGCCGCGGTAGCCGAGTGCCAGCGCCTGGGTATCAAGGTGTTGCCGCCCTGTATCAATAACAGCCAGAGCAGCTTCTGCATAGAAGGTTACGGAGACCGGGCCACGCCATCCTCCGGCTCAAGTATTCCGCCGGCGGGATCCATACGTTTCGGGCTGGCGGATGTCAAGAACGCCGGCCAAAACGCTGTAGCGCCCATCATCCAGGCAAGGGAAGCCGGCGGGCCTTTCAAGTCAATAGGAGACTCGTGCCGGCGTGTCGACCTTCGTCACGTCAACAAGCGTGTGCTTGAGAGCCTTATCAAGGCAGGTGCCTTTGACTGCCTGGGCGGGCGCGGGGCTCTGCTTCAGAGAATGGACAATATCATCTGGCTTTCCCAGCAGGAGCAGAAACTGAAGGAGACAGGTCAATCGACGATGTTCGATCTGTGGGGAGGCAACGTGGATACGCCTCTGCCGCAGATTGAGCTTGACCATGTTGAGGTTTCACGGGAGGAGCGCCTGGCATGGGAGAGAGGTCTCCTGGGCGTCTATCTGTCGGATCATCCTTTTGCGTACCTCACTGGCAACCCAAGCTCCGAGACTACAGCCTTCTGCGGCCTGATCGACACAGAGATGGCCGGCCATCCGGTTACCGTGGCGGGGATAATGTCATCCGTCAGGCAGGGGGCATCGAAGAACGGCCGCCCCTTCGTCACGGCTGTCCTGGAAGACATGACGGGCAAGATACCTGTCAGTTGCTGGGCGGAGGCCTTCGAGCGGACCAGAAGACAATGGGCCGACGGGAATACGGTCCTCTTGCGCGGCAAGGTCAGGATCAGACAGGACGAAGTCCAGCTGGTCTGCGACGAGGTCCGGCCTTACCGCCCGGACGGCGGAGAGGATGGCCTTGACACCAGCGGAGCGGCGGACAGTGAAGGGTCCCCTGTGGGGACGGGTAGGGGGCCGGAGGGAACGACGCCGAATGGGGGAAACGGCCCGTACTCGAAAAGGATACCCCGCAGGACCAGGATCTACCTTGCAATCCGCCAGACCTCAAATGAGAAGGAGGACCTGGAACTGCTGCATCGCATGGGGGACTTGCTGCGGGAGTATCCGGGTGAGGACGAGGTATGCCTGACCATCTTCACTGAGGAGGGGACTGTTAACATGGAAATGCCCCGCTTGAGCACGTGTTATTGCTCAGCGTTGCATCATCGTATCGAGGAACTGCTTGGACCTGAGGCGGTAGGGGTCAGAGAGGGTAATGGGGAGCGACCTGGACAATAGCCCCGGTGCAGGCCGCACCGTCCCGGCCGGGTAGTCCCGGGCTGCCAACCTGTTCACATCTGAGAGAACCGGTTATGGGCGGCGGGGATATGGGAGAATGAAAGAGGGGGACTCGAAGGAGTCCCCCTCTTGTGTGCCTTATCCGTTGCGGCTGCTCTATTATTCGCTGGGTGCCCAACTTAACGAGTAGGTCTCGGTCAGAGTATCGTCAGCACCGGACACGGTAACGTCCAGGGTGACGTCGATCTCTGCAGTTCCTCCCTTGATCTGGGCCCATGCAAGGGCAGCGTTCATGCCGGCGGTCGCAGAGTCTACTCCCGCCACCACCTGCCAAACTAGAACATCCATGTTCTTGGTGGGAGCGTTAAGCGCGATGTTAATCTCAGAGTTGGCCGGGATAAAGACCCTGTCGCCAAGTGATAGTTTGGCTACGTCCACCATTGTTTCATTGACTTCTACCTGGGCGGTAAAGTCTATCCTGTCCAGGCTGATGTCGTAGTCATTGGGGTTCTTGACCTTGAAGGCGTACTCGCCGATGCACATGCGAATCATAGTATTTGCCGCGGCCATGCCCCTGACGGCCTCAAGCGCCAGCCATCTGTAGAATGCCTGGCGGGGATGCACGCCTGCCTCGACAGCGGCTTTCCATCCCTCCGCCGCAGTATAGGAGACGCTGGCGTTAAGGGCCTGGTAGGCCTGGTTCTGGTTGAGCGGCTTCTCATCCGCCATTTCGGCTCCCCAACCCATCACTGCGCCGGGAACAGAGGCGAAGGTGATGTAGTCCCACTCAAGGGCGTTGTCCAACTGCGAGAAGACATACTGGTTGATGCCGGCCTGCGCCGTGCCGGGAAGGAAAGCATAGGGGAATCCGGCCAGTTCGTTTGCTGCCGCATCTCTAGCATCATTGACGTCGTTCCAGAAGTCTGGATCGGTCATGTTGCCGAAGGCCGAGGGAAGGCTCTGGTATACAGCAGCATCCACGAAAGGAGCTTGCTGCTCGGTCAGCTCGGCATACGAAACTCCGTGCATAGCCTGGGCCTTGGCCTCACGGGCTTCTGGATGCATAGTGCCGGCCGTGCCGTTGGTGAAGCCTGACTCACCGGCTAGCCTGGCAACCGCCTCCACCTGCTCAGTCGTTGGTTCATCGGGAATATCGCCTACTGTCTGGATGTTCGGGTCTACCATAGTCCAGAAAGGCAGGAACATGGTTGGGTATTGACTTACATACTCTTTCACCAAATGAACGAAGAAGCGGTCGGCGTAGTCCTTCTCATCCGCCACGTCGGCTACCCATGCGTTGGCGGCTGATGTGCTTACACCCTTGAGGATGTCGTAGGCGGATGTCTCATTGGCAGGAACGCCGTCCGACATGTCAAGGTCCACACGGTTGAAGAAGCCGGGCAGGACCAGTGTTTCTACTACGTCCCGCTCAGCCTGGGTGAGCACATTTGCATAGATAGCGCCGTTGACGGCTGATTGGTCGCCGCCATCCAGCATGTCAAACGTGGTCTTGTCAGCTTGCTCAGGAGTCTTGAGGACCTTATAGGGCGGTGGGAACACTTGGTTGGCCCATTGGTCCCTTATCTCCTGGGTGAACTTTGATGGATACAGGGAAGCGGCCAGGCCGAATTTGAATCCGGGCTCGCCCCCACCCTCCGCCATCTGGTTCAGGGTCGCATCATCGAAATCCACAGTGGCACCGCGCAGGTACTGGGTGAACTCTATAGAGGGCTTTTCCAGGTCGGCGACAGCTTCCCTGCCACAGCCCGCAAGAACCAGGCCCGCCACGAGAACCATGCACATGGTTAGCATCGTGACGATTTTCAGACCTCTACCCATTGCTTGCCTCCTTCTTTGTAGTTAAATTACTTGCTTTACTTCTTTGAGACAGTTACCAAACCACTGAATACGCCTCAGGGCACTGCTAGTCACACTTCATACTCGATTCACCTCCGAAAGTCAAGTCCGTTTAGATAAGAGTTACCCCCGTGGTGACGCCTGTTACGAACACATTCAAACTCCCAAACCGAAGTTTCGGCTACGATACTGCATTTCGTCAGGCTTGTCAAGAGTCACGAGCCATGTTTGACGTCTACCGGCCCGAAGTTTTGTGCAGTTATTGGCATCCTTCAATGTAGATTCCGCAATTTGGCCAGACATGCCTTTGTGGTGCGCAACAGGCCAAGTGGGGTGGCGGCTCAAAGAATATCGACACCGTCACGCTGTGGGCTGGCAGCATCGATTCCAGTGGGTGAAGCAGAATACGCGGGACGCTTGGGATGGGCAGTGCATCCAGAAAACACTTATTGTATAATGGGTTGCAAAGATTGCGTACCCTTAGGAGGTTCTATGAGGGCTTTGTTTGTAGCCTCTTGGACGGATGGTGCGGGTAAGACCTCGCTGTCAGCAGGTTTGGGCAAATGGTTGCAGAAGAACGGCAAGAAGGTATCATACTTTAAACCGGTGAGCGTGGGCGAGCCCGGCACAGACGGGGACAAGGATTTCCTGGCGCTCTCCCTGGGTTTGAACGGCGAGGCGATAGCTCCTGTTTTTGCCAGCCACCGCGATGTGAAGAGCCAGGTTGATGCCAATAGCCTGGGGCAGACCATCAAGAAGGCGGCGGAGGCAGTTGCGAACAGCGATATCCTCCTGATTGAGGCTCCAGGCGGGCTGAATGACGCCGATATGGCAAAGGCTTCCCATCAGATAGCGGAGTCGGTTGATGCGGCCGTGATAGTCGTGGCTGCCTATGGCGGCGATGCTACCTGGGACCGTATAGCTGCTGAAAGTGCCAAGTTCGGCAAGCGTCTTGTCGGTCTGGTTATAACCCGTGTGCCGGAGAAGAAACTGGCAGAGGTCCGTGAGGAGACGGAAGCCTTCTTCAAGAAGAAAAATATCAAGGTCCTGGCGATAATGCCGGAAGACAGGAGCCTCCTGGGTATCAGTGTTGCCGACATAGCAAGGCATCTTGGAGCCAAAGCGGTCTGCTGCGACGAGGCCATGGGAGAACTCGTGGAGAATGTCATGATCGGGGCCATGACGCCTGATTCGGGAGCCGATTACTTTGCTCTGAAGGAAAACAAGGCGGTAATAACTCGTGGATCACGGCCGGACATGCAGCTTGCCGCACTCGCTACCTCCACCAAGTGCCTCATTCTGACGGGAGATAGCGAACCGGCCGGCCAGGTATTGAGCTGGGCCGAAGATAAGGGAGTGCCCGTCCTTATAACGGAAAAGGACACGCTTTCAACTGTTTCTGAAGTTGAACAAGCCTTCGTTGAGGCCAAGTTTGGCCAGGAAGCCAAGGTGGACAAGATGGCGGAGATGGTCGAGGCAAATTTCGATTTCTCGTCCTTGGCGCAAGGACTGGGACTTGCTGCTTCTTCTTGACACAGGATCGGTAGGCATGGATACTGGTGCGCGTAGGCGGTTCTGCCGAGTTGTGTAGCGGTAGCACGGGGGACTTTGAATCCCTTAGCCCTGGTTCGAATCCAGGCTCGGCAGCCAAGTATGATCCAACGCTCCGGTCCTTCCGCCTTCGGCGAAGGATCAAGTGGTAGAGCGGGTCCTTCCGGGGAAGGATTAACCGCTTAGTGGTAGAGCAATAGACGAAACAAAAGAATATGACGCTCCGGCGTAGCTCAGTGGTAGAGCGGGCGGCTGTTAACCGCTTAGTCGTAGGTTCGAGTCCTACCGCCGGAGCCAGTTATAAATTAGCGGTGGTT
>PUNJ01000189.1 GCA_003551705.1 Chloroflexota bacterium | reverse complement strand
GCATCCCTTCTACATCTCGGTTCTTATGCGCGGCAATAAAACCACTGATGGCGTCCAGTACCTCTTTTTCCGTCTGTGGGTCTGCTCTCATCTTGACTCCTTTTACCTATTTACATGCCTGCCCGGTCTCGAGTCAGGCCCTTATGCTGGGTTCTTATCTTAGTTGCTCCGCACCGACCCATCCGGCATGGTGGTTTTGTCGAAAATGGCACCCATCAGGTTGACATACGTCAAGTTGGCACCCGCTCAGGTCGGCCCCGCTCAGGTCGGCCCCGTTCAAGAACGAAACGACCCATCTGGCATGATGTTACTGTGGAAATATGCGTCCGTCAGGTCGGCCCCGGTCAAGTCGGCCGACCTCAAGTAGGCATACTTCAAGTCGGCCCCGGTCAGGTTGGCATCGTTAAGTCTTGCACTACGCAGGACTGCCCACGTCAAGTTGGCCCCGCTCAGGTTGGCCCCACTCAGGTCGGCACCGTTCAGGTCCGCCCGATAGAGGTCGGCCCCGGTAAGGTCGGCCCCGATGAAGTCGGCCCACCACATTTCGGCATACCTCAAGTTGGCCCCGGTCAGGTTGGCCCCGCTCAGGTTGGCACTGTCCAGCCTGGCCTCGCTCAGGTTGGCAGAGGCAAGGTTGGCCCATCTCAGGTCGGCCGATCTCAGGTCGGCCCCGCTCAGGTCGGCCCCGGCAAGGTCGGCCCCACTCAGGTCGACATCCGGCAGCTGGAACCCGCTCAGGTCGGCACCCTGAAAATGGGCCCCAGGACCGAAACAGTACTCTTCGCCATTCCAAATGCCGCAACCACTCCAGGTCCATTCTTCTCCGGTCCATCCGCCAAGCTGGTCTCCGCCCGGCATAACCGCTCCACCCAGAGGCAGGCCTGCCCCCAGTCCCACAATCACGCCCAGCAGCAACATCACCCACCACCTGCGTGTCAGCCTACTCAAGAATTGCATCGCTTCCTCCTTTTGTCCCGGGGGCCCTCACAGCTTTCCTGGTTCCTTCAGGCAAGCTTGCCGGCCGTCCTTTCTACGTTCTCGACCCTTTCTCAAGAGCCAGCGCCATTCTACAACCAAATCGTGTCAGTAACCGTGTCCCTATCCCGCCTGAGGCTGCTGCACCCGCTGGGACAAGGCAGCAGTGCAGGCCTTCGCCAGGAGCAACGACCGTATCCCTATACTCAAGCATCACCTAGCCGCCAACCTGGGCGCTCCGTCCCTTCCTCTTCTGTGCCGTCCGCGCCCATACACCCACCACAGCGCCACCCAGGACCGCACCCAGCAGGAAAGCCAGGACCGTGCCCAACCCCGACCCCCCTGCAGCGCCAATCATGCCACCCTCAGGAGAATCAGCAGGATAGACAAGGATGGCAGCAAAGGCCACTACACAGACGCCGGCCAGGGCCGCCGCCAGCCTGAAGGGACGGCTCCGCCGCAGGCGGGGCAATGGAGAGACATCCCTGACTTGCGCTTCCGTGTTCCGGGAGGCGGTCTCCACTTCAGGAAGATGAGCCGCCATGAACCTGTGGGACTCTTCAAGGCGGGTGAAGGCGCGGCTCTCCTGGCTCTGTACGTGGCTTATCTTGCCCCGCCACTGCCCCAGGCCTTCCCGCCACATGCGAATGACGAAGGACTGCGGTTCCTCGATTGTCGTATTCTTCCTTTTGCGCATCACCGCTCCTTGTTTGTCCTTTTCCTTGTTCCAGAAACGGACATTACTGCCCCGCGGGACCATTTGTCAGTTAGCCATAGCCGGTGCGCACCGACCCATTCGGCATGATAGTGTTGTCGAAAATGGCATCGGTCAGGTTGGCCCCGGTCAGGACAGCATCGGTCAGGTTGGCCCCGGTCAGGTCGACCGCGGCCAGGTCGGCTCCAGTCAGGTCGGCTCGGCTCAAGTTAGCCCCGCTCAGGTCGGCCCAGGGCAGTACGGCATTTCTCAGCGTGGCCCTGTTCAGGTTGGCATTGCTCAGGGTGGCCCACATAAGGGTGGCTGAAGTCAGGTCGGCTTGGCTCAAGGTAGCCCTGGTCAGGTTAGCCCTGGTCAGGCTGGTCCCTCTCAAGCTGGCCTCGGTCAGGGTGGCCCAGCTCAGGTTAGCATGAGACAGGCCGGCCCAGCTCAGGTCGGCCTTGGTCAGGTCAGCCCCGGTCAAATTGGCCCCGATCAAGCGGGCCAAGCTCAGGTCAACGCCCTGCAACTCGGCGTAGGGACCGATCCAGTGGCCATTAACCGTACCGGTCCATCCGGCAAGTTGGTCTCCACCCGGCATCACCTGTCCACCCAGAGGCAGGCCGGCCCCCAGTCCAATGATCACGCCCAGCAGCAACATCACCCACCATCTACGTGTCAACCTTCTCAAGAATTCCATTAGATTCCTCCTTTCTATCTAAGCAGCCTGTACAGCTTCGTGGCTCCTTCTGGCAGAGGCAGTATTAACCGGCCGTTATCTCGCCATCCTGCCTATTGGGTGTGATCTCCCGGTATGGGTTCCCACGGAGGAAGCACACGCACCCCGAAGACCTTAGCGGTTTGCTCATTGGACAGAACTATCCAACCCATGTTGTCGCCAACTACCTTGAAATTGAATGTGCCTGTAGGGTTTTCCCCTTCAAACTCCAGGAAGTAGGTTGGATAGGAATGAAGCTGCCAGGGAGTGGTGGATTCTCCTCCGCTGACTGAGAATGTCTCTCCCGTCTCAACGTCGATATACTGGGGCGGACCTGCTGTTCCCCTCAGGTCATCCGGCCAAACTGAACCCCCCAGCGGCAGGCCGGCACCTAGTCCAATAACCACGCCCAACAGCAACATCATCCACCATCTGCGTGTCAGTCTTCTCAAGAATTCCACTACTGTCCCCTTTCTGTCCCGGCAGCCTTCTCAGCTTCCCGGCTCCTTCGACGTCCCGACCCTTTCTCAAGGGCCGGCGCTATTCTATAACCAAAGCGTGTCAGTAACCGTGTCCCTGGCAAACTCATACTCAACCAAGCAAGGTCAGCCCTCTCTTCGACATGGCTGGCTGATTATTCTCTTATGAGGAGGGCTCCCAGTGAGATCGTCCCAGTACCCCCGGATCAGCCCGGGCCGGGACCTGACCTCATCGACTGGGCGAACCTTCCCAATGCCTGTCTGGCCGCCCGGACCAGCCCAAGCGATTCCGATTGCCTTCCTTCGGCGATGGCAATCTCCGCCCGCAGAAGCACCGCCTGGCTGATAATGGCGGGGTCCCCGGCTGTCGCTTCGATGGCGGAGCAGATGCTCCAGGCTTCCCGGCTTCTGCCGTCGCCAAACAGGCGGTGAGCCCGCTCGAGGTCGGCCTCGACTGATGCATTTGAATCCCGGCAAGCCGCTTGCCGTACCTGTTCCGTGGCTGGAGATGGCGATACACCAAGCTCGTTCTGCAAAACGGCAGCGCATCGCTCATACACCCGGAGGGCCGCAGTCCTGTCCCCCTGAAGCAGATGAACCCCCATAATGGCACGATAACTGCGTTCCCGCAGAGGGTCGGCCTCCACAAGCCTGTTGAGGGTCTGAACAGCGCCGTCAAGGTCCCCGGCAGCCGTCTGTGCTTTGGACAATTGCCACAGACCTTCCAGGTAGAGAAGCTGCAGGCGTTCCCGTTCAGTGAGGAGCCATTCATCGAAAAGAGGCGCCTCCCGCACCGTCAGCCCATCGAGCAAATCGCCGCGGTACAGGTCCACCGCTTTTCGCAGGTCCTCAATGCCCGCTGCTCCACTATCCAGGAGAGCGCAGCCGGCCTTGAAATCAAGAATATCCACCTTCACCCCATCATCCAGACAGAGCCAGCACGATCGATGGTCTGATGAAAGCAGGGCATCGCCCACAGTCCGTCTAAGTTCCCATAGAGCGTGGCGGAGACGGTAACGGGAGGCCTCATCGGATTTCTCCGACCAGAAAATGCCGGCCACCCTGTTCCGGGGTTGCGGTTCCGGGGCGGCGGACGCCAGGTAGGCCACCAGCCCCAGATGCTTGGCGGTGATGCTGCCGGTGGCGTCTTCTTCGTCCATCAGTACACGGGGAGGGCCCAGGAACAGGAGAGCAAAGTTGCGATAGGAACCTGCCATCAGCCTGGTCCCTCCTTCTTTTCCTCCATCCTGTCCCCAAGGGTGTTCCAGAGGCTTGACCCCGAGGCGGGCGACTCCTTGCCTGCCAGGCTTTCCCCCAGGCGAGACCAGATGGGCTCCATCTCGGAAGGGAGTATGGAGCGGACATAGGACATGCAGTAGACGCCAACGTCCCGTCGCAAGCTGTCCATCTCCTTTTGCAGAGCGGACACGGTTTCCCCCAGTTCCCGGCGTTGCGTCTCGTCCCTGGTCATCTCTTGCTGCTTGCGTTTGATGCCCAGTTGGGCTTGCAACTTCAAAAAGGCCGCCACCTGCTTGCGTTTCTCCTCGCCGAATCTCTGTCCCACCGGGACGAGAAGCTCATCCAGTTCCGCCATTTGCTGTACCATGGCGGACTCCTGTGAGGAGACGCCCAAACCCAGACCCAGGGTCTCCTTGAGCCACCGGCGTTCCTGGCTCAGTCCCCAGAAAACGAAGGCGGCCACTATGGCAATCCCGCTTAACCCGATCAGAACGGCGGCTATGACGCTCAAGGTCCCCGAAGTGTAGTGCAGGACGCTGTTGAAAGAGACATGCAGGGAAATGGCTGCCGCCCAGCCCAGCACCAGGGAAACAACGCGAGCCGGACCGCGACCGTAACGCAAGCTGCCCAGGGATATGCCGACCAGCGCGCTGGCGCTGCCGTGCATCAAAGACGTCGACAACCCCCTGGCAACTGCCAGGGCGATGGCCTCATCAGCCCCGGCGCGACTCAGGTACAGCAGGTTCTCCAGTACGGCAAAGGAAATGCCCACGGCAAAACCATAGATGGCGCCGTCCACAAAGTAGGTGAATGACGGCCGCCGCACCAGGTAGATCAATGCTGCAGACTTGAGCAGTTCCTCAATTACCGGCGCCGCCACCGTTACCAGCATGGCGAAACTGATGAATCCCGCGGCGAAGGTATTAGCGTAATAGGCGGCGAAGAAGGCGGCCACGCCCCAACCCAGGCAGACGAGCAGCACCTTGAAGCTGCCGGAGGCATACAGGTCCAGCCAGCGGACAAGGTACAGGAACAACAGAGGAAGGACTATGGCGATGGCGGCTGCAACAATCACGTTAGTCCAGTTCCGGCATCTCTATGGGTTCCGGCTGGGGCTTGCATAGGCCGCAGTAAAAGGTATCCGCCACCACGATGGCCTTGGGAACCCTCTTCTCGCCGATATAGAGAGTGATTATGTAGGGCATGCTCCTGGCATGGCTTTTGCAGAGCGCCCGTCCACAGAAACGGCAAACACCATTAGCAGGGCCTTCGCAATGTATGCAATTCATCTGCCGCCTTCCTCTTTCTCCGTCTTCTCATCCAGGGCCTGCCAGATGTTGACCGGCAGTTGGCCGCCCCGCTTGGGTGCCAGGCGCACCCGGTAGCGTCCGGCCGGCATCTCTCTCACAAAGCACTGTTCTATAAGCCGGGCAAGAGTGTCTTGGGCAGACGGTTCATCCTGTCCCAGGTGGGCAGCCACCTCTGCAAGACTCACTTCCTCTTGGCGCATCATCCAGTTAAAAAGCCGCCGCAGGTCGTCAGGGAGAGTAAGGACATCTGCCATGCTGAGACCGGAGGCTTTCTCACGGGCCTGCAATTCCTGGCCCAATCTGTCGAATAGTCCGCTCATGGTATCCTCCTTAGGCCGCCATCACCTGCTCGGCGATGCTTCGCAGTGTCTGGCTCAGGGGATGGGAGGGGTGTTTCAAGCAGAAGATGCCGCTACTGCCCAGAGCAATCATCTCCTCCGATTCCGCCAGTATCCCGGCTACCGGGACACCATAGGTCCCTTCTATCCTCTCTTTGAGGGCTTTGAAATCGAAGGAAGCGAGCGCCTTGTTGACCACCAATCTCAACTCGGGGACCTCCAGTTTCCGGGCAACCTCAACTGTAACCGCGGTGCCCTGATAGTCCTGTCGGTCGGGACGCATGATAATCAGCAGAACATCGGAGATGGTTATGGAAAGCAACGTCTCTTCGTTCAGACCGGGATGGGTGTCAATGAAAAGGTAGTCAAGCTGCAGCTTCCGGACCAGTTCCCTGAAGCCGTCATTGAGCAGGTTGACATCGTAGCCTTCCCTGAGCACCCTGGCAATCTCCCCGGCCCTCAGGCTGGCGGGGATGAGATAAATGGTACCGCTTGGCATCTCTCCAGCCGCCGTCTTCAGCACCCGGCTCACATCATAGGCCGCCTGCTCAATAGCACACTTCCCCCAAAGATAATCGTTGAGGGACTTGTCCATGTTCTCTTCGTCAATTCCGAAGAGAACGTGAATGCCGGGCGACTGGATATCGGTGTCGATTACGCCGACCCGCTTGCCGGCACCGGCGATTACGGTAGCCAGGTTGGCCGTGACGTTGGACTTCCCGGTACCACCCCGGAAGGAATGCACAGAGACGATTTTGTCCACGGGACCTCCGATCTGCCTCTTGATTTAGTCAAATATATGGGCCTCAAGTCTCCTACCCTGCCCCGACTGGTATCCGGCTAACAACCAGTCCGCCCCTTCAGCCCTGTTCTTTCTTCCTCTCTCTCATTTCCCTGGCCTTTTGTTTCAGGTTCTGAAAGTAGTCGGTATCCGTGATTTCCGCCACCTGGCGCTCCTTCTTGGAATGGTCGATCTCGATGCGCATTTCCTCAACCTGTTTCTTCAACTTGGCCTCTCTTGCCTTGACCTCCGCCGCCATTTTGGCAAAAACCCGGCTCAGGGCAGCCACCTCATCCCTGCCCTCATTCCCGCTTAGCCGGTTGATCTCGTCCTCGGTGATATCCCCCCTCTCCATCGCCTCAACCGCAGCAGTGAGCCTGCGAATGGGCCGCGTAACGCCGCTGCTGAGCAAAAAGGAAATGCAAGCGCCTGCCACAACGACTGCCAGGGCCAGATAGATTGTCCTCATTATGCTGTCACGAATGGCTGACTGCACATTCTCCGTGGGCAAATAGACCAGGGATACGCCCCTCACGGCCCCGTCGCTGTCAAGGAGCGGAGTGGCAACCCGGAGAACGTCGCCCTGGTTATAGGAGCAAGCCTCTCCAGAGGTCTGGGCCTCCCTGGCCAGAGCAAGGTCTTCTTCGCTCAGGCTGGCACCGATGCCGTCCACGGGCTGCGTGCTGGCGGACAGCTTGTTCTGCTGGTCATCCAGTATCCAGATGGCGGCCACGTTAGCCTCCCCTGTAAGCTCATCAACCAGCTTCTGCATGTTGACGTCCTTGCTCAGTTCATCCAGGATACCGGCATGATAGCCGACCTGCACGATGCGGGGATGGTCCACACCAGAGACGCCAACATACTTGAAAAGCTCGGAGTCCAACTCCCTCTTTTCCGCTTGCTGTATCACCGTACCCCTGTCCTGCCCCAGTAACTGGTAAAAAACGTACGCCTGGGGTTGCTCATCGGGGTCTGGACCGAAAACGAAGTCCACGCCGGTATTCGTATAGACGACTTGGCCGGTTTCGTCGCTGATCCAGAACTCCTCCAGAACAGTGGTCTCGGTGATGTTCTGCAGGATGGCGTTGATGTCCTCGGCTACCATGCCCGCGGGCCCGGCGGCAATGGCGATCATATGGGCAGTGATGCGCGCCTCCACCACCATCTGTTCGCCCAGTACGTGCTCGACCTGGCCGGGTATCCTCTCAGCGAAACTGCTGCTCTGGACAAGCAGGAGGCATATGGCTTTCCCGTCCTGCTCCATCTGCGCCAGCATCGACTGGCTGGTGCTCCTGATGGAGAAGAAGGAAATGACAAAGACCACAAGCACCAGAAGGGTGACGATTGCCAAGCCAAACTTCGCCTGAATTCTCATCTTCCTGCCTTACGCGCCCTCCGGCGGGGATGATCAGTCACCCTATAGGTGCTGATTGAGAGAATGGAGCGACGCGATGTCAGGAATTCCAGCCCTGGTCTGCACAGCTGCCGGCTGGGTATGCACTTCCGGCTTGGCAGTGGCCATGTCTTGCTGACTCGTCGTATCACGTATTGTGAACTCTGCTCCAAAGTGCGCTACCTGGGCGGGTTGAACGCTGAACAAAGAATATAATAGGGCGTAATACCGAGTCAATAGCGCGCTGATCATTTCTTAACCTTCTACATGCCAGGAT
>PUNJ01000016.1 GCA_003551705.1 Chloroflexota bacterium | reverse complement strand
TTAGGCATCTCTGCCTTTGATAGCTGATGAGTCTCGCTTCCTACCTCTGCTCCTCTGTTTCTGTTTGTGAGGCCGTCACCCTGCCCGGCTCCTATGAGAGCCCTTCCTCTTGCGTCTGGCAGCTTGAATGTTCCGGCACCTGCCGATCCGTATGTGGTCCCTATGATAGCGTAGAGAGCAGGGAATTCTGATGCAGAGAGGACCTCTCCGTTACATATCTTCCAGGGGTCGTCTACTGATGCTCCCGCGTATGGCTGCATTGTGCCCACCGGCAGGGCTATTGCTCCGTTTGTGGTGAGTCTTATTGTCTTTGCAGATGAGGCCCTTCCGTCCTTAAAGAAAAGCTCTACAACGCCGTCTACGATTTTTGAGAAGATAGATGATTTTTCTTCACCGGTTACTGGGTCTGACTCCTGCGCCTGCAGAGTTACTTTTTTATGCTCTCCGGCATCTTCTTTTGATACCTGGCCGTCATCCAGTCCGAAGTCGTGGTCCTTATCAAGTCTTTCTATGAGAGCTCTCTTTGCGGTCCTTATGTCTGATGCTCCGTGCTTGGGCCTGTCGGAGTTCTCCGGGGTGTTTGTATCGAGTGGGTTTGTCCAGCTCATGTATCCTCCTTAAAGGTCCCAGTATCTTATGATCGCTGGGGGTCTCTTTCTGCTTAATGCATTTATTCTTTTTTCCATCTCCATTTCATATAGCGGTATGTGCCTGTTGAGATCATTGTCGAGCTGATAGGTCTCCGCTACCTTGCATAGCGTCCCCTGGTATATTAATTCCCTGAATTCAGGAGGAAAGAGTATTTCCGTCACATCGTCAGGGTGGTATTGTGAGAGATATATGTTTACTGTGTATTCTTTGTCGGGAGTCGGGAATAGCCAAATCATCGCGTTGAAGTATGCTGCTATCCTGGGCCTTGCCGGCGAGGTGTTGCCGGCAGAAAGCCGCAGATAGTTATTGAGGCCTTTTATTTCAATGGGCCTCTCTCCGTTTTCTTCTAATGTTATTTTTGTAATTGTGCGAAGGTTGTCAGGCGGAACATACATTTTAGTGTCAGCTTCGGTTGTTATCTGCTCTTTTCCTTCGAGGAAGGGAGCTCTGTCAGAAATGTCTTTGAGAGTGGATCTTATCTGCTCATCTATGTTGGTTTCATTCCTGCCGAGCCGTTTGTTTACTACGTTGAGTATCTGTTCTCTGGTTATGGTCATTTTTTTTCTCCGAGGTGGGTGGGGCCCCGTCCCTCATAATGACGGGGCTCTACCCTTCTTTTACTGCAAATCCCCGGCTTCTGTGCTTACTGTGATCTCAAACCAGCTACCTCCGGCCGCTGTTGATAGGAATAATCCGTATTCGCTATCAAGGGCTATCTGCCCTCCGGAGCTGGGGACGGTGTTTGTGTCTGTAATTACCGTGAACCCTTTTAGCTCCACTTCTGTCGGCAGGTGTATTCTATGGTCCGTGGGGGATATCGTTCTTCGGACCATTGAGTTATCGGTTAGTCTGGTTACCTCGAATACATAATCTCCTCGCTTACCATAGAACCCTATTGGGTTGTCTTCTCTTTCCATTATGGTGAAGCGGTTTGATATCTGATTGCTTCCGGCTCTGTCGCTATATATCATCGTTGACCCGTCAACAGCATATACGTCGACGACGATGTCCGAGGATACTTCAATTCCATACTGGTCTATAATAGAAGCCCAGTAGTAAACCTCGGAGCTCATCTGTGCGTGTGCTGCAGTGCAGGTGATCGCAAACATTAGGAAGGCCAGGAGAGCCAGCGCTATGTATCTTATCTTCATTTCATTCTCCTTTGTTTAATTTAAAGGGAGGACTCGTTTTTGCGAGCCCTCCCTTAGTTACCTTCGCTTAGTCCGGAAGAACAGCCGTGTTGACTGCTATGACTCCATACTCTTTGCTGTCGAATATGGGTTTGCGAATTCCGATTATGATGTCAGTTGCCACTCCGGGCACTCTGCCGTAATCGAAGTTCTTTTCATACCATCCGGGATACTGTCCGTATGCGTGGACCCCTGCCTGGGCGCCGCAGAAGAGAGCTCTTGCACAGGTAGTTCCGGCAGCGTCACCGTCGTCGAATTCCTCTCCCTGCGCGGCGTATGGTATTCTTTCATACTCGTGTATGATTACGCCGTCCCACATTCCTTCTGCTCCGGAAAATATGGGGTTAGACTCTCCGCGTATGTTTGCTCCGATCTGCGCTTCTCTCCATGCCTCTTCGGCCCTCAAGGCCTTCATCTGCAGCGGGTTTATAAACATCACGAACCGCTCCTCACCATTAACGATGATGGGTCTGATTTTCGGATCCGCGCTTTTAGCCATGCGCTTGACGTGGCTAATTACGTTGGTTCCGAAGAGGTGGTTTGTGGTGCTGTCTACACTGTTGAGGTCTGCGACAGTGGACATTACTCCTGCGGTGGTCTGTCCACCGAAGAATACGCGGTCAGCGTGCGGGGCAGCTGCCGGTATTGTTCCTGCGGAGTTTCCAATGCCAGAGAGAGCAGCAACTGTGTCGTTGTCTATAACCTCTGACATCCACCCGGCGAGAGCATCTTTCATCTCGGTCTTGAGGTCAAACGCCGGCCTTCTTACGGACATCTTTCCGTTTGCCCTTACGCCGTTTCCACGGAGATTAATAAGGCAAGGAAAGTCGTAGAAGGTCATCGCTTCCTCGTTCCCTTCGATTTCCTGGTCGTCTACTCTGCCGTCACCGGTTAAAGGCATACGCAGGCCAAAGGTGATCTGGTCTCCTTTTTCCTTGGTGAGGTCCGTCTTCGTCTGCACTATGGAGTCTGCGGACTTGCCTACAAACTTACCAAAATACAGCTTACCCAGCGCGGCCTTAAAAAGAACCGCAGACCATTTTTTAACTGTTAGGTTATGGCTGGTCGATATTTCTGTCTTAGCCATTTATCTTTCCTCCTGTGTTTTACCCCTCCTCGGAGCGAAGTTCGTTCAGGAGTGAAGTCTCATCCTTGGAAAGAAGCGAGGTGAAGTCTTCGTCTTCCATTTCCATTATGGATCCTCCGCTTCGGGGGGTTTTTACATTGTTGAGCTTTTTTAGAAGCTGCTGCTTTTTTATGGCATCAGCTTTCTGTGCTACGTCTGGATGAGTCAGGCCTAACTTGTAGGCGGTCTCTGCCGGATTTGACGAGCTCATTACGCCCTGGTGGAGAGCAGGGTTGTCTTCCAGGAGTTTCTTGTATCCGTTCTCTATGACGGACGTGTAGTCAAGCCCTTCGCCTACTTTATTGGCAGTGTATTTTTCCTTTGCTGCCGCTTCGGCTTCCTGGATTCTGTGGGCATGTTGGTCCTGTTTGAGCTTTTCAACTTCTTTCTCCTTTGACGAAAAACCCTTCTGCAGAAGTTTTTTTGCCTGCGCGACGGTCAGGTAGTCCCCGTCATTGACGTCTTCCAGGATACCGAGTTCGTCCTCCTGGTCTTTCGCAGTGTTTTCAAACTCCTGTTTGAGTTTTTGGTTTTCGGATCGCAGTTGAAGTATCTGCTGTTCCACGCTGTGCCTCATCTCTCGTTCTTTCTGGTTGTCCCGAATAATGCCCTGCACTTTCGGGTGTTTGTCCCAGTCGTAGTCCATGTCATTGAGTTTCTCAATGAGTTCTTCCTGCTGTTCTTGCAGGTCATCACGCTCAACGTTCTGTTCTTTTCCTTCCATCGTTATCCTCCGTTCCTCGCCTTCGGTTCGAGCTGCGAGTTAGCTCACCAGCCGCTTATACGGGGGGCTGTCCCCCGGGAGCGGGCTGCGGGGACCTTGGTGGACCTGGCGGTCTCTGCTGTGGTCCCGTGGGCGGAGGCATCCCTCCTCCCTGCAGCACTGCTGCCTCTGCTTCTCTTTGTTCCTTCATGTGCTGAAGGATGCTTTCTTTGTTCGGTAGATCGCTTAGCTCTATAAGGTCTTCCGGTGGTATGGGGAGTCCGGCTTTTGCTGCCTCCAGGAGCATTGAGAAGTTTGCCATTCTCACCGTGGGAGAGTTGGGGTTTTTCTCTATTTTCACTCCGTATCTTCCATACCTGAAATTCTGGATGTCCTTCAGTGATACGTCCTCGAGTCTTTCGTGTAGAATACTGTCTATTTCTTCTTCGCTGTAGAGGGTAGACTCTCTTATTATCTCTACAAGGTTTTGAGAGAGTATCTGCCTGGTGTATGAAAAGTTATCAAATACTATTTCGTTGACGGCTAACCCTTGCCGCATCCTTAACTGCATGGCTATTCCCGATTCGGCTTTGGTTTTGTCGTGCCCCATAAGGTCGGCGTTTGCTCCGCTGATCTCCGGGATAGCCTGTTTTCCGTTCTCTGCGAGCAGGAAGTGTCCGTTTGACACCTGTGAGGGCTGTAGTCTCTCGGGTTTCTTTCCTTTCCTGAATTCTATGTTTACTCCGGGCTTGGATCCGTATTGCTCCAGTTCCTCTTTGTCTCCGGCATACCACCCTTGCTCTCCGAGCCACCCTGTGTTTGGTGCCTGGTTTAGTAGGTGAAGGACCTGCGATATTCTTTTATTGTGCTCCTTCTGCGGGTCTTTGAGGTTGTGGACGTGTCCGAATACGACGCCGTCAAGCCAGAAGGGGCAGAACCTCACAAATGGGAACTGCGTAAATCCGTGGAAGGGATCTTCTTCTGACTCAAGGACTAAGTCTCCCACGATTACGGTCTTATGCAGTGTTGGGAGAACCCTGTCGACAACATCAAATTCTTTTTCGAATTCTGTTCCTCCGAGCTTTTCTTTGAGAGCTCTTATATCCTTTTCTGATTTCTTATTTATCTCGGTGACTTCCAGGTTAAGTTTGTTTATGAGGAGCGTCTTTCGTTTCCATTCTCTCCAGTATACCTCTCTCACCCTGTATCTTTTTCTTTCTACTGCTCCTGTTACGTTCTGATATACGTCGGATACCGTCTGGTTTATCTGTTCCTCCATAGTTTCTTCGCTCGTATCATCTGTTACGAGTTTTCCGAGATATCCTGATTCGATATCCTTCTTTTTGTCGGGGTAGTTGAGGGTTATTTCGTCTTTGGTCCACCAGTATGTGCGTATTATATACCTTCCGTCCTTGTTTAGGTCGTATGAGTTTGACTGTGGATCTTCTATTATTCTGAAAGGCGATTCCCTTTCTATTACCAGGTCTCCGTTTATGGGGTCGTATTGGTAGTCCACGTCAAGGGCGATCCACCCTTTGCCGCATATCAGGCCGTCGAGGAATTGCATTGACTCCTCGTAGTGTCCGTTGGATGTGTCGTATAGGTGTTTTACTATTTCGGTGAGGGCCTGCGCTACCTTGTCTGTTCCGCCTTTTCGGGCATAGATCCTTACCATCTCCCTGTTTTGTCTTTCTATGCCGGCCAGGACGTTAATGGCAGGGAGTATCCGGTTGAAGGTCAGGGCTGGCTTTTTCGCCGCCTGGAGCATTTTCTTGTCGGCATCTTCCCACTGGTCTCCCCAGTAGAACTTGAAGTCCTCTTTTGCCCGATCTCTCCATTGGCGGTTCCCCTCGAGACCTTCTGCGTAGAAATCGTTACACTTTTTCGATAGTTTTTCTTCGTTCATTTCTTAGATGGACTCTTTTTCGTGGTTTTCTTTTTGGGCTTCGGCTCTTTTTTCACGTCCTCCGGCCATAGTATTGAGTCGATGTATTCTGCTGCGGCCGGGGAGCAGCTGTATCTGTTGGTGTATATTTCCATTGCCTGGTTCTTTGTGAGAGGTTTCTGTTTTATCTTGAAGACTCCGGATATTGCGTTTTTCTTATTATCCACCTCTATTAGCTTACCGCCTTCAATCCTGTAATAAAAGTTATGGTTTACCTGATGCTCCTGCATTTCTTTCATTTTCATAGATTTCTCCTTTATGCTGACATTGAGGATCCGGATTTTCTTTTCCCCCAGTAGTCCTCCCAAGATGATCCTTTTTTCTTCTTCTCTCTTTTTTTTATCTCTGCGGCATAGGGTAGTCCGTGCAGGCATAGCAGGTATGCTGTTGCTCTGTCCGGGCTGCGGCCTATCCGCTTTTTTATTTCGTCCTTGCTTTCAACATACTGCCTGGCGTTTCTGAATGAGTATTTAGGCGTAGTGAGTTCTTCTCTTAGTATATCGTCGTCCCACGTCAGGCTGATTTCTTCGTTTGCGAAAGACTCCCCGGCTTGAAGCCAGAGGTGGCTTCTCATGTTGTAGTGCTCCTGTCCTACTATCTCGGGTTTTCTTTCTGCCGGGTTTACTTCGATTACGTCGTATAGGTCCCAGGCGAGTTCTCTTACTCTGTCAACTATTCCGGCTCCTGCGAGGCCGGCCACTTCTATTACGGCTACTTTCGCTTCGTGCTTTATGGCCATCCGGTGTATTCTTGCGGCGGTGTCCATGGTGTTTTTCTTGCGGGTTATTTCATCGTCTTTGATATCGGTGTCTTCTGTGCAGTATATTACTGTTTCGTCGTCTCCGAACCTTGCGGGATCGCACCCGACCACTTTCACTTCCAGCGGTTTTACTATTTTCCTGGTTCTGGCGGTTTCGACATCGCTCCTCTGTATGGCCACGTCCTCTATGTCGTCGTCCTCCCAGGAGTTCATTACAAATCTGTTGTAGAGCTTCGGCTTTTTCTGCTTCATTATCTCTACTTTCATTAGGAAGGTTTCCGGGAGATTGTTTTTATTGTCGTATGTGGTCGCTTCGGAGAGGGAGCATATCTCTATGCCTTTCTTTTTCATCATCTCCCTCATTTCTTCCGGCAGCTCCTCGAGTGTGTTCTTTAGGCCCTGCATCTTCCAGAGCTTCCATATCCAGTTATGGCCTTTCGTGTTTGCGATCACCATCCCTTGAGGTGTTCCGCAGTTGGCTCTCCGGAGTCTTCCAAATAATGTAAAGAATTCGTCGTCTGTTTCGAGCTCCTCCCCCTGCTCGATGAGGAACCAGCCCAAATTTATGTTCTGGATATTATTGAGCTCCTCGATGTGCCTGAATAGTATCTTGCTTCCGTTTGCCAGGACACACTCTCTGGCGGAATTAATGTGTAGGCCGGTTAGGTTCTTGAAATCAACACAGGTCGAGTCTCTAAGATCCGTCCATTCTTTCCTGAATATTATGCCGAGGTTGTTTTTGTATTTCTCGGACTTGGCCATCCCTTTCAGGATCCCCAGCATTGTCTTTCCTGTTCCCCAGGCCGACACCATTGCGGGGAACATTGCTTTGGAAAGAAAGAAATTGGATTGATATTTTTCGAGCTCTATGTCGATTTCCATTTATTTCTTGGTGATTACGTTAATTACGTTACCTTTGATGGTGTTTTCTACTTCGGTCTTGTCTTTCCATCCGTAGTTGTTTTTCAGGTTGAAAATAACTCCGGTGCATTTTCCCGGAGCGATAAGTGCTCTTTCGAGGAAGGCCTCGCATCGCGCGGAGGCATCTAATAGTATCTGTCGTGCCTCTTTATACCATTTCTTATTTTTGTCCTTATGGACTTTGTTCTTGTAGTCAACAATGCACTGTCTGCTTGTGCCGAGATGAAGAGCCAGCTCTGTAATGAGAGGCGGCTGCTTTTCTTTGTCGCAGACTTCGAAGTATTCATCTACGCTTTTTCTAAGTTTATCTACATCTTCAAACAGGCATGGCTTGCCTCTGCGTTTTTTTGGCAAAAGAAAAACCTCCTTTTACCAAAGTGTTATGTGTATTGGAGTGTTATGTCAACTGATATTTGTGTTTATCGTGCAGAGGTTTAACAATATTTGCGTTTATGAGTGCAAATATAGCTATTGAGATTAAAATCCTATTTCTTTGAATTCCGGTCCTATGGCCTTTGTTCCGTCCCTGGAGAATTTGAGGACGTATATTTCTCCGTTTTTGTCTATAACCCTGGCCAGGGGCCTGTGGTTCTTTTCTACCTTGGTTTTAATTATGTCTACCCCTTTGTTCCTGGCTTCCTTCTTCATGTTCTTGATGATCGCGTCTTCCGGTATCATTTTAATGCTCCTCTTTTATTTCTCCGTCTCCTACGTAGTGGACATATATGTCGTGTTGAACTTGGAAAACAGCATTGGGCTTGAACCCTTTTTTAATCCAGACAATGTATCCGCACTCAACTAAAATTCTAACCAATCCCCCCTATAAGACCGGGGCCTCTTGTATCAGTCCTTTTCCATAAGTCAATATTTTTATTCTCATTTCCTTTCTTGCGGCGGCATAGGCGGCACGAGCGGCGGCATTTTTGTTTTCTTCTGTAGGGTCAGATATATACCTTTTAGCCGCTTCTATAGCCTTTCTCGGCC